>NZ_JBFACU010000006.1:0-322290 GCF_040641015.1 Streptomyces sp. NPDC021356 | reverse complement strand
CCTTCCGCGCCACCACCGAACTGCGCCGCGAGGACTTCGCCATGAACTACAACCAGGTCCTCCAGGCGGGCATCGCCGCCATCGGCACCACCCTGCGGGTGGAACTGGACATCCAGGCGGTCCAGGGCGAGTCCCTGCCCGCGGCCTGACGGTTTCCGGCGCCCGGCCCGCCCCCGCCGCCCGTCGTCACGTGGCGTTCTTCGTGTCGACGATGCGGCGGGCCAGGTCGCGCAGTTTGACGTTCTCCCGCTGCGAGGCGCGCACGAGGCTGTCGAAGGCCTCGGCCGCGTCGATGTCCAGGCGTTCCATGAGGATGCCGGTGGCCTGGCCGATCAGGTCGCGGGTGCGCATCGCCTCGGTGAGCTGCTCGCGCACGGTCGCCGAGTCCAGGGCGAGACTCACGTGCGCGGTGAACAGCCGGCCGACCCGGGTCGCCGTCGCGTCGAAGGCGCGCGGCTTGCCGGAGTAGGCCGTGAGCACGGTCAGCCGCCGCTTCTCGGCGCGCAGCCGCAGCGCGAGCGCCGAGCGCAGTCCCGCACCGGCCAGTGCCGCGCAGCCTTCCTCGGTCTCGCTGTCGGTCACCCGCACCACGGGCGCGTGCCACAGCCCGTCCCAGTACGGCGTCGGCTCGCGGCCGTCGCCCTGCGGGGCACCGGCGGCGCGGACGACGTCGTCGCTCCAGGCGACGGCCTGGCGCGGGCCGCCGCGCTCGGTCACCGAGATGTCCGCGTGCTCGGCGCCTGGCAGCAGGTGCACGGCGAGCCGGACGGCGGTGCGCATGGTGTTGTGCGGGCTGTCCGTGTCGTGCAGTTGCTGAGCCGCGACCGTCAGGGCTTCGGACAGCTCGATGTCCCCCGGAAAACGGGGCAATTCAGAAAAGTCGGACGCAGGCACCACGAACCTCTTCGGCATGCACGGCATCACGGCCATGCGCAGGAGAGCTCCGCAGCACATTCCCGACTGCGAGCACAGGACGAACAGAACCTTATCTCGTCTTTCCAGGTGTCTTACGCCTGGTCGACGCTCGGCCCCGGCCTCTGGGAACCGCCGCTTGGCAGTGGTGCAATGGAGGACGACGGGTCAGGAAGCGGCCCCGCCCAGCGTCTGTCCGGCGGACGGGCCTGGGCGCACGGATGTCTGCCTACCTGCAGGTGAGTGCCATGACCCACTTCCCGAGCCCGTGCCGGGTGCGTGACACGCCCGCCCGCGCACTGCTCGTCCTGCCACCGGAGATCGACCTGTCCAACGCCCCCGCGCTCTGCTCCCGGGTGCTCTCCTTCGCGACCGCCCGCGCCGAGCGGCTGCGCCTGCTGGTCCTGGACCTCACCCACACCGACTTCATGGACTCCCAGGGCGCCCGTCTCGTGATCGACGTACGCGACCGGCTGCCCCCGCACGTCCGGCTCCGGGTGGCGGCGGTCCCGTACGGCATCCCCCGCCGCGTCCTCGAGGTCACCGGCGTGCGCCGGGACGTGCCCGTGTACGACGACGCGGAGCAGGCGCTGCGACGCTGAGCGGGGCGGACGCGGCCTTGGGTGAGCCGTCCGGTGGTAGGGCACGAGGGGGACACCCGCCGGACCGCCGCCGGCGGCCGGCACGATCTAGGCTGCCCGCATGGCACCCAGCATCGCGACCAACACGCGCGTCTCGCGCGAGGAACTCCTCGACTTCGTCCGCCCGCGCCACCGCGCCCTGCTCCTGACCCGGCGCGCCGACGGCGGCCCGCAGGCCTCCCCGCTGACCTGCGGGGTGGACGACTCCGGGCGGATCGTCGTCTCCACCTACCCGGAGCGGGCCAAGACCCGCAACGCCAAGCGGGACGCCCGCGTGAGCCTCGTCGTGCTCAGCGACGAGTGGAACGGGCCCTGGGTGCAGATCGACGGCACGGCCGAGGTCGTCGACGCCCCCGACTCCGTCGAACCGCTCGTGGAGTACTACCGCAACATCGCGGGCGAGCACCCGGACTGGGACGAGTACCGGCAGGCGATGCTCGACCAGGGGAAGTCGATCATCCGCGTCACACCGGAGCGTTGGGGCCCGGTCGCCACCGGCGGGTTCCCGGCCCGGCCGGCCCCCGAGGAGCAGTAGCGGGCGCCACGGCGGGGCTCAGCCCCGGGCGACCATGGCCTCGATGCCCGCGATCAGCAGGTCCAGCGCGAAGGTGAAGTCCCGGTCGAGCATCTCCGCGACCGTGTCACCGCCGCGGGCGTCCATGAGCTCCTTGGACTCCCGCAGGAAGTCCGCCGTCGGCCCGTGCTCCAGCACCGAGCGCATCGCCTGCCCGTAGTAGTCGTCCGGGCTCATGCCGCTGTCCGCTGTCCGGGACAGGAACTGGCCCTCGATCGTGCCGTAGCCGTAGACGAACTGGAAGACGGCCGAGATGGCGCTCGTCACCCGGTGCGCGGGCAGCCCGGTGCGGCGGATGACGCGCTGCACCGTGTGCGAGAAGGCCAGGTGGTTCGGGCCGATGTTCAGGTAGCGGCCGGCCAGCGGGGACAGCCAGGGGTGGCGCACCAGCTGCGCCCGGTACGCGGCGGCCAGCCCGCGCAGCTGCTCGCGCCAGTCGGTGTCCGCGTCCGGCGCGGGCAGCGGGAACTCGCCGAAGGCGGCGTCGAGGGCGAGTTCGAGGAGGTCGTCCTTGGTGTCCACGTACCAGTACACGGACATCGCCGTGACGTTCAGCTCGGCGGCGAGCCGGCGCATGGAGAACTTGGCCAGCCCCTCGGCGTCCAGCAGCCGCACCGTGGCCTCGGTGATCCGGTCCCGGTCCAGACCCGACGGCTGTCCGCCCCCGCGCCCGCCCCGGCGTTCCTTGCCCGCCAGCCAGACGCTGGTACGGGCCGCGCCCCTGGCCCCGGCTTCCTTCACCATGGCGCACCTTCCTCAGTTCTCCCGACGCCGGTCATGCTAGATCCTGTCCAACGGATCAAGCTCCGCCGGTCTCGGCAGCCGCCGCCTGCGAGTCTGCCCGCTCGGCCCTGCGCAGCAACGCGGCGGCCAGCAGGCCGCCGAGCAGCACCGCGACGGCCCCGACCAGCTGGCTGGTCGACAGCCCCGACGAGTAGGCGTCCAGGACCCGCCCCTTCTCGGCCGGGTCGTGCGCGGCGGCCAGCGCGGCGGGCAGGGAGGTCGCGGCCACCGGGACCAGCGCCGCGAACCGCGAGGTCAGCACCGCCCCCAGCACGGCCACCCCGAGCCCGTTGCCGAACTCCGACAGGGTGCCGTTGACGCCCGCTCCGACGCCCGCCTTGTCCGGTGGGATCGCGCTCATGATGGCGTGCGCCATGGCCGGACCGGCGACCGCGGTGCCCGCGCCGATCAGCAGCAGACCGAGGAGCGTACCGGCGTACCCGTGCCCGGCGAGGGTGGCGATCGACACCAGGCCGCCGGAGAGCAGCACCATGCCCAGCAGGATCGACACCGGCGTACCGAGCCGCACCGTCGCCTTGGCCGCGAGCCCCGAGAAGTTGAGGACCACGACGGTGAGGGCGAGCGGCGCGGTGCGCAGGCCGGCCTCCAGGGGGCCGTAGCCGAGCACGAACTGCAGGTGCTGGGTGAGCAGGAACAGCGACCCGCCCATGCCGAAGGCGATCAGCACCGCCCCGGAGACCGCTCCCGTGAAGCGGCGGTCCCGGAAGAAGTGCATGTCGAGCATCGGGTACGGGATCCGGCTCTCGTAGAACGCGAAGGCGGCCAGCACCACGACCGCCACGGCCGCCGTGACCAGCACCCGCGCCGACGTCCAGCCGTGCGCGGGGCCGGAGATGATCGCGTAGACCAGCGCGGCCATGCCGATCGTGGACAGCAGCGCGCCGAGCAGGTCGGGACGGTCGCCCCGGGGGCTCTTGGACTCGGGGACGAGGACGACGACCGCGACCAGGGCCAGCGCCGCGACCGGCAGGTTGATCAGGAAGATCGCGCCCCACGAGAAGTGGTCGAGCACGAAGCCGCCGATCAGCGGGCCGGTGGCGAAGCCCAGCGCGCTGACCGCGCTCCAGATGCCGATGGCCTTGGGGTGCTCGTCCGGCGTGAAGATCTGCATCACGACGGCGAGCGTGGTGGTCAGCAGCAGCGCGCCGCCGACGCCCATGCCCGCGCGGGCCGCGATCAGCTGGCCGGTGGAGTGGGCGAGTCCGGCGGCCAGCGAGCCGGTGCCGAACAGGGCCAGTCCCGCGATCAGCATCTTCTTGCGGCCGTAGCGGTCGGCCGCGCTGCCCGCGGTCAGCAGCAGCCCGGACTGGACGAGCGAGTAGGCGTTGATCATCCACTGGATGTCGGAGGTGGCCGCGTGCAGCTCGCGGGTGAGCGAGGGGATCGCGACGTTCAGCACGGTGTTGTCGAGCAGCACGGTGAGCTGCGCGAGACAGATGACGCCCAGGATCAGCCAGCGCTGGGAGTGGCCCTGGGGCTGCGGCCGGCTCGGGGCCCCGGTCAGATCCGGGGAGGCGGTTGACATGCCATACACCGTAGAACTACTCCCGTACGGTGTACAAGTACATTTCCGTGCGGGTACGCCGAGAGGGGCGGCGGCCGTTCTCCGGCCACCGCCCCTCTCCGGGTCCGCGCGAAACGGCCGTCAGCCGGTGCTGGCCTTCTGGGTCAGGTCGTAGAAGGTGGCCGAACCGGCCGTGCCCTTCTTGAAGTTCTTCTCGACCCACGAGGTGATCTGGGAGGCGGTGCCGCTGCCGCCCCTGCCGCCGCCCATGCCGCCACCGGCGATGAAGTAGTGGACACGCCCCTGCGTCACGTACTTCTGGAACTGGGCCAGGGTCGGGGACGGGTCGGTGCCGTTGAAGCCGCCGATCGCCATGACCGGGTCACCGGTGGCGAGCTGGTAGCTGGCCGCGTTCTGCGAGCCGATGGAGGCGGCGACCCACGTGTACGCGGACGCGTTGCGCTCCAGCAGCGCCTTGGCCGCCGAGGAGACGCGGGCCCCGTCGAGCAGGCCGCCCATGCCGCCACCGGCGCCCATACGACCGCCTTCGCCCGTCCGGGCGCCGGGACCGGGGAAGCTGTTGCCGTTCTGGCCGTTCTGTCGCCCCTGGCCGTTCTGGCCGGGCATGCCGCCTCCGCCGGGGAAACCGCCGGTGCCGCCGCCCGGGAAGCCGTTGCCGTTCCGGTTGCCGTTCTGACCGTTCTGGCCGCCCTGGCCGGTCTGGCCGTTCTGCTGGTTCTGGCCGTTCTGCTGGTTCTGGCCCGGCATGCCGCCCCCGCCGAAGCCGCCCCGCATGCCGGGGCCGCCCCGGCCGCCGAAGCCCCGCATGCCCGCGCCCGCCGGACCGGCCGTCGGGATGGAACCGGTGTGCGCCGAACGCACCGTGCTCAGCGTGTACGCCGTCGGACCGGCGAGGCAGGTCAGGACGCCCGCGGCGGCCACGACGACGGCGAGCCGCCGGCCGATCCGCGCCACGAAGACCAGCCCGAGGGCCGCGGCGAGACCGCCGACCAGGACCAGCCACCTGAGCCACGGCAGGTAGGAGGGCGTGCGGTGGAGCAGGACGTACCCCCACGCGGCGGTCGCCGTGACGGCGGCGGCCAGCGCGAGCGGGACCCAGGCCCGGGACCGCTCCCGCCACAGCGCGGTCACGCCCATGCCGACCACGGCGGCGAGGTAGGGCGCGAGGGCGACCGTGTAGTACTGGTGGAAGATGCCCGCCATGTAACTGAAGACGCCCAGGGTCATCAGCAGCGAGCCGCCCCAGGCGAGGAAGGCGCCGCGGGCGAGGAAGGCATCGCGCGTGAGGTCGGCGCGCCGGGCCTTCCTGGTCAGGACGAGGCCGGCGACCAGCAGGATCAGCGCGGCCGGCAGCAGCCAGGAGATCTGGCCGCCGATCTCGGAGTTGAACATCCGGTCCCAGCCCGTCTCGCCCCACTGGCCCGAGCCGCCGCCGCGTCCGCCCGGGCCGCCACCGCCGCCGACGCTGCCGGTCTCGTCGCCGTTGATGCGGCCGAGGCCGTTGTAGCCGAAGGTCAGGTTCAGGAAGCTGTTGTTCTGCGAGCCGCCGATGTACGGCCGGGAGGAGGCGGGCCACAGCTCGACGATCGCCACCCACCAGCCGCCGGAGACGACGACCGCCGCCGTCGCGAGGGCGAGCTGCCCCAGCCGTTTGCGCAGCGCCACGGGCACGCAGACCCCGTAGACGAGGGCCAGCGCGGGCAGGACGAGGAAGGCCTGGAGCGTCTTGGTCAGGAAGGCGAAGCCGACCGCGACGCCCGCCCACAGCAGCCACTTGGTACGCCCGTCCTCCAGGGAGCGGACCACGAAGTGCACGGTGAGCGCCATCAGCAGCGCGAGCAGCGCGTCCGGGTTGTTGAAGCGGAACATCAGCGCCGCCACCGGGGTGAGCGCGAGCACCGCGCCCGCGATCAGACCGGCGGCGGGCCCGAACCGACGGCGTACGGAGGCGTGGACCACGGCGACCGTGAGCACCCCCATGACCGCTTCGGGGACGAGGATCGCCCACGAGCTGAGGCCGAACAGCCGTACCGACAGCGCCATCGGCCACAGCGCCGCCGGTGGTTTGTCCACGGTGATGGCGTTGCCCGCGTCCAGCGAGCCGAAGAAGAACGCCTTCCAGGAGGCGCTGCCCGCCTGCACCGCCGCCGAGTAGAAGGAGTTGGCGTAGCCGGAGGCGCTCAGGCCGTAGAGGTAGAGCAGGGCGGTGGCGAGCAGCAGGGCGAGGAGGGCGGGGCGTGCCCAGCTCGGGTCCTGCGGCCTGCCCCGCCACAGGCGCCGCGCCAGGGGCTGCCCCGGCCCGGCGCCGGGTACGGCGTCCGGCGGCGCGGGGTGCTCGGCCGTCGCGACGGCGCCGAGGGGGGTGGCCGGATCTGCGGCCGGGGATCCGGTCGCAGATCCGGTCGGGGGCGCGGCCTGGGGCGGGCCCCAGGAGGAGGGTCCCGTACCCGCCTGCCGGCTGCTCCGGTCGTGATCGGTCGTCATCGGAAGTCCTTGGGGTCGGTGGCGTACGGGGCCGGAGTGGGGGTCGGGGCCGGGGGCGGGGCCGGGGCCGGGGGCGGGGGCGAACCGGCGGTCGAAGGGAGGTGGATGTGCGGGTGCGGGTGCGGATGCGGGTGCGGGTGCGGCTCCGGAGGTACCGGCATCGGCGGTACGTCCCGGGTGACGGCCGCCTCCGCGGGTGTACCGGCGGGCAGGTCGCGCCGCTCGGGGAAGACCCAGGCGCGGAAGAGCAGGAAGCGAAGGACGGTGGCCGCGAGGTTGGCCGCCACCAGCACCGCCAGCTCGGTGGAGTGCGCGGGCGAGCTGGTCGCCGCGTTGAGGGCGGCCAGGGAACCGCTGGTCAGCGCGAGGCCGATGACGAAGACGACCAGGCCCTGCGCCTGGTGCCGCACCGCACCGCCCGGCCCGCGCACCCCGAAGGTCAGCCGCCGGTTGGCCGCGGTGTTGGCGACCGCCGACACCAGCAGGGCGAGCGCGTTGGCGATCTGGGATCCGGAGAACTGCCGGAAGAGGCTGTAGAGCACCAGGTAGAAGAGCGTGGACAGGACGCCGACGACGCAGAACCCGACCAGTTGCCGGGCCAGCCCCCCGGGCACGTCCGGCAGGTCCCCCTCGCGCGGGTCGTCCCCGAAGGGGCGGGCGAGCCGGTCCAGCGGCAGCGACCCGGTGGCCAGGGCCTTGCCGACCCGCCACACACCTTTCAGGTCCTCGGTCGCCGTCCGCACGATGTGCACCGTGGAGTCCGGGTCGTCGACCCAGTCGACGGGCACCTCGTGGATGCGCAGACCGGCCCGCTCGGCCACGACCAGCATCTCGGTGTCGAAGAACCACCCGGTGTCCTCGACCAGCGGCAGCAGCACCTGGGCGACGTCACGCCGGATCGCCTTGAAACCGCACTGCGCGTCGGAGAAGCGGGCCTGGAGCGAGCCGCGCAGGATCAGGTTGTACGAGCGGGAGATGAACTCGCGCTTGGCGCCGCGCACCACCCGCGAACTGCGGGCGAGCCGGGAGCCGATCGCCAGGTCGGAGTGGCCGGAGATCAGCGGCGCCACCAGCGGCAGCAGCGCGTTGAGGTCGGTCGAGAGGTCCACGTCCATGTAGGCGAGGACCGGCGACTCGGAGGCCGACCACACGGTCCGCAGGGCCCGGCCCCGGCCCTTCTGTTCCAGCCGGAAGCTGCTGACCGCGGCCAGCTCCGCGGCCAGTTCCGCCGCGATTCGCGGGGTGCCGTCGGTGGAGGCGTTGTCCGCGACCGTGATGCGGAAGGCGTACGGGAAGGTGCGGGTGAGGTGCTCGTGCAGGCGGAGCACACAGGGCCGGAGGTCCTTCTCCTCGTTGTAGACGGGGATCACCACGTCCAGTACGGGCGTACCGGCATCCATGGCCGGGAGGTGCTCCCGAGCCGGGAGGTTACCGGGGGAAGAGTCGGTTCGCATGGCGGCGACTCTTCTCAACTGCCCTGTCGCACCCATGTGGTGACGCTGTGCCGGGCCTATGAGTACGACTGGGATCGGGGCAGGGGCAGGGGCTGGGACGGAGACGGGGTCGGGGGCCGGGAGCCGGCCGCCGGCAGGGGGACGGGCCCGGGCAGGGGGACGGGCCCGGGCAGGGCGGGCAGGTGCACCGTGAAGGCGGTCCGTCCCGGCACGCTCTCCACGGTGACGGTGCCGCCGTGCGCGGCGGCCACGGCCCGCACGATGGCCAGACCGAGACCGGTCGAGCCGGTCGCGCGCGTGCGCGCCGAGTCGCCGCGCGCGAACCGCTCGAAGACGTACGGCAGCAGCTGCCCCGCGATGCCCGGCCCGTCGTCCTCGACGTCCACGCACAGCCAGGCCCCGCCCCGCCGCACGCGCGCGGTCACCGTCGTGCCGGGCGGTGTGTGCGTACGGGCGTTGGCCAGCAGGTTGACCAGGACCTGCTGGAGCCGGGCCGCGTCCGCCGACACCACGGCCGGACCGTCGGCCAGGTCGAGCCGCCAGATGTGGTCCGGGCCGGCCGCCCGCGCGTCGCTGACGGTGTCCACGACCAGCGGCAGGAGGTCGGTCTGCTCGAACCGCAGCGGGCGGCCCGCGTCCAGCCGGGCGAGCAGCAGCAGGTCCTCCACCAGCAGCGTCATCCGGTCGGCCTCGGACTCGATACGGCCCAGGGCGTGCCGGGTGTCCGGGCCGATCCGCTCGCCGCCCCGCCGGGTGAGTTCGGCGTACCCGCGGATCGAGGCGAGCGGCGTGCGCAGTTCGTGACTGGCGTCCGCGACGAACTGCCGTACCCGCGTCTCGCTCTGCTGCCGGGCGTGCAGCGCGCCGTGGATGTGGTCGAGCATGCGGTTGAGCGCCAGGCCGACCTGGCCCACCTCGGTGCGCGGATCCGTCTCCGGCGCCGGGACGCGTTCGCTGAGGTTGACCTCGCCCGCGTGCAGGGGGAGTTCGGAGACCCGGGTGGCCGTGGCGGCGACCCGGCGCAGCGGGCGCAGGGCGACGCCGACGATGGCGGCACCGGCCAGCGAGGCCGCGACGAGACCGGCGACGGTGACGCTGATCTCCACGAGCACGAGGGTGTTGACGGTGTTGTCGACTTCCCCGGTCGGTATGGCCACGTAGAAGGAGCCGTTGGGGCCGGTGGCGTGGACGACGCGGTAGCCGCCCAGGCCGGGGAGGTCGACGGTCTGCTTGTTCTGGTCCTGGTCCTGGTCCTGGGAGACGGAGCCGAGCGCCTCGCGCTGGGCCGTCGTGAGGGACTTGGCGTTCACCTGCGGGATTCCGGCGTCGTCCTTGGTCTTCTCGCCGACCACGCCCTCGGTGATGGTGCCGTTCTCGGTCCTCGCGACGACGGTGCCGCCCGGCTGCGGGCCCTTGGTGACGAAGTCGGCGAGACGGATGTCCTTGGGGTCCGGCACGTGGCCCTGCTGGTCGGGGATCCACGCCTTGCCCCCCTGGCCCGGCGGCCGGAACACGCCGGAGGCCCGCGCGGAGACCTCGTTCAACTGGTCGTCGAGCTGCTCGTACAGGTGCGAGCGCAGCGCCAGCGTCGTCACCGTCGCGATCACCGCGCAGACCACGGCGATCAGGACGACGGACGCGACGACGAGCCGCGTCCGCAGGGTGCGCGGCTCGCGCCCCCGCCCCGGCGTACGCGGCCGCCGCCGTCCGTTCACGACACCGCGGGCTTGATCAGGTACCCCGCGCCGCGCCGGGTGTGGATCATCGGCTCGCGGCCCGCGTCGATCTTGCGGCGCAGGTAGGAGATGTACAGCTCGACGACGTTGGCCTGACCGCCGAAGTCGTACGACCAGACGCGGTCCAGGATCTGCGCCTTGCTCAGCACGCGCCGCGGGTTGCGCATGAGGAAGCGCAGCAGCTCGAACTCGGTGGCGGTGAGGTGGATGTTGTCCCCGCCGCGCGCGACCTCGTGGCTGTCCTCGTCGAGGGTGAGGTCGCCGACGACGAGGACGGAGTCGGAGCGCCGGTCGGTGGCGCCCGAACGCCGGATCAGCCCGCGCAGCCGCGCGACGACCTCCTCCAGGCTGAACGGCTTGGTCACATAGTCGTCCCCGCCGGCCGTCAGCCCGGCGATCCGGTCCTCGACGGCGTCCTTGGCGGTCAGGAAGAGGACGGGGACGTCGGGCAGGTCGCGGCGCAGCCGCCCCAGGACGGTGAGACCGTCCATGTCGGGCAGCATCATGTCGAGCACGACGGCGTCCGGCCGGAACTCGCGCGCGGTCTGCAGGGCACCGACCCCGTCCCCCGCGCTGCGGATCTGCCAGCCCTCGTAGCGCAGGGCCATGGACAGCAGCTCGGTGATCGACAGCTCGTCGTCCACCACCAGCACCCGGACGGGGCTACCGTCCGGCCTCAGCAGTTCGGTGCGCCCCTGGGGCGAAGTCGTGGTCATGACGGCCACCTTGTCGGCACCCTCTGAGAACACACTTTCACGCATCTGTGTTTTCCCTGAGAAACCCACAGGCGCCTCTCAGGAACCGTCTGGGCGGCGCCTGCCCGGCCCGCTGCCCTCCTCCCCTCCTGCTCACTCCAGCCCGAAGAGCCGGGCGCCGTTGTCGTGGCAGACCGCGCGCAGCCAGTCGGCGCCGAGGCCGAGCCGCTCCAGCGCATGCAGCTGTTCGACGTAGGGATAGGGGATGTTGGGGAAGTCCGAGCCGAGCAGGACCCGGTCGCCGAGGGCGGCCAGCCGGGGCAGGGCACGGCGGGGGAACGGGGCGAACCGCTCGCTGAAGTCGGTGAACGCCATGGTCGTGTCCAGCCGCACCTGCGCGTACCGCTCGGCGAGGCCGAGGAAGTCCTCGTACTCCGGCATGCCCATGTGGGCGACGACCAGCCGCAGCCGGGGGTGCCGGGCGAGCACCCGGCCGATCGGCCCGGGGCCGGTGTGCTTGCCGGGCGCGGGCCCCGACCCGCAGTGGATCACGACGGGCACACCCGCCTCGGCGAGCAGGCCCCAGGCCGGGTCGAGGAGTTCGTCGGCGGGGTCGTACGCGCCGACCTGGACGTGCGCCTTGAAGACGCGCGCGCCGGCCTCGACGGCCTCCCCGACGTAGGTGTGGACGCCTTCCTCCGGGAAGAGCGTCGAGGTGTGCAGGCAGTCGGGCGTACGGCGGGCGAAGCCGACCGCCCAGCCGTTCAGCCACTCGGCCATGCCGGGCTTGTGCGGGTAGAGCATGGCGGTGAACGCCCGCACCCCGAACTCCCGCAGCCGCGCGATCCGCTGCTGCTCCTCCTCCCGGTAGGTGATGGGCCACTCCAGCCCGCCGGTGAGCGGGCCGAGCCCGTCGAAGTAGTCCCAGACCTTGCGCAGCACCCGCTCGGGCATGAAGTGCGTGTGCACGTCGACGAGCCCCCGCAGACCGGTCCGCTCCAGGAACCGCCGCACTTCGGCCGCCTCCTCGACCGCAGCCGGTGCGGTACGGGACGCAGGCTGTGGCTGATCACTCATGCCGCCCACGATCACCCCGCAGCCGCCGGACGTCCACCCCCCGGCGCCCGGTGCCATCCCCGGCCTCCACCCCTGCGCCCGGTCCCGTCCTCGGTGCCCGGTTCCGTCCCCGGCGCCCGGCTCCGGCGCCCGGTCCCGTCCCCGGCGCCCGGCTCCGGCGCCGGGGTGGCGGGCCGCCCTGGCACCGGGTCCGGCGGAGGCCGTCCGATCACCACCCGGACTCAGAACAGGCCGTCCTGTACTCCGGGTACTCCCCTGGCCGGCCCCGGGCTCCGCACCGGCACCGTGAGCCGACCGGCCGTGCCCTCGCCCTCGCCGTGCGCGACCGGACGAAGCTCCCAGCCGGTCATCAGCCGCGTGTCGAGGACGACGACCCCGCTGCCCGTGGCCAGATGCAGGTCCGGCCCGGCGGCGGCGAGGAGCGCACCGCTCACCACCCCGCCCGCGACCAGCTCACTCACCTCCGCGACGGCGCCCGGCACCTCCCCGCCGAGCCCGAACACGCCGACGTGGTCCACCGGCCGGAACGGCTCCCGCGCCAGCGACTCGGGCCAGCCGGGGAGCGCGCCGGCCCGCCCGTGCAGTTCTCCGATCTCGGCGGCCCGCTCGGCCGGGTCCGGCGGCAGCGCGGAGCGCACGGCCCGCTTCGCGGCGTAGGGGATCCGGTCCGGGACCCCGAGCGCGGCGCGCAGCAGCTCCTCGGTCCGCCGGGCCGCCATCAGCGGCCCGGTGCCGAGCCGGCTGAAGCAGATCGCACCCTGTTCGAGCAGCCGCGCCGGTCCCCGCTCGACCGCGGTGATCCCGACCTTGGTCATGCCGGGTCCGAACCACGCCAGGTACACGCGGTAGGGCCGGGGATCGTCGGCGATCGTGTCGGCGGCCACGGAGTACGCCCGGTCCAGCCGCGCACACTGCTCGCACCGCGCCCCCGTGCTCCGCCCGGACACGGCCGCCCGCGCCGGACACGCGTGTCCCCGCGCCCCCACGCAGGTCCGTACTCCCCCTTCCGCGACCGCGAAGGCCACCCGCTTCCCCCACGGCAGCGCGCTCGAACGCCCGCCCTTCCACGCCAGCACAGGACCGTCCGCCGCCCACCGCAGCCCCGAGCACGTCCACAGCCGATCCATCACTCACGAGCGTACGAGCCACCACTGACAACGGCCCGTCCTCCCGCCACCCGCACGGTCAAAAGCCAAAGGCCCCGCCGGATCAACCGGCGGGGCCTCTGAACTGTGTGCACTCGGCAGGATTCGAACCTGCAACCTTCTGATCCGTAGTCAGATGCTCTATCCGTTAAGCTACGAGTGCTTGTTCTGTTTTCTGTCTTCGCTCCCGGCCCTTCCGGCCCGCTCGCGGCGACAGGAAGAACATTACATGACTGCCGCCGTCATGTGAAATCCATTCCCCACACCCGTTGTGACCTGCGAAAACGCGTTCCTGGGGGATACGGAGGGCGGGCGCGGCGGGGCACGGCAACACCGAAGCCCCGGTCCATCGGGACCGGGGCTTCGGTGTTCTCGCGCGGAGGCGGAGGGATTTGAACCCTCGATGGGCTTTAAGGCCCAAACCGCATTAGCAGTGCGGCGCCATAGACCGGACTAGGCGACGCCTCCAGCACAACCGCTCACGCGAGCGCGCGATCGGTGCGTGCAGATGATGACACAGACGAGCGGGGTGTCACCAATCGCCCCCCACGGTACTAGGGAGGCGGGGCCCAGGGCAAAGTCCTTGCCGTGGCGTCGCCGCGACCGGAGTTCGCGAAGCAGCCGCGCTGCGCGAAGCAGCCTGGGTGCGCGAGGCGGCCTGGGTGCGCGAGGCGGCCGGGGCGCAACGTCCCGGCGGGTGGCGCGTTAGTCCGGGCATGGTGCAGGTCAGCTCTTCTTCCCCGGGGCGCTTCCGACAGCGCTCCCCGCGACGGTTCCTCCTCGGCGGCTCGGCCTCCTTCGCCGCCGCCACGGCCGCCGTCGCCTTCGTGGCCCTGTCCGCCGTGCCCGCCGCCGCCTCCGCCGGTGCGCCTCCGCCCGTCCGCGACGAGGACCGGGCCGGCGATCACCTCACCGTCACCGTGCGCCACGCGGGTGGCGGCCGGGACGGGACGTACGAGCTGTACTGCCATCCCCGCGGCGGCAGCCACCCGGACGCGCGGGGCGCCTGCCGGGTGCTCGACCGGACCACGCGCTGGGGCCGGGACACCTTCGCTCCGGTGCCGGACGACAGCGCCTGCACCCTGCAGTACGGCGGTCCGGCCACCGCCCGCGTCACCGGGACCTGGGCGGGACGCCCGGTGGACGCGGCGTACGACCGGCGCGACGGCTGCGAGATCGATCGCTGGAACCGGCTCGTACCGGTGCTGCCCGATCTCGGGTCCTGAGCAAAGGCGCGGGTCCGCCGGTTCGGAGGCCCCAGGGCCCG
This sequence comes from Streptomyces sp. NPDC021356, assembly GCF_040641015.1. Lineage (NCBI taxonomy): Bacteria > Bacillati > Actinomycetota > Actinomycetes > Kitasatosporales > Streptomycetaceae > Streptomyces > Streptomyces sp. NPDC021356. Next base: position 307,976 of record NZ_JBFACU010000006.1, on the reverse strand, counting down.
GAACCGGGTGAGGCGGGGGTGCGGAAGCCCTCGGGTCTTCCGGAGGCCCCGGGGAGCCGGGCCTCAAGAGGTCGAGGTCGCAAGAGGTCGCAAGAGGTTGCAAGAGGTCGTAAAGGGAGTTCCGTGGTCCGTGAAGGACCTGCGGAGGCCGTGCGAAGCGGAACCGTACGGTCACAGGTTCGACGTCACTTCCCCGTGCGACCTCCCTCGCATCCGGCGTCGCGCGCGCAACCTCAGCGCATAGACTCGCTCGCGTGACACTCCGCGGGCCGGTTGGCAAGATGGCCCCCGCGGTGGGCAAGGTGCGGTAACAGGGAGGAAGCGTCTCGTGAGCAGCAGGCCATCCCGAGGCGCTGCTCGCCTCGCTGCCATACTCGACGCGCTGCCCGACGCGTTGCTGCTGGTCAACGCCAACGGCACCGTCGTCAACGCCAACACCATCGCCCTGGAGGCCTTCGAGACCCCGGGGACCGCACTGGTGGGGCGCGGGCTGCTCGATCTGCTGCCGCACTTCGACTCCAAGCTCATCCCCGGCTCCATGCGCCGCCCCGACCACATCGACCCGCGCGCGCGGACCAAGCCGACCCGGATGATCGCGCGGCGCACCGACGGGAGCGAGTTCCCCGTCGAGGTCACGAGCGCGAATCTGCAGAACGGCCAGCACGCCTACGACGCCTCCGGCTACACCGGCGACGAGCTGCTGATGCTGGTCGTCCGCGACCTGGCGGGCACCGTCGACACCGAGGCCGAACTGGCCCGTTCGCAGCGGCAGACCGAGATGATCCTGCGGGCCGCGGCCGAGGGCGTCGTCGGTACCGACACCGACGGGCGGATCGTGCTCGTCAACCCGGCCGCCGCCCAGATCCTCGGCTACCGGGCCGGCGAACTCGGCGGCCGGGAACTGCACACCCTCGTGCTGCACTCGCGCACCGACGGCTCGCCGTTCCCGTACGAGGAGTCCCCGCTCGCCGACACCCTGCGCTCCGGGCGCAAGCACCGGGTGCGCGGCCAGGTGCTGTGGTCCAAGGCGGGCGCCAAGGTGCCCGTCGACCTGACCACGGCGCCCGTGCGCGACGGCGACCAGCTCGTCGGCGCCGTGATGACCTTCACCGACCGGCGCCCCTACGACGCGCTCGTCGAGGAGAGGGCCGCCGCCGAGCAGCGGTACGCGCAGGAGCGGGAGCGGCTCACCGAGGAGCACGCCGCCGCACTCGACGCGCTGCGCCGGCAGCACGCCGCCGAGATCGAGGAGCTGACCGAGCGGCACGCGGAAGAACTGGCCGCGGGCGAGGACCGGTACGCCGCCCTGGGCGAGCGCGAGAAGGACCGCCACGAGGCCCTCGCCGCCCGCCACGAGCAGTTGCTGACCCTGCTGGGCGGCTCCCTGCGCGGCCCCCTCGACGAACTGCGCCGCGAGCTGGCGGCCCTCGCCGCCGACGACGCCGGGCAGCTGTGGCCCGAGGCCAACCAGGTCCTGCACCACCTCTCCGCCGGCTACTCGCGGATCACCACCCTCATCGACAACGTCCTCGGCTACCAGCGCCTCGACATCGGCAGCGAGGAGATCACCCGGACGAAGGTGATGCTCGACGCCGTCGTCGCCGCCGGTGTCGACGGGGCCGTGGAACTGGTCGGGCCCGGCCGGCTGCAGTTCGCCGTGCACGCGCCGCCCATCGAGGCCGAGGTCGACCCGCGGCGACTGGCCACCGCGCTCGCGCACCTCGTCGCGGACGTCGCGGGCGTGGACGCGACCGGCAACGCGCCCGTCTCGACGACCGGTTACATGGACAACACCGTGGTGGTCGCGGCGGCCCAGCGCGGCGAGGTCGTACGGATCGAGGTGCGGGGCCCGTACGCCGGGGGAGACCCGGTGCACGAGCCCATCGTGCGCGGCATCGTCCGCGCCCACGGAGGCGTGCTGCAGACGCACCAGGTTCCGGGGACGAGCGGCACCGCGTACGTCCTGGAGGTGCCCCTCGGGGGCGGGGCGGGTGCCATGGCAGCGGGCCTGCCCGGCGCTCTGCAACCGGCCGCCCCGCACACGGCCGCCCTGGGTCCTGCCGGCCCCGCTGCTCCGGGCCCGGCCGGACCGGCCGCCCTCGCGGGCCCGGGGGCCGAACCGGGCGCGGGTGCGCAGCCGGGTCCCCGCGGTGGCACGGCTTCTGGCGTGGCCGAGGTCGCCCTGCCCGCGCAGGCCACGGGCGGCGGACGGCGCCGCGCCCGCCGGTCCTCCACGGACGCGTTCCTGGACGGTGACGGCGAAGGAGACTCCTCCGCGACCTCCGGCGCCGGGGTGACACCGACCGGACGCCGCCGCAGGCGTGCGGTCGAGGCGCCGCAGCCCGCACCGGAACCGGAACCGACCCAGTCCACGGCCACGGATGCCTCCGGCGGTACGGGCCGGCGCCGCGGACGGCCCGCCGAGGACCTGGATGTGGCGGAGGGCGCCGTGGTGACGGCGGCCGAGCACGCGGCGGGCACGGCCGCTTCGGGGTCCGGCCTGGGCGGTACGGTGCCGCCGCAGGGCGTACCCGTGCCCGCGCCCGGCGCACGACAGGTCCGGCACGAGCCCGGAGAGCCCCCCGCGCCGGCTCCTGCGCTGCCCGCGCCCGCGCCCGGTGCCATGCCGGGGCAGGCGCAGGACGCGAGTGCGCCGACCCCCGCGAGCCCCGCGGCACTTCCCGCCCCCGCTTCTGTTTCTTCTGCTTCCGCCGCCACGGATGCCGGTGACGGTGCCGTGCAGCCGACCGGTCGTCGTCGGCGTGCGCTGGCGGCGGCGAACGAGCGTGCCGCGGCGCAGGAAGCGGCTCCTCGTACGGTCTTCGCGCTGCCGCCCGCCGACGCGGACCGGCCGGCCGCCGCTACCGACGGCCCGCCCGTGCCGCAGCAGCAGGCACAGACACAGACACAGGCACAGGCACGGATTCCCGGCCAGGGCGCGCCTGCCGGTGCCGTTCCCGGTCCGGACGAGGGCCGCCACGACGCCGTGGGCCGCGACCAGGCCGAGGACCACACCCCGCCGCAGCCGCATCGCGCGAGTGCACCGACCGGCCGACGGCGGCGGGCGGTCGCCGAGCCGTCCCAGGCCCCGGAGGCACCCGAGGCTCCCCAGGCCCCGGCAACCCCCGCGGCCCCGGCCGCGTCCACTCCCGCCCTCGGCGCGGGCGTTCCCGTGCCGCCGCCGAACGGCGCCCTGGGCTCCGTACCGCCCGCGGCAGTGAGCGGTGTTCCCGTCGCCCCGAACCCGGCTCCCGGCTCCGCCGCCGGTACGCCCGCGCACGGCACGCCCGCGGCACCCGGCCTCCCGGCCCCTGGAACACCGGCCACTGGAACACCGGCCGTCGGCACTCCGGCCGCCGGAACCCCGCTGCCGCCCGAACAGCCCGCCGGCCGGCCGCCGGTGCCGGGCGCCGGGCCCGCGGCCGGACGGCCCGCTGCCGGGGCCGTCCCGCGTGCGGCCCAGCCGCTGCCCGCCGAGTCCGCCGCACCGGCCGATCCGCACTCGACGCAGGGCCGGTCGATCAGCGTACGGACGCTCGGTCAGGGCGTGCCCTTCAGCCGTCAGGCCGCCCAGGTGCAGCAGCCGTCGGCCACCCCGCCACCGCACGCGGCCAGTGGTTCCGGACGTCGGCGCAAGCTCGGCACGCCACCGGACCCGGCCGCGACGCGCCCGGAGCAGCAGCACCCCGAGCAGACGGCCCGCCCGCACCCGCCGGCAGCCGAACGACCCGCCTTCCAGCCGTCCCCCGCAGCACCCGCCGCACCCGCCGCTCCTCCCGGGGCGCCCGCGGCCCCCGGCGCGGCGGCTCAGCCATCTCAGCCTCCCCTGGCGGGGCAGCCGCGGCTCGCGCAGCCGTCCGAGGGCGCCGGACGGTCGTACGCCATAGGCGCACCGGACGAGAACGCCGCCGAGGGCCCCGAACCGCTGGACGGGCCGGGCGGTGCCGTCGAGGTGGCGGACACCCCGCGACCGCAGCCGATGGACGACGAACTGCCGCCGGAGCCGCTGGACAACCCGCGCCGGCTGCTCGTCTGGCCGGCCCCGGACGTCACCACGCAGCAGGCGCTCAACGACCGCGGCTACCGTCCCGTCATCGTGCACTCGCGCGAGGAGGTCGCCGCGCAGATCGCGGCCTTCCCCGCCGCGCTGTTCGTCGACCCGCTGACCGGCCCGATCACACGCACCGCGTTGCAGTCGCTGCGTCAGGCGGCGGTCGCCGCGGAGGTTCCGGTGCTGGTCACGGCCGGGCTCGGGCAGGCGACCCGGGAGGCGGCGTACGGTGCGGACCCGGCGGTTCTGCTGAAGGCGCTCGCGCCGCGCGACAGCGAGCAGCACCCGCCGCGCGTCCTGCTGATCGAGGAGCACGCGGAGATCGCGCTGGCGCTGACCGCGACGCTGGAACGGCGCGGGATGCAGGTGGCGCGGGCCGCGAGCGACACCGACGCGGTCACGCTGGCGGGGCAGTTCCGGCCGAACCTGGTGGTGATGGACCTGATGCAGGTGCACCGCCGCCGGGCCGGGATCCTCGACTGGTTGCGGGCGAACGGGCAGCTCAACCGCACCCCGCTGGTCGTCTACACGGCCGCCGTCGACCAGGCGGACCTGCCGCGGCTGGCCTCCGGGGAGACGGTGCTGTTCCTCGCGGAACGCTCCACCAGCACCGAGGTGCAGACCCGGATCGTCGACCTGCTGGCCCGGATCGGCACCAACTGACGTTTCCGGGGGGGTCGGACGGCCCCGCCCGGACGGTCACTTCGCGACGAGTCTGCGGGCCGCCTCCTTGACCGAGGCCCGCAGCCGTTCCTCCGCGAGGTCGTCGGCCCCGACCATGATCCGCTTGATCTGCGGGACGACGACGGCCCAGTCGGCCAGTGCGACCAGCAGGAACATCAGGTCCGGTGCGGGGATCACGTCGCTGATGACACCCCGTTCCTGACCGTCCTTGATCGCGGCGACCTTGCGGCCGTAGTGGTCCTGGCGCTCCGCCTCGTCGGGCAGTTCGGCGGCGCCGTACTCGATGCCCTCCCAGAACAGCAGGCGCAGGATCTCGGGATGGGCGGCGTGGTAGTCGAGCAGCCGGTCGATGTAGCCCTCTATGTCGTCCGCGTCGACCGGCACGGCCGCCGCGAGGTCGACCATGCAGCGGCCGAGGACGTGGGAGAACAGCTGCGCCTTGTTGCCGAAGTAGGCGTAGATCAGCTGCTTGTTGGCCTTGGCCTGGGCGGCGATGCGGTCGATGCGGGCTCCCGCGATGCCGTGCCGGGCGAACTCGGCGACTGCCGCCTCGAAGATGCGGGCCTTGGTGGCCTCGGGGTCCCTGACTGCCATGGGGCAAGCGTACCCCGCTGGCAACCAACTGTTTGGTTGACAGGAATCAATCACCGGTTCAGACTGCTACACGGTCCAACCAACCAGTTGGTTGCAGACATGTCCCGCCCCGGAGGTCCCGCACCATGCCAACGTCCCCGACCCCCACCACGGCCGCCCCCACCACGGCCACCATCACGACCGATCCCATCACGACCGATCCCGCCGCGACCGCTCCCACCGCGACCGGCCCGGCCTCGGCTCCGGCCCCCGCCACCCCTCTCCCCGGCCCCGCTCCCGCGCCCCGGCGCGGCCTCGGCCCCAACGCCTTCCTGGCCCTCATCGCCCTGTGCACCGCGATCACCGCGGGCAACATCTACCTCGCCGCCCCGCTGCTCCCCCTCATAGCCCGCGACTTCGGAGCGGCGCCCTCTGGGGTGGCCTGGATCGCCTCCGTGGCCCAGTTCGGGTACGCGGCCGGGTTGCTCTTCTTCGCCCCGCTCGGCGACCGGGTCAACCGGCGCCCGCTGGTGGCCGTCCTGTCCGTGGCGACGACGGCCGCACTGCTCGTCGCGGCGGTCGCCCCCGGCACCGGCGCGCTCGCCGCCGCCGTCTTCGTCGCGTCCGCCGCGACCGTGGTGCCGCAACTGCTCGTCCCGCTGGTCGTCGAACGCGCCCCCGCCGAACGCCGCGCGCGGCACGTCGCCGCCGTGATCGCGGGCCTGTTCACCGGCATCGTCGCCGCGCGCGTCGTCGGCGCGCTGGCCGGACAGGCGTTCGGCTGGCGATGGGTGTTCGTCGGCGCGTCCGCGCTGACCCTGGCGCTCGGTCTGGCGACGGCCCTCGCCCTGCCGCCGGAGGGCCGCCGTGGCTCCGGCCCGCTGCTGTCCGGCATCACCGCCCTGCCCGGACTCGTCCGCCGCTCGCCCGGCCTGTGGCGCGCGAGCGTGCGGCAGGCGGGCATGTTCGGCGCCTGGAGCGCCCTGTGGACCTCGCTCGCGCTGCTGCTCACCGGCCCGTCGTACGGCCTGTCGATCGCGACCGCCGGGCTCTTCGGCCTCTTCGGGCTGGCGGCGAGCGCGGTGGCGCCGCTCGCGGGCGGCCTGGTCGACCGGTTCGGCGCAGGCAAGGTCGTACGGTCCGCCTACATCCTGGCCGCCGTGTCCGTGCCGCTGTTCTGGCTGGGCGGGCACACCATCGTGGCGCTGTTCGTGGCCGCGGTCGCGATCCACGCGGCCCTGGTCGCCTCCCACGTCGCCAACCAGACCCTGGCGCTGACCACCACGTCCAGCCCGGCGACCGCCAACACGGCCTACGTCGTCTCGGGCTTCGCCGGCGCCGCGCTGGCCTCGTCCGTGGCGGCCCCCGCCTTCGCCCACTGGGGCTGGTCCGGAGTGTGCGCGGTGGCCGCGCTCTGGCTCGTGGTGGGCTGGGTCACGACGGCCGTACGGCGATGAGGCACCGCCCCGCCACCGCGAGCCACCCGTCACCGCCGCAGGCCGCCACTCCCCGGCGCCCCCGCGCCCGCGACCGCGCCCACGTCCTCGCGCACGCCCTCGTCCTCGTCCTCGTCCTCAGAGACTCGTCACATCCAGCTCCCCGGCGGCGTACTGCCTGCGCAGCACCTTCTTGTCGAACTTCCCCACGCTGGTCTTCGGCACCGCGGTGACGAGCGTCCAGCGCTCCGGGAGCTGCCACTTGGCGATCTTCCCCTCCTCGGAGAGGAAGGCGCGCAACGTCTCGAAGTCGGCGGCGGCGCCCTCCTTGAGGACGACCGTGGCCAGCGGGCGCTCGCCCCACTTGTCGTCGGGGACGGCGACGACGGCGGCCTCGGCCACGTCCGGGTGGGCCATCAGGGCGTTCTCCAGGTCGACCGAGGAGATCCACTCGCCGCCGGACTTGATGACGTCCTTGGCGCGGTCGGTGAGGGTGAGGAAGCCGTCCGGACTGATGGTGCCGACGTCCCCGGTCTTCAGCCAGCCGTCCTGGCTGAACTTGTCGGCGGGGCGCAGGGGTTCGGCGTCGGGACCGTTGTAGTAGGCGCCGGCGATCCACGGGCCGCGCACCTCCAGCTCGCCCGCCGACTCGCCGTCCCAGGGGAGGCGTTCGCCGCCGGGGCCGGTCAGGCGCGCCTCGACGCCGGCCGGGAAGCGGCCCTGGGTGAGGCGGTAGGCGAACTCTTCGTCCGTGCCGGTCGTATACGCCGGAGGACGGGCCACCGTGCCCAGCGGGGACGTCTCCGTCATGCCCCAGGCATGGCAGACCCGCATGCCGAGCCGGTCGAAGGCCTCCATGAGGGAGGGCGGGCACGCCGAGCCGCCGATGGTGACCTGGGTGAGGGAGGAGACGTCGCGGGGGCGTGCGGTCAGCTCCCCGAGCAGGCCCTGCCAGATGGTGGGAACGGCGGCGGCGTGCGTCGGCCGCTCGCGCTCGATCATCTCGGCGAGCGGGGCGGGCTGCAGGAAGCGGTCGGGCATCAGCATGTTGACGCCGGTCATGAAGGTGGCGTGCGGCAGGCCCCAGGCGTTGACGTGGAACTGGGGGACGACGACGAGCGAGGTGTCCTGGTCGGTCAGGCCCATGGACTGCGCCATGTTGACCTGCATGGAGTGCAGGTAGATCGAACGGTGGCTGTAGACCACGCCCTTGGGGTCGCCCGTGGTGCCGGAGGTGTAGCACAGGGCGGCGGCCCGGCGCTCGTCCAGCTCCGGCCAGTCGTATGTCACCGGCTTGTCGCTGATCAGCTCTTCGTACTCGTGCACCCGCACGGACCCGCCGTCGAGCGGGGTGCGGTCCCCGGGGCCCGAGACGACGACGTGCTCGACCGTCGCCAGGTGCGGCAACAGGGGGGCGAGCAGCGGCACGAGGGAGCCGTTGACGATGATCACGCGGTCGGCGGCGTGGTTGACGATCCAGGTCAGCTGCTCGGCCGGCAGGCGCAGGTTGAGCGTGTGCAGCACGGCGCCCATGGCGGGGACGGCGAGGTACGCCTCGACGTGCTCGCAGTTGTTCCACATGAGCGTTCCGACGCGATCGTCCTCGCGGACGCCGAGCTCGTCGCGCAGGGCGTTCGCCAGCCGTACCGCGCGGGCGCCCGCCTCGGCGAAGCTGCGGCGCCGCGGTTCGCCCTCCCCGGTCCAGGTGGTGATCTGGGACCGTCCGTGCACCAGCGTCCCGTGTTCGAGGATGCGGGTGACGGTCAGCGGTACGTCCTGCATGGTGCTCAGCACGGCGTCCTCCCGGAGCGGCATGACCTACGCGGCAGTAGGGTGTGCGCCGATTCTGCGCACATACCGCGCGGTATGTCACTAGGCCGGGTGATCGATCAGCTGGGCGTCCGCGTGGAGGGGGAGGACGGAGGGGCGCTGGGTAGGCGCGGGGCACATCGGTGTGCGGGGAGGCGCGGGGCGCCTCGGTGTACGGCCGATCGCAGGTGGTCGCGGGTACGGCCCCTCACAAGTGGGCGCGGCGAACGGTGGATCGCAGGTGGCCGTGGCGGACGGCGAGCGTGGGCGGCCGCGGCGGACGGTCAGCGCACGCGCCCGAGGTCGGGGTCCTCACGGAGCTTGCCGAGCGCACGCGAGACCGCCGACTTCACGGTGCCCACGGACACGCCGAGCACCTCGGCCGTCTGCACCTCGGAGAGGTCCTCGTAATACCTGAGGACGACCATCGCCCGCTGACGGGCGGGCAGCTTCGTGATCGCCCGCCACATGGCGTCGCGCAGCGCCTGCTGCTCGGCCGGGTCGACCGCGCCGGCCACCGGCTCCGGTTCGGGCAGCTCGTCGCAGGAGAACTCGTCGACCTTGCGCTTGCGCCACTGCGACGTACGGGTGTTCAGCAGCGCACGGCGGACGTACCCGTCGAGCGCCCTGTGGTCCTCGATCCGCTCCCAGGCGACGTACGTCTTGGTGAGCGCGGTCTGGAGCAGGTCCTCCGCGTCGCACGGGTTCGCGGTCAGCGACCGCGCGGTGCGCAGCAGCACCGGCTGGCGGGCCCGCACGTACGAGGCGAACGACGGATACGCCAGGCTGTGGGTTGCCGGGACGGCGGCTGTCGACGCGCTGGTGCAGACGGGAGTGGTCATGCCCTCCACGCTAGGAGCGCTCACCCCGTCGGCGGATCGGCCGCAGGTCCCGAAGCGGGGTCCGCCTCAGGTTGTAGAGGTGGGGTTGACCGCACCTCCTGAAGGTGGACGGGGAGGGGGAGCGGGGTGCGGGTTCACCCCTGGGTGGTACGGATCGCGTGGCGCGCGGGTCGGGTGGCGCCGGTGATCCGGTGGGGCAGGCGAGACAGCCGGTGCCTGCGACCGCCTTCGCTCATCCCCTTTCGCCTGCGCGAACGCCTGCGCGGCGGTGCCGAGGCACCGCCGCGCAGATGTGTGTTGCATCCCCACAAGCACACCCACAGGACCTCAGGGCCGGCGGCTCCCCAATGTGCGCGCCGGCCCGCCCCGGCTCACCAGAGGTGGGTGAAGTGGACGGCGACGTTGCTGTTGCCCTGCTGGATGGCCGTGAACGCGGAGCCGTTGACCTGGGCGGTGTTGCTCTGGTTCGAGGCGCCGGAACCGACCGCCTGCTGCCCCGTGGTGGACGAGTTGCCGCTGTTGTTGTGGCCGACTCCGCTGCCGACGATACCGGCGACACCCGCGTTCGATCCGGCGCCTGCCAGGGCGCCGGTGTCCGCCGCCGCGATGCCGGTGAAGAGCGCTGCCGCGAGCGGGACGGCGGTGACGGCGGCGAGAACGCGGGCGGTACGGATGCTTGCCATATTGCTCCTCCAGTAAGAGGTACGCACCGGCTGCCTGCCGGAAGTACGTGAAGCTGCGTGAAGCTGCGTGAAGCTACCTGAACTACGGCTTTCACCAGGGGAGTCGGCCGACCGCCCCAGCGGTTTCCCACGACGTCGCAAGATCAGAGTTGCCCACGGAACCCCGGCGGACCACCCCGGTAGGACCGATTCGCACGCAAGCGTGAGGACAAGTCGATAAACCCCTTTCACCACCTTTGCCGCCCCCGACGCCCCGACCGGCACGAGAGCGCCCCCCGCCGGCTCAAGCGCGGCAAGAGGTGAAGCGTTCCGGCAAGCGCCCGGCGGAAACCGGCCGAAACGCGCGCCCCCAGCACGCCACACTTCCGCCCCCTTCCCTCACTAGAACGCTCGTACGAATATAGATCCATGGCCACCACCGACCGGCAGGCCACGACACTGGCCCTCGCCCACGCCCTGTCAGCCGCCGAGCGCGGCCTGGCCGTCATCCCCCTGTCCCGGACGAAGCTCCCGGCCCTGCGCTCCCCGCACCGCGAGGACCCCGCCCCGGCCCGCCCGCCCTGCCACGGCGCGTGCGGCCGCTTCGGCCACGGGGTGTACGACGCCTCCACCGACCCCGTCCGCATTCGCGAGCTGTTCGCCGCGGCTCCCCGGGCCACCGGCTACGGCATCGCCTGCGGTCTGCCTCCGTACCGTCTGATCGGCGTCGACCTCGACACCAAGACCGGGACGGACTCGGCGGCGGCCCTGCGCGCCCTGGCCCGGCGCCACCGCTTCGTCCTCCCCGCGACGGTCGTCGTCCTGACCCCCAGCGGAGGCCGGCACCTGTGGCTGAGCGGTCCGCCGGACGTCGTCGTCCCCAACTCCGCCGGGCGCCTCGCCCCCGGCATCGACATCCGCGGCGCCGGCGGCTACCTGGTCGGCCCGGGCTCCCGCACCGACCACGGCACGTACGCCACCGCCCCGGGCACCGCCCACCTGCCCCCGGCGCCCTGCCCGCCGCCGCTCCTGCGCCTGCTCCTCCCCCCGCCCCGCACGCCCCGCCGCCCCCTCCCCCCGGACACCGAACGACACGGCCACGGCCTCATCCAATTCGTCCTCGGTGCCCGCGAGGGCCAGCGCAACACCCGCCTGTTCTGGGCAGCCTGCCGCGCCTACGAGAACGGCATCGGCCCGGCCCTGCACGCCGCCCTCCTGGACGCGGCCCGCACCACCGGCCTCCCCGAACACGAGGCCCGCGCCACCCTCACCTCGGCAGCCCACCTGACGGGCCACCACCCATGACCGCCCCGCACCAAACCCCCGGCAACAGCGCACAGCACAACGGCCCCCGACCGTCTCACCTGGTCAGGGGCCGTTCGCTCAAGCGGTGGGTGCGGGATTTGAACCCACGGTGACTCGCGCCACGACGGTTTTCAAGATCTTTCGGCGATCATGACCGCCGACCGCTGCGCAGCAGGTCAGACGCGTGCGGGCACCCCGGCGGAGCCGTCGCCATCGTCGTCGTGCCCGCTACGTGCCCTAGGCGACGACCGTGCCCGCTCAACCACCAGTCACAACGGGAACGATCACTGCGGCGACAGCCGACAGCAGGCCTCCCACGGCGAGAGCGCCGTTGAACTTCTCTTTGGCCGTGGGGAACACGGACCGGCTGGCGTTTCCGACCTTGCTGCGCAGAACGATCATTTTGATCTTCTGCCACCTGTGCTGTCGCTTGGAGCAGCCCATCAGCACGCCATACGCGTTGTTGCGACAGTAGGTCCGGCCATCCCGGTTGACGGCTCCGCACCAGACCGGGACCTGAAATGCGGCGTAGGCCGAGACTCCGACTGACAGAGCAACGACCACCGGCAAGGCCCATTGCTGGCTCCAAGCAACGACCAAGGCAGCAGCCACCATGTATCCCCAGTACAGACGCACTACTTTCCCCATGAACACGCAGAGTAGCGGCGCGCATGCACACCGCATAGACGGGAATTGGACATGGCCACGCGTGCCCTAACTCCGGGATCGGGTGCCACACAACGCGACGCCCCTGACCATGTTCCTGGCCAGGGGCGCCAACAAGGGCAGGCGTTTCAGCGAGCCTTGTCCGCCTCAGGAGAGTCATCCCCTTCTTGCCCTCCGAGCCACGCGTCAGCAGCTTCGGCCACCTGGTCATCGCGGCCGGCGACCGGCCGGGCGTAGTGGCGAGTGGTGACGCTGGCGTTCGAGTGGCCGAGCCGGTGAGCGGCGGTCATCACGCCGTACCGGTCGGCGACCCACGTGCCGTGCGAGGCCCGGAGATCGTGCGGGGTGACATCGGTCAGCCCGGCCGCCGACACCGCAGGGTCGAAGTACGCCTTGCGCCACTGGTTGTAGCGCAGCGGCTTTCCCGCGGGCGTGGTGAACAGGAGTGCGTCCTCCCCGCCGGGCAGTTCCTCCAGGTACTTTCCCAGCCGTTTCGCGAGGGCCGGGCCCACCCGGAGAAGCCGCTTCTGATGCGACTTGGGGGTGTCGAAGACGAGGGCGCCGTTCGCTTCGGCCAGGTTCTCGTCGACCAGGACGAGGCCGCCGGGCACATCGATGTCCGCACGCCGGAGGGCGAACGCTTCACCGACCCGCAGGCCCGCGTACGCCAGGAGAGCGATCAGCAGGTCATGCGGCTTGGCAGCGTTCCGCACGATCCGGGAGGCTTCCAGCGGCGTGAGGATGTGCGGCTCGGTCTGCGGCATCCGGGGCAGCTTCACACCCCTGCACGGCGTCTGCGGGATCATGTCGTTGTCGACGGCCGACCGCATGATCTGCGAGAGCACGCGGTACGCCTGCCTGATCCGCGATGCGCTCAGGCCCCTGGTTCTCATTCCCCCGACCCATTCGGCGATGGTGATCGGCCGGAGACCGGCCAGCTCACGATCTCCGAGCGCCGGGTCGATCAGCGAGTTGATCAGGGACCGGTACGACGCCTGAGTCTTGTGCTTGAGCTGCGGCGAGACAGCGGCGAGCCACCGGGCACCCCATTCCCGTACGGTCGTCTGCCCCTCCGCCGGGTCGAGCCAGCGCCCCTCTTCGATCTCGATGCGCTTCCGCATGAGCCAGCGGTCGGCGTCGGTCGACGTGGCAAACGTCCGGTCGGCAGGACGCAGCACACCGTCAGGACCGGGGTACCGAGCTTGGAACCTGCCGGACGACAACTTACGGATCCGCCCGAAGTTGCGGCGGGACTTGCGCTTGCCGGGCATCAGGCCGCCCTCCTGAATCCAGAGGGCCGCAGGGCGACCGGTTCCACGGTGTTGGCGTCCACGTACGCCTCTACGGCGCTCTCGGGGATACGGACGTGACGGCCGACCTTCACGAAGGTGATCCGGCGTTCCTCGATGAGGCGACGGGGGAAGCGGACACCCGTGCCGAGGCATTCGGCGACCTGGTCCACGGTGAGCAGTCGATCCACGGTCATCCCTCCATCTCGTCGACGGGCAACGCGGCCAAGACTTCGCGGGCTGTCAGCCGGTTGAGCTGGAGGTCCCGGGCGATCGTGGCCGCGAGTGCGGATTCGCCTGGGGTGTGGCCGTGGCCGGCGTACTGCCAGTCGGCGAGGACGAGCACGGTGTCCGGCTCGGCGTCGTCCAGGCCGAGGGCGGCGTGTTCCTGCGCGGCGCGGTAATCGGCGCGCGCCTGACGTAGGGCGCCAAGGGTGGTCGAGTAGCGGCGGGACTTCGAGGAGAAGTGGCCGCGGAAGCCGAGCATGTGCGCCCAGGCCCAGAGCCGCCGGTCCGGGTAGAGCGGGTCGAGGAGCTTGCAGGCGGCGACGAGGCGGCGGGTGTGGTCGGGTACGCCGTGGCGGTCGAGTTCGGACATCTCACCGATGCGCCGGTCAAACGTCCCGGTGTTCTCCGCCGCTTTGGTGGCGTACTTCGCGACGTAGGAAGCTACGGCCTGTTCGGTCAGGTCAGAGGCGTCCCCAAACGCCTTGATGGGCCGTACGTCGAGCTGAGTGCCCCAGCGGAACGTACGGGCGGGCTGCTCGTCGGCGGCCGGGACGGTCACCGATGTGTAGGAGTGCGCGGCAGCCGCGCGGATCGAGTCGCTGAGGAGGCCGACCGTGGCCCAGGTCGGCGGCGGGGTGTCGGGGCCGTCGGGTCCGTCGATGCGGATCACGGCGTGGAAGTGCACGGCACCGCGCTTCTGGAACTCCGCCACCTTGCCGTACGACAGCCGGGCGCGCTCCTTCAGCTCCCGTTGGGTGAGGCCGGCGCGGGCAGCGATCTCACGGCGCAGACGGTTGGTGAAGCGCTGCCAGAGCTGTCCGGCGTGGTTGTTGAAGAGGACGGCGCCCGCGTAGTCGTACGTGGTCGGGTCGAGGGCGGTGCCGAGAGCCGGATCACCGGCCGGGTGGTCCGACCCGCAGCGGCAGACTCCCCGGTCGGGTCGGTTGTGGACCGGGCCGAACGAGGGGGCGGTGAGAGTGGCGAAGACGCGGGGGTGATCGCGGACGGTGGCCGGGATGTCCCGGCGGTCGTCACCGGCGAGGCCTGCGCGGATGAGGTGATAGGTGTCGCCCGCGTACGTCCAGGCGCAGGACGGGCAGCGGGAGGCCCGGCGGTTGCCGCAGGCGACGCGGAGTCGTCTGCCCGGTTCACCCTCGGTCGAGTAGTGGTGCAGGGTCTGGCCGGTGGTCTTGTCCTTGTGGAGCACCCAGCCGCTCAGGTGGATCGGGTCGGCGCAGCCGCCGGTGCGGCGGATCTGGTCTTCCCAGCGGTCGAAGCCGGGGGACCCGGCCACCCGGAGGAGGTCCCCCAGGGTGATCGGGTCCAGGCCCGTGAAGGTCGCGGTGTCGGTCACGCGGCACCGCCCGAGACGGATTCGGCGATCTCGTCGAGTGCGGAGGCGGCTTCCTCGGCGGCGCGGGCGAGGGCGCGCAGGGCGCCGGCGGTGCCCGGTCGGGCGAGGGGCGCGATGTCGACCTGTTCGCCGCCGATGCGGAGACTGACGAAGCTGTCGCTGTCAGGCGTGCTGTCGAACACGTTCACCCGGATGGTGGTGTCCGGCTCCAGGTGGGCCGAGGTGGTGATGGTCTTCACGCGATCACCGCACCGGGCCGGACGAGAACTTTCCGGCACGGCGCCGGGGTGAAGTCGGGCATCATGGAGCTTCCCTTTCGGGTCCGTTGGATCTGGAAGGTGGGAAGGCACCCGGGGCGGACGAAACTTGGCGGTTGAGGCCGCCCCGGGGGCCGCTCAGCGACGCTTGCGGTGCGTGCCGATCAGCGAGCGCAGAACCACGGCGCACACGGCGACGGAGATGCCGGTTATGGCCACGGCCAGCAGCATGGAGACCAGCACCGTGCCGATGACCAGGACCACGGCGGTGCCGCCGCCGACGAGGGCGAGTGCGGTGCCGGGGGTGAGCTGGACGACCGGGCGGGACGGTGCCACCGGGGCGACGAAGGCGGGCGGCGGGAACTGAGCGGCGGCCGGGGTGATGGCGGTCGGCTCGATGACTGCGTGCGTGGTGATGATGCCGGTCGGGGTCGGCATGGTGGGGATCTTCGGGCGAAGCATGTGCGGACTCCTCTACTTCATAAGGTCGTTGATGGCGGGGGCAATCGTGCTGTCGGCGAGGAGGAAGCCGCCGAGCAGAAGCAGGGCGATCAGCCAGGCGGGCGGCCGGAAGAGCTTGATGCCGAGGTAGCCGACGACGAGCAGGGCGAGCCAGAGGGGGACTTCCATGGCTGTGACCTCCGGTCAGTAGGCGCGGCAGCGGTGGGTGCGGGCGGCGAGCTGGGCGGCGGAACGGCTGGAGTAGTCCGAGGACCAGCCGCAGCCTTCGTTGGCACACACGGCCGCGTGCTTGGTCTCGCCGAAGTGGTCGCGGTGGGTGCCGATCTGGACCGGGCCGATTCGCATCACGGAGTGGAAGAAGTCGCGGGCGGGCATGGGCCGTTCTCCTTGTGTGTCAGGCGAGGTGGGCGGCGATGGTGTCGGCGAGCTGCGCCGGGACGCCGAGGCGGGCACGGAGGGTGTCGGTGTCGATCTGGGCACCGGTCCGGGCCTGGTGGTCGGCGGCGACCTTCCGTGCGTGGTCGACGAGCGCGGCCGGGACCGGCAGGGCCGGGCGGGATGCCGGGGCCGGGTCGGCGGCCGGGGCGGGCTCGTTGGCGGCGGGGACGACCGGGGCCGATTCCGGCTCGGCGATGGCGGCCGGTTCCGGCGCGGTCTCGGGCCGTGTCTCGGGAGCCGGATCCGGGACAGTGGCGGCCGGCGGAATCGGCGCCCGGTCCCCGGAGGAGTGAGCGAGGAGGGTGCCGCCGAGGAAGGCGAGGGCAGGCCATCCGGCGATACCGAGGCGGAGCAGGGCGGGCGGGTCGGCCAGGTCGAGGAACCCGGCGGTGGCGACGTTCGCGCCGAGCGAGGCGAACAGCGCGACCACGAACCAGCACCAAGCCAGCCGGGACGGTCCCTCGGTGCGGAGCCGGCGCCAGGCGGCGACCAGCAGCAGGTCGACACTGACCGGGTAGGCCCAGGCTTTCCAGCCGTCCTGTCCAGCCGCGGAGGCGAGGTCGTGCAGGTGAGCGAAGGACAAGGCACCGGCGATGACCGCCTGGACCAGGACCGCGTCGATGCGCAGAGCGGAGCGGGCCATCAGATGTCCCCGCCGGGGTAGTCCGGGCCGTCGCTCGGGTCGTAGCCGGGCGAGAAGGTGTCGGGCGGCGGCTCGGGCAGCGAGGCGGCCAGGGACGGGCTGACGGCTTCTACGAAGTCGAGGTCGGCGCCGGTCATGTCGGCGTACAGGGCGAGTTGCCCGAGGAGGAGCACGGTGCGGGCGAAGTCGTCGCAGTCGGGGCACACGGTGGGATCTCCCTTCTACGGGTGTGGTCAGGCTGTGGCAGGAGCCGTCTTGGACAGCGGCACCGGGACCGCCGCAGGGGCGCCGGGCAGGACGGGCCGGAACGGGGCGAGTTCGGGCAGGTCCGGGGTCAGGTGGGCGTGCCGGTTGCAGGTGTTCACGGCCTGGCGGAGCGAGGTGTGCGGGGCGCGGATGCGAGCCCATCCGCCGGTCGAGTCGCCGGTGACGGCGACGCCGGGCAGGTCGGTGGGGATCTGGATCGCGGCCAGCACGGCGTCCGGGGCGATGTCGCCGAAGGCCATGTTCGCGCTGGTCTCGTCGTTGACGCGGTGGGCGGTGCGGCCGGTGAGCTGGGCGCGGAGCATGGTGATGCCCTTGCCGAGTTCGGAGCCGAAGCGCTGCCCGCAGATCTCCAGGTAGATGCCGGCCGCGCGGCCGAGCTGGGCGAGGCGGACCAGGGCGGTGATGATCCGGTCCCGGCGCTTCTCCTGTTCTTTGTTCGCGAACAACGCGAGTTCGGCGACCTCGTCGACCAGGACGACGATCGGGACCGGCCGCAGGTCTTCCGGCAGGCTCCAGATGTCGGCGGCGATCTCCGCATCCGGCACGTCAGCGGTGATCCGCTGCTCAGCGCGGATGAGCTGATAGACGCCCTCCATACGGGCCACGAGGGCATCGAGGAGGTCGGCGGCGCTGTCGGGGTTGTCGGCGAGCGCGGAGAAGCGGCGGGCCAGCGGGAACAGCTCCACCCCTTGCTTGCAGTCGATGCCGACCAGGGCGACCCGTTGCGGGGCGAGCGCCGCCACCAGGTTGCGCTGGTAGACGGACTTGCCGGACTCCGTGGCGCCGAGGGTGAGGGCGTGCGGTATCGACCGGTAGTCGCGGTAGTGGACCGAGCCGTCTTCCCGCAGTGCGACCGGGACCCTCATCGGACGGGCGTCTGTCTTGGCCGGCATCTGCACCCGCTTGAGCACGTCGTAACCGGTCATCCGGATCTCGACCACGCCCGAGCGCAGCTCACGCGAGGTGACGCCGTACATGGCGAACGAATGCCGGAGCCGGTCACAGGAGGCGGCGACGTCGAAGGCGTCCTGACCGGCCCGGAGCTTGAGCCGCAGGACCAGGCCGGTCCGGGTGGGCCGCACCCGGAGGATGCGGGGAGCGCGGGGGCCGGGAACGGGCCGGTTGGCCATGCGGGCCAGGGCTAAGCGCCAGCGCGAGGGCGGGACCGTCAGGCCGCAGGCGTCCATGACCGAGGCGTAGCGGAACAGGACCCGGACGACGGCGAAGGTGATCCCGAAGGTCAGCCAGTACCAGGCGGGGCGCCGCCACCGCAGCAGACCGACGGTGGCGACGACCAGCACGAGAGCGGCCGCGAAGCGGGTCATGATCAGGCCGCCTGCGACGCCGCAGCGGTCAGCGAGGTAACGGCGACCGCGCGGAAGGCGATCCCGTGGCGCTTCTGGCCGTTGAACTCGTTCTCCCACGGCCGGGCGACCAGGCCCGTGAGCGCGACCGGCGTGCCCATCGGCAGCTCACCGGAGATGCCGGTCTCGGGGACGGTGACGTTCAGGATCTCGACGTCACCGTGGAGGGCGAACATCACGCTCACGGTCATGAGCGTCGCGCCGGTCTCGGCGTCGGTGGCGACCTCACCGGTACGCCGGTCACGGATCTTCCGTTCCGGGGCCTGCGCGACCATCGCGGTGGCGTCGGAGGTGTCGACGGGGATCTGACGCATCTGGGAACTCGCTTTCACAGGGCTGGCTCAGCTAGCACTTACAGAGCTGTTGTCCTCAACTCCTCTTTAGGAGTTGCTACGACTATGCAGAGTCCCCGACTACTCGTCAAGTCCTCAAGAGGACTTAGACTGCGTGTCGAAGCAAGGAGGCCGCAGATGGCGAAGCGATACGAGAAGGTTTCGGAGGATTTGCGCCGCCGGATCGACTCCGGCGAGTACACCCCCGGAGACCGGCTGCCGGCGGAGACGACCCTGGTCACGGAGTACAAGGTCAGCCTGCCCACGCTGCGACAGGCACTGAGCGCGCTCCAGACCGAGGGGCTGATCGAGAAGAGGCACGGTCTCGGCAACTTCGTACGCAAGCAGCGCCAGCGCGCCGAACGGAGCAACCTCCGCCACCAGTGGGAGAAGAACCGTGCCCGCGCCGACCTGAAGGAGCGCAGCACCACCGGCGCCACCGAGCTGGACACCGGCCTCGCCATCACCCAGTTGGCGTTCAACGCCCAGTACGAGCGGATCGAGGCCCCGGAGGCTCTGGCCGCGGCCCTGGACGTCGAGCCGGGAACCGCCCTACTCAGGCGGACGTATCGCACCCGCAGCGTGAACGAGGACGAGCCGCTGAACGTCGCCCGCTCGTACATCCCTTACGCGCTCGCCGAGAAGAACCCGGATCTCCTCGACGAGGCCCAGGAGCCGTGGCCCGGCGGCACCATGAACCAGCTGCACACCGTGGGCGTCGAGGTCGACCGGGTCGAGGAGGTCGTGACCGCCCGTCCCCCGACATCCGACGAGGTCGAAGAACTCGGCCTCATGCCAGGCATCGCGGTCATGGACGTCCGAAAGACCCTCTACGACATCACCGGCCGGATCGTGGAGGTGGCAGACGTCGTACTGCCCGGCGACCGCTACGCCGTGAAGTGCGTGACCCCCCTGGAAAGGTGGTGAACGGTCGCATGACGCGCCTTGTCTCGGTGATCACGCCCGTACACGGACCGGCCGCACCGTATCTCGCTGACGCCTACTCGTCGCTCACCCAGCAGGAGATGCCGCCGGGTTGGGACTGGGAATGGCTCATCCAGGAGGACGGCGAGACGGACGACGTACGCCCGCACGTCCCCGACGACTCCCGCATCAGCTTCGACCAGGGCAGGAACGGCCGCGCCGGCATGGCCCGCACCATGGCCCTGGCCCGAGCCCGCGGCGACCTAGTCAAGGTCCTGGACGCCGACGACAAGCTCACCCCCGGGGCACTACTCCGGGACATCGCGGTTCTCACCGAGCAGGCCGACATCGCCTGGACGACGTCGCGCGTCCTCGACCTCTTGCCGGACGGTTCCACCGTCGGTTTCGAGGGCGACCCGCCAGCCGGCCCGATCGCTCAGGGCGCCGTCCTCGAACGGTGGCGGACACACAACTACAGGGCCCAGGTGCACCCGGCGACGTTGTGCGCGCGGCGCGACCTCGTGACCGCGTTGGGTGGATGGATGGCGTTGCCGTCTTCGGAGGACACCGGCCTCCTGATGGCCCTGAACGCCGTCAGCACTGGATGGTTCATCGAGGAGTGCGGACTCCTCTACCGCAAGTGGCCCGGCCAGACCACAGCCCAGGACGCCCACCACCACGAAGCCGAACGGCTTGCACGCATGAAGGTCATCGAAGACCGCGCCGAAGCGTTGACGAAGCTCAGCACCTGGCACCTGTGAGACGACCCAAGAGCCACAAGTGGCGGATGCGGTAAGAGTTTCCCTACTTCATCAAGGCGGCTCGCTCCGCTCCCCGCGCGCGGCCCGGCCCCCGGCCGGGCCTGCGCTCCTGTCTCCGCCCCGCTCCAGCCCGGCCGGCGCCCGTGCCGCGCTCAAAGCATGCAGCCACTTGTGCCAGAGAAGGGGTACATCGTGGCTGGGGCGGTCGGCTCCACGGCTTTACGGAGCCACTTTGGCGCGAGCCTCGAAAATCATGGCCCCAACGTCGTGCTTTACCGGGCAGGTTCACAAACTGCCCGACGCGCCGGAAGCTTACGGGGCCATGATCACTCGCGCCAAAGCAGCGCCACCCCAAAGCCGCTCCGCCGACCTCAACGGGTATGCGCTGCGCTCCCGACTAACGCAGCAAAGACAGCATTAGGCGTCTCCCTGGTTATCGTCACGACGCTCAATCCGCACCGTTCCGAGCGGCCAGGACATCCCGGCTTCCCTGCGTCGTCTCCAGATCTTTCGCTTGTCACGCCTGAAGGTAAGGGCAAGCAGGCATGAAATGATGGCGGCAAGGAAGATCAGATAACCGACCCATGTTCCTTCTTCGCCGCGAGACGCTAGAGCTTGGAACGGCTTGAGGAGCATCCCGACAAATCCAGACGCCTTGACCTTATTGGCGACTTCCAACGTGTCATCAATTGCAGGTAGACCTAGGAAGATGGCGACGATCAGCGCGATTGCGGCCAGGGCGTTGGCACGCTTCGCAGATCTCTCCGATTCGGTAGCCACCACAAGTTGCTGAAGCTGGTCAATGCTTTCCAATACGTGCTCGTAAAGCCTGTCTGCCCGCCATTCTCCGAGCAACCTCTCTGCCAGATCAATGGCGGTCCCATACGAAATAGCGGAGTCTCGATATTCGCGCAAGCCAAAAATTGCCTCGCGTTGAATGTCGCGAACTTGGCGTATACTGCTGTCCGTAACTTCTACCCGTCGATCCAGCAAGCGAATTTGCCAGTACTGAAGGAGGGCGCTTTCGAAAATGACAAGTCTGTGTAGATGCTGAGCGAACTCCCCCCTACTACTGGCTCCTACCCAGCGTACCTCCAGAGACGACGACATGTTGCAGTAGAGCGAAGTGGCCCAAGTAAGACTTGAGTCATTTGGAAGCATGCTCGCGAGGGCTTCTGGCCGAACCTCGCCTACATCGATGGATCTAGCAATCGCATTTTGCAGCTCACGCTCATGGTGGGATTTGAACGCGTCCTCTGAACTACAACAAGCCACCCTGTCGACAAAAGCGGCCGGGTAGCAAAACCAGTCTCCGGTAGGTCGGCGTTTGATAGTTCGGGCGATCGCTTCAGAGTATAGACTGAATAGGTCAGAGACCGATGCGGGTGACTCATGTTGGGCAAGTCTCCATCGGACACCTTCCTCGGTCCCCCGCTCCCAAGTTCCCTCTAGGTGGGGTCCAGCCGCTTTTCCGTAGGCGGCCACTAGGACCGGTTCTGAAATTCGTGATGCGACTACAACCGCAGATGATCCCAATGTCATTTCACGATATTGATCAACTGTGATATCGTCCGGCATTTTCAATGCTACGGTCAACTGCATGACGCCTGATCGATGAATTAGGAGTAGGATATCCGCCCGAGTTCCCTCATCCAAGTTCCCCAATGGGCGAAGTTCGCCACCATTCAAGCGATGCAGCCACTGCCCTGCACTTCGAAGGCGTAGGCGCAAATAGGGCTCGCTGGCAAGGTACGGGATCCGCAGAAGCTCTTTCTCGATATGATGCTGAATTGCATTGATTACCTGATATTCTGCGACGGATTGTTCGATGAATGTGATGGTTTCGGCGAGCGTTTCCGCAATGGGCGAATTGGCATCATCTGAGGATGTGTGTGAGCGCCGGAAGAGAAACCATCTGAACATTCGCGCAGTCCAGATTGGATGCTGCACCATCCATCGAAGCAAACGATGCTCTCTAAGTGCTTCTGACAGATGATGAAGGACGTTCGAATGCTCCAGCAGCCGAACTAGACGCCGATATCGATGAGCGACGCGCACCTCTCCATCGAGAGGCGAGACGACTGTCTCGGCAATTCCGGTTTTCAAAAGCCTGTCAGCGGCTTTGTGAATGTCGACGGGACCCCCCGCATCAAACGAATAGATGAAGTAAATTACTCCCTCACCTAGAACTGCCTCATGGTCTGCCTGTGTGCTCATTGAAGGAGTCCCTACCTGTCATGCGGGTCGTGCTCGTCAATCGTCGATGCCGCGCAAGCACCGATCGTGAGTCCAGGCCCATATCCGGTACCACAAGTTTCGGCGAGGTGGGTCGACGTCTGGATTCGCGTCCAACCAGCCCGATCCAAGCTGCTAGAGCTGGTCGATACACACCCGCAGCAGCGCGTTCAGTGCGGCGGCCTGGGGCAGGTCATACATGGTGATGACATCGGCACTGGCCCGGATTTGCCGGTGCAGTACGTCGTCCGCCTGAGTCTTGAACTCCAGCAAGCGGGTCATGTACTTCTTGTCGGTCCGGGTCCAGGTGTAGTTGTTCACGGCCGCCTCAAACGACTTGTGCCCGAGGAGGGGCGGCACGTGGTCGATGACGGCGCGCAGCATGGCGTGGCACGAGTAGGCGTGGCCGTCCGCGTAGTTTTCATCCAGCTCGTGCAGCAGCGCGATGAGTTTGTCCACGTTCAACTTGGTCTTGCCCTGCTTCGCAGCCAGCTCATCGCGGAGACCGGCATTGACGTAAGGCTTGGGCTCAGCCACCGGTGTCACCGTGGGCGGCAGCTCTGCTTCGGCGGTCGTCTCTTCCTGGACGACGGAGTGGCTCCACACTCCCTTCCTTTCGAGCACAAGCTGGCCCGGAGTGTTGCGAGGGTCCAGCCCATACTCAAGGTTGGTTTGCTTCACGTACTCCATCTGCGAGGCCACGTACTCACGCAAGGTGGAGACGCCCCTGAACCGCAGCAGATACCGGTGGAGCTCGTAGTGCCAGGTCTGCTCACCGTTGGCCTTGTTGTACCAGCCCTGGGCGCCACGCATCAGCAGCGGTTCAATCCGCAGCATGCCCGGCACCGCCTGGAGGAACTCGGCGCTCATCGCAGGAAACTCACGGGCCACCTCATCCGCTTCAACGTAATTGCGCTGCACTGCGTCGGGTGACGACCGTGCGAACGTCTGGCGCTGGACGAGGTAGTGCACGACCCGCAGCAACGAGTCGAAGACGTTCTCCAGCTCGGCCAAGTGCAGGCCGGCCGCCATGGTCAATGCCGGTCGGGCGTCCTCTGACAGGCCGTTGTATTCGTACCAAGCCAGCCCGTATGAAAGTCGCCCCACTGCCCGGGTGCCGACATACGGCAGTGACTTCAGCAGCTCGTCGGCGTCGAGGCCCCTGCGGTCCAGCTCGGTGAGGACGTAGTGCCACACCGGCCACTTACCTGTCTTGAGGAAGGGCCCGGTCATGGTCTGCATGAGCATCAGTTGCTGGTGGGACAGCCGGGGCGTGGCGTCAGGCATGTTCGTCCGCTCTTGAGATCATCCGCACAGATGACCCCAGATGGTACGCCGGGCTACTGACAGTGAGCCACGGCTTTGACGGCGGCCCAGCAGCAGTCTCAGCAGCAACAGCCCGACCGGGATGCCGCCTGTGATGGCGCAGCTATCTGACGCAAGGAGCAGGCCTCCCTGTCGAGCCCGTCCGGGCGGTCTGCGTCCCGAGTGAGTGTCTAACTGCGTGACAACGCAGACGAATAGCGGCGGACAACAGTGGACGCCTGTGGACCGTTGCACCAGGTAAGAGCCAGGTCGGCCCGCGGCAGCGACCTCACCCAAGTTGCTTCGGGACGAAGCAGTCCAAGCGGAAAGGCCCTGGAGCCCTGAGCTGCGGTGGCAGTAAAGTCACGTTGCCCCGACGGCAGGCGCACAGGGGCCCGGGCTAGCGCCCAACCGGTGGGAGTAAGAGGCGGCTCGCGGGGTGGTCGTTACGAGCGTGGCACTCGATCGGTGCCCTGAGTAGGCCCTACCGGACCCCGGCTGTACAGCAGAGAAGTACAGCAACCCCAGCAACCGGCAGTGTCCGGTACTGGCCCGGCACGAACTCGGGACAGCCTGTATAACCTCCAGTGACCGGTCTCTGTAGAGCTACGGATCAGAAGGTCGCTGACATCCACGGCTGACATCAACGGCGCAGGACGGGGACGTACATCAGCGTCTCTGTCCGGCTGTCGCACCAGCCGACGACCGCAGTTGGAGCGGACTCGGATCGAACTCCTAAAGCGGGAGTCAGGCAGGACCCATGAGACGTCGTGGCCGGCCGTCAGCTCTGGGTCAGTCGAGCAGCGCGAGCCAAGGCTTCTACGAACCGGAGGTCCCGCGCAGCGGAGAACGTAGTGAGCCTCAGACAGTAGGTCGTTGCGTCTGACGTCTTCAATGTGAGTTCCTTCCCGTCCAGCTCTGCGGAGACGAGGTGCACCAAAGGGATACGGACGTCGTCGTGCTCTCTCCGCTGTACGACAACACCACGTTCGTCGGCCGCTAGCCAACCTTGCGTGATGTTCCGACGCGGTGCGATGAGTGGGCCGAGCGGGGCTCTGTCAGTGGAAGCAGCGGGCGCGCCGACGGCGGTGCGACTCGGCTTCGGGCGTGTCCCCTTTGAAGAGGAGTAGGAGACGCCAGGAGCAAGGCGCACCGTCGTCGTACGGCGGCCGCGGCTGTTGAGGGTGACTCGGCCAGCCTTGCCTCCGACACTCAGGCTGCTCGACTTGCTGCCGAGCCGGATGCGGACGCCAGGTGCGACCTTGAACGACTTGTTGATGCGCAGTCCCATACATCCCCCCAGACCGTGGAGCAGCAGGCTAGCCCGGCTACCCGGGTATTGGTGCATGTCTGGCTGAGGTCAGCAGGAACCAGGACCGACGCTGGGCCGTCCCCGGGCCGTACGAGGTCACCCGACGCCGACCAACAACGACAGAAGCCCACGGCATCTGAGCTGGTCAGAGCCGTGAGCTTCTTCAGTCTCGCTGGTCGGCGGGACCGGTGATCAGTAGACGGCCGCAGGCCGCGGCCGCGCGTGATCAGTTGTGGCTGAACTGGCTCAGAGGTCCGCGCGTGCGGTCATCGCAAGCGTTCGCCGCGGCTGGTAGCCACTCGGAGTGTGTCCCGCAGAGCGCCGGTCAGCCCGGCGGCCAGAAGTCGAAGTTCTTCCGGACCAGAGTCCGAGTCGCCGAGTACGTCTCGCGCGTGTTCCAGCAGCTCGGCGGCCAGGCCGAGTTGGACCGATTCGGTGTTGTCCGCCAGACGCGACATGTAGCTGTCGTGGTCGTCGGTGCTGAGGTAGCAGGGCTTGCCGTCAGGGCCCGACCACGGCAGTAACCGCAATTCCTCTCGCTTGGTCACTCTTCCATCCCCCTGTCGTCGCTCTGGTGACGTGTGATGAAGACGGCGTCGGCGTGGTCGCCGGGGAATACGAGAAACGCGGTCTCGACTACGCGTCCAGCGGTGTCGGTGATCACACGCGTGATGGCGAGAACGGCCCAGGCAGAGCCGAGCTGGAGGATCGACGCTTCCTCCTGCGTGGGCAGGCGAACCCTGACCCTCTCCTGGACCTCCGCCAGCCGCGGGTGCAGATTGCCCAGGTTCACCAGCGCCCCAAACCGCAAGGTCGACTCTTCGGGCACGGCAGCCGGCGCCAGGTCCCGGGGCACATATATACGGGCCAGGCTGTGGGGCGCCTCCCCTTCATGGGCGAGACAAATGAACTCAGTGAGCGGGCTTCTGGCCGGTACGTTCATCAGGGCGGCCAGTTGGCCCCGCGCCCGGATCTTGGCCGTGCGGATGGTGACACGCAGAGCCGTGTCACCAGGCGTATCCGCATCGGGGCACCGCACTCCGCCGACGTACGTGATCCTTCGTAAGGGCCGCCGAACGAAGTTTCCTCTGCCGTGCATCTTCTCGATCAGGCCCTCTCCCTGGAGGACCGCCAAAGCACTCCGCAGCGTCGGCAGGCTGACCGCGTAGCGCGCGGCGAGGTCGGGTTCAGAGGGCAGGCGTTCGCCGGCCTTGAGGCGGCCGGTGACGATCTGGTTGCGGAGGTCACCGGCGATGGCGTCTCGGCGAGAGGACACGGGCCGGATCACCACCTTCTCAACATTCGCATGGCGATCATTCGGGACCGTGAGTGCAGGGTCAGCAGTTCGCCCGACTCGAACACGAGCTGCTTCCCGCCCTGGCGCAGTTGGATGAGGTCGATCACCAGGCACTGACGGCCGCCGATCTGGACGAGGTCCCCGCGCTGCACGCTCGCCGAAGTGATCTCGACCGGGGAGACCATCGCCCCAGTGGGCATGCGCTCCCTCACCGCTGTACCTCCCCCGACATAGGTCGGTTGGGCGCTGCGTGACACGGGCAGTCGCACGCCTCGTAGACCACCGGAACGTCGACCGGGGCCGTGGCCGGAGCGGACTCCGCGCATGCCAGGTGCGTCCCGATCCGGCACGAGGCCGACCGGTACGGAGCAGCCTCAGCCTTCGTGAGGTGGCGTTCTGGGCGGTAGGGCATCAGTGAACCCCCGCGCGAGCTGACCAGGCCTCAGCTGGCAGATGCCGGACCACGACCACCGAACGCTGCCGTTCGCGCTTCTCCCAGGCCGCCACCAGATACGGCCGGACGAGCGCGTTGTCCTCACCAGCGAGGAAGCCCAGACGGTTCGCGACGTCTTCCCGACGCCCCACGACGCCGGTCACGGCACCGTCCGTGGGCATGGACAGCGCGCAGGCGGCCGGCGGCCGGAAGGATGTCGAGGGGCGGCGGTGCCTGCCCTTGCGGAAGTGCCGCTCTCTGGTGAGTAAGACGGCACTGCGGATACGGTTGAACACGCTGCTCAGCTCCTATCGCTGATGGCTCGGTCCCCCGGCATCGCCCGCCGTGGGGACCGCTTTGCGTACGACCGCCCAGAGGGTGCGGCCGTTCAAGCTGGTGGCGAGGAGCCCGAATCGGTCAGCCTCGGACACCACGTCCAGGACCTCCCGCCACGAGTCGGCGGAGAGCGATTCCGGTACCTCCGCCTCGATCGACGTGCATCGGCCGTGCTCCGCCACACGGGTGGTGAGCCCGACGGCCGATAACCGGGCCGCGATGGCTTCCGCGCTCACTTCCCAAGCAGGCACAGGGCAGCCTCCGTCACCGGCGATCACTTTGGGTGAAGCTAGTTAACTAGATTAGAGCTAGTGGACTAGATTTTCCATATGCCTGAGCAGCCGCCCTATCTCCGCATCGCCGATGAGCTACAGCGGCGGATCGCGGATCACGTGTGGGAGCCGGGAGACCGACTGCCCTCCCGCGCGCAGATCGGCCAGGAGTGCGGCGTCGGCGAGAACGTGGTGCGCCGGGCGCAGGAACTGCTGATCTCCCAGGGCGTATTGGAAGGGCGCGCGGGTTCGGGCACGTATGTCGCCGAGCCCCGGCAGCGCGTGCGGGTCGTGCGTTCCTCGGCGCGCGAGCAGCCCACCGGGTCCCCGTTCCGCGCGGACATGAAGGCCGCGGGCAAGCAGGGGGATTGGGAGAGCAGGACAGACGCCAAGGTTCCGGCGCCGGCGGACATCGCGGCCCGGCTCGGTATCACCGAGGGCGAGCTGTGCGTCCGGACGACATACGAGTTCCTTGCCGATGGCAGGCCCGTGCAGTTGTCGACGAGTTGGGAGCCGTACGACCTCACCGCCGGCACTCTCGTCGTACTTCCCGAGGGAGGGCCGCACGCCGGGGCAGGCGTCGTGAACCGCATGGCCGCGATCGGCGTCACCGTCAGCCACGCCGTGGAGCAGCCCGAGCCCCGGCAGGCCACCGCCGAGGAGGCATCCTTGCTCGGCATCCAGAAGGCAGCGCTCGTCACCCACATCCGGCGGACGTACTACAGCGACCAAGGGCGCCCCGTCGAGACGGCAGACATCGTCGTGCCCGCCGCTCACTGCGAGATCGTCTACGAGATCCCGATCAGCCGCTGACGGGGCAGAGCCTCCTATGCTGAGGCTTCAGCTTCTCGGAAGCGTGTGCGAGCGTGCCCCCGTGACTGCACCCGCATCTGATCTGCTTCCCAGACCCTTTCTGTCGTGCTGGCTTCATTGGATCGCGGTACCCACCGCAGATCAGCACGGAGTCATGTCCCTACTGGGGCTGACGGACGGGGTACCCGTGTCTTTCACTCGCGCTGAAGCGGCCGTCGACGAAGACAGCCATAGTGGAGCCGAAGGGCTCGGCCGCGTGTACGTAAGTCCGGAACTCGACGGGTGGACCCTGGTCATCGGACGTTGGTGTGATCCTTGCGGCCGCGAGCGCTCGGACGCCGTGCTGCGTATGTGCGAGGAACTGAGTCTCCGCTACGGAACGGCGCAGGCCTACTACTACGGCGCGCAGGGTGACGGGTCGGCCTGGCTGGTCGCAGAGCAGGGAGCGGTTGTGCGCCGCTATTGCGAGACCGGCGCGGGCGATGACCACTACCTGACGCTGGGAGAGCCGCTGCCTTATGAGCGTTCCCGTCGCGAGGCCCTGGGCCTGACCAGGAGCTGGGATGCGGCAACCGAGACGGAAGAGGACGAAGAGACGTGGGCCCTGGAGACCATGGACATGGCCCCCGAGATCGCCGCCGACCTCGGCACCAGTCCTCGCGCCCTGACGGCGAAG
Source organism: Streptomyces sp. NPDC021356 (assembly GCF_040641015.1). Taxonomy (NCBI): domain Bacteria; kingdom Bacillati; phylum Actinomycetota; class Actinomycetes; order Kitasatosporales; family Streptomycetaceae; genus Streptomyces; species Streptomyces sp. NPDC021356. Next base: position 278,950 of record NZ_JBFACU010000006.1, on the reverse strand, counting down.
ACCCCGCTGTCTGGCACAGGGGTGTTGGCGCGCACGCCACCCAGTACGTCCTGATCCCCTGCGGCCCAGGGCTGGATGCTGTGATCAATGACGTCTGCGCCGAGGCTGAGGGGCAAGCCACAATCCACTCTCAGCATGCGCTCGCCCGTGCCCCTTCCGTGCCCGATCGAGCGGGAAACCACGGGGAGATACGGTGACGGGCGGGCAGCGCCCAGCACAACGGCCCCTGACCGTATCGCCTGGTCAGGGGCCGTGCGTTCAAGCGGTGGGTGTGGGATTTGAACCCACGGTGACTCGCGCCACGACGGTTTTCAAGACCGTTCCCTTAGGCCGCTCGGGCAACCCACCTTCGCGCCCGCCCACCAGGGGCGGAGCGGGTACAGCGTACCGGCCTCGCGCGTTTCGCGGACGCCGTGGGGCGGGGAAGCGGGCGATGGCTCGTCGCCGTCAGCTGGAGCTGTCGCCGACGCGGGAGCCGAGGACGACCTCGGTCGTGTGCTCCTTGCCGTCGCGCTTGTAGGTGATCTTCACCTTGTCGCCGGGCTTGTGGGTCCAGATCTCGCCGATGAGGGTGGGGCCGGAGTCGACCACCGTGTCGTCGAGCTTGGTGATGACGTCGCCGGGCTTGAGGCCGGCCGTGTCGGCGGGGCCGCCCGCCTCCACCGCGGCGGAGCCGCTCACGTCCTGGTCCGTGATCTTCGCGCCGCTCGCGCCCTCCACCAGGGAGACCGACGCGCCGATCTTGGCGTAGACCGGCTTACCGGTCTTGATCAGCTGCTGGGCGACGTACTTGGCCTGGTTGACGGGGATGGCGAAGCCCAGGCCGATCGAACCGGACTGGCCGGAACCGCCCATACCGCCGCCGCTGCCGGAGGACTGGATCGCGGAGTTGATGCCGATCACCGCGCCGCGCGCGTCGAGCAGCGGACCGCCGGAGTTGCCCGGGTTGATGGAGGCGTCCGTCTGCAGGGCGCTCATGTAGGACGCCTTGCTGTCGCTGCTGCCGTCACTGGAGGCGACCGGGCGGTTCTTGGCACTGATGATGCCCGTCGTCACCGTGTTCGACAGGCCGAAGGGGGCGCCGATGGCGATCGTCTCGTCGCCCACGGCCACCTTGTCGGAGTCGCCGAGCGCGAGCGGTTTGAGGTCGGAGGGGGCGTTCTTCAGCTTGATCACCGCGACGTCGTACCCCTGGGCGTGGCCGACGATCTCGGCGTCGTACTTCCTGCCGTCGGGGAAGGTCGCGGTGAGCTTGCCGCCGTCGACGGCGTCCGCCACGACGTGGTTGTTGGTGACGATGTGGCCCTGGGTGTCGAACACGAATCCGGTGCCGGTGCCGCCCTGGCCGTTGGTGCTCTCGGCCTCGATGGTGACGGTGCTCGGCAGCGCCTTGGCGGCCAGGCCCGCGATCGAGTTCGGGTCGCGCTTGACCTGGGAGGCGCCGGAGTCGGAGGCGGCGACCGTGGTGGAACCGCCGTCGTCGTTCTTGGCGAGGGTGTATCCGAGGCCGCCGCCCAGGCCGCCGGCGACCAGCGCGGCCACCAGGACAGCCGCGATCAGGCCGCCGCGCCGGCCGCGGGGCTTGGGCGCGGGCTGCTGGTACGTCGCGCCCCAGCCGGCCCCTCCGCCGGTGCCCGCACCCGCGCCGCCGTCCGCGTAGGCGGGCACGGCGGGGGGCTGGGGCGGCGGCCAGGAACCGTCGACGGGCGCGCCGCCGGGGCCGCCCTGCGGGGCCTGCGGGTGCTGCGGGTGCTGGAAACCGGAGGAAGCGTACGGCTGTGCGGGCGGGGCGCCCGTCTCACCGGGGGTTCCCGGCTGCGGGCCCTCGGAGGCGGGCGCCTGCCCAGCGGATGCGCCGTCCTGCTGCGGGGCGCCCGGCACGTGCGGGGGCGTACTGGGCGGCGGGGGCGTGGGGGCCCCGCCCTGGGGAGCGGGCGGCTGCGGGGAAGCTGCGGGGGTCTCCACCGGCACGGGAGGTGCGGACGGGGCCGGGGGTACCTCGGTGCCCTCGTTCTCGGTGCTCACAGCTCTTCTCCTCGATCCACGGCTGTTGTAGTCGGTCGCACTCGGTCACGCTCGTCCAGGCTGCCGACGACCCGGCGTGCTCCAGCTGTGCATGCGCATCTGTATGTCGTCAGCTTTTCCCACGAGCCGTCAGAGCACCATAAGCCGTGGCTGTGGGTCCGACAGGATTCTTTATATGGGTCATCTCGTTTTAAACGGACACATTAGCGACACTCGTCCGCCGCCATGCCACCCCGCGGCGGTGGCACCATGACGCGGTGACCCACGCACGGCAGCATCACATCCAGGTCGTCGCACACCGCGGAGCCTCCGAGGCCGCACCGGAGCACACCCTCGCCGCCTACCGGACGGCCATCGAGGACGGCGCGGACGCCCTCGAGTGCGACGTACGCCTGACCGCGGACGGCCACCTCGTGTGCGTGCACGACCGCCGCGTCAACCGTACGTCCAACGGCCGCGGCGCGGTGTCCGCCCTGGAACTCGCCGACCTCGCCGCGCTGGACTTCGGCACCTGGCGCTCCCGCGCCTCCTGGCGGGGCCGCGACGAGGAGCCCGACTGGGTCGTCCGGCCCGAGGACCCCGAGGACACCTCCGTCCTCACCCTGGAGCGCCTGCTGGAACTCGTCGCCGACGCGGGCCGGCGGGTGGAGCTGGCCATCGAGACGAAACATCCCACGCGGTGGGCCGGGCAGGTCGAGGAGCGGCTGCTCGCCCTGCTGAAGCGGTTCGGCCTGGAGGCCCCCGCATCCCCCGCCGAGTCGCCGGTGCGTGTGATGAGCTTCTCGGCACGCTCCCTGCACCGGGTACGGGCGGCCTCCCCGATGCTGCCCACGGTCTACCTGATGCAGTTCGTCTCCCCGCGGCTGCGGGACGGGCGGCTCCCTGCGGGCGTCCGGATCGCGGGCCCGTCGATGCGCATCGTGCGCAGCCATCCGGCCTATGTCGAACGGCTGAAAAGAGTCGGTCACCAGGTGCACGTGTGGACGGTGAACGAGCCCGAGGACGTCGCCCTCTGCGTGAATCTGGGCGTCGACGCCATCATCACCAACCGCCCGGGGGCGGTTCTGCGGCAGCTCGGCCGCTGAGGGCCACCGCGCCGGTACCGGGCCTGTCCGGGCGCGAGCGTCCGCAGCCGACCCGGGCTCCGGCGCGGGGGCGGCCCCCGCCTTCGGTTCCGGCTGCGCGTCCGGCTCCTGCCGCGCCTCGGGCTCCCGTCCCGGCCCCGGCTCCCGCTGCGGCTCGACCCCGGCGACACCGTCGAAATTCGGCCATACCCTCACAGGGAGTGCTCCGGCGCGTCCGGTGCGTGTTCGATCGTTGCGAATGCGTCTCCGGGCGGCGAATGGCCGGTTTCCGGTTCAGGCCAATGGGGCATCCACACCGTGGCGTGGGGCGAAGGAGGTCTCGGGGGTGGCGTTTGTGGTGGCACAGGAGGTGCCCACGTCGTCGTGCATGGCCGTACCCCATGGCCCTGCGGGCGTGGGGGAAGCAAGGCACCGGATGCGCGTGCAACTGCGCGACGGTGGCGTGGCGGAATCGGTCATCGACGATGCCGTTCTGATCCTTTCCGAACTTTTGAGCAATGCCTGCAAGCACGGGCGACCACTCGACGGCGCCCTGACCGGCGACGGTGATGTGCGGGCCGCCTGGCGCGTCGACGCGGGCGGGCGGCTGGTGGTCGAGGTGACGGACGGCGGCGGTCCGACCCGCCCGGCCCCCGCCACCCCGTCCGTCACCGCGCACGGCGGCCGGGGGCTGAACATCATCACTGCGCTCAGCGACGACTGGGGCGTGCGGGACGACGTACGTGGCGAGGTCACCGTGTGGGTGGTCGTCCACGACGACGTGTACGACCCGGACGCCGGTCACCGCCGCGACGACTTCGCCACCCGCGTCGCCGCACCGGCGGTGGCGACCCTGCCCGAACTGGACTTCGCGGACGCCTTCGACGACCTGGACTGACGCGCGCGGGACGAGCGGAGGCAGGCACCAGGCAGGCGGGCAGGCAGGCAGGCAGGCAGGCAGGCAGGCAGGCAGCGGAGGAAAATTCCCCTGCCCGGCAGCCGGCCCGCTCGCCCGCCCGCGCCGGCGGCCGGTTCGCCTGCGCCTACGGTGCGGGCCAGTGGCCGCCCAGGGACACGCCCGTGCCCTGCGGTGCGCAGGGTCGCACCCCTCGCCGAGCACAGCCCCGCGTTGTCCACAACGCCCGTCTCGTCCACAGCTTCCCGTCGTCGAGGGTGTGAACGACTAGGCTCGCGCCCGTACAAGACGAGCCGTAACCGGGAGACACCCAGATGGCCAAGAAGCGACCCCAGACGAAGGCCAAGCGCCCGCAGCTCACGGACGGAGAGATCCCGGTGGTCGGCGCCCGCGAGCCGTGTCCCTGCGGCAGCGGCCGGCGCTACAAGGCCTGCCACGGCCGGACCGCCGCGCACGCGGCGACCGAGCTGGTGCAGCGGCCGTTCGAGGGCCTGCCCGGCGAGTGCGACTGGGTCGCGCTGCGCGAGCTGGTGCCCGCCGCCACGGCAGAGCTGACGCTCAAGGACGGCCTGCCCGAGGGCGTACCGTCGGTCCGGCTCGCCACCGTCCTGCCGATGGCCTGGCCCGCGCTGCGCCGCGACGACGGCTCGGTACTCATCGGCCTGCAGAACGACACGGCCTCCGGCGACATCAGCCGCGACCTCGCCGACACCCTCCAGCGCGCCCTGGAGGCCGAGCCCGGCAACCCGGTGCAGGGCCGCCGCGCCCCGGCCGACGGGCCCCGCCTGCAGGACCTGCTCGACCTGGAGGCCCCCTTCGAGCCGGTGGTGCACGAGGGCTTCGAGTTCTGGGTCCCGGACGCGGAGAACGCGACGGCGGAGGTCACCGCCTCCCTGGAGCGGGCCAACGCCGCGGCCATCCCGACCGTGCGCCTGCAGGGCGTCGACGCGGCGTACTGGTGCCAGACCCCGGAGAAGAACCACCTGCGCTGGGTCATGCCGCACCCCGAGGAGCACCTTCTGGACGCTCTCGCGCGGCTGCACGCGGCGGGCACCTCCAGCCTCGGCGAAGGCACCCGCCTGGTCGGCTCCTTCCGCGCCCACGGCCTGACGGTGCCCGTGTGGGACCTGCCCAGCGAGTTCGGCGCCCAGGACGCGGAGAAGCCGGCCGCCGAGTTCGCCGAGCGGCTGGCCGCGGCACTGAAGAGCGACGCGCCGCTGACCACCGAGGAGCGCCGTGCCCGCGGCGGCCTGACCAACCGGCAGGTCACCCTCAGCTGAGCATCGGGGCGGGGGCCGTGCTGACCGACCGGTCAGCCGGATCCCCACGCGCGGAACAGGCAGCTCCAGTTCCAACTCCCCGTCCGCGCAGGCGAGTCGGTGTGACCGGAAAGACGGCCCCCGAGGTGACTGGAAAGCCGGGATCGAATTTGCGAACCGCCGATCTCTTGTTACCGTTCCCGTAGCCCGGTTGCTGGTGCATCCCCCGTCGCCAGCAACCGGGTCTTTCCATGCGCGCCGCCGTTCACCGACCGCAGTCGGCCGTCAACTCCCCGTTCCCGCAGGCGAGTTGCTCCCCGCGCGCAGCAGCAGCGGCTCGTCGCCGGCGCGCCCCGCGGCCTCCCGGGGGCCCGTACGCCCCGCGAACTCGGCGACGGCCGTGTAGGCGCTCGGCGCGCCGCTGGTGCGCTCCCGCGGCGTCTCGCACGTCTCCGGCTCGTCGTCGCCGCCCAGGGCGCAGTGGGTGCGCACGGTGCGATCGCCCGGGCCCATGAGGGTCAGGTCGGCGTCCAGGGACTCGCCGGTCGCGTTGCGGTAGTAGGTGCGCGCCCAGGTGTCGGCACCCTGGGTGAGCACACAGGTCTGCGCCTCGACACCGCCGGGCGAAGAGACCTCGAGGCCGCAGTGGGCGGCGGTCGCCAGCCCCAGGCCGAGCAGGAACGGGGTGCGCGAGGGCGCGGCGGACGGCACCTTGCCGTCGCCCCCCGGCTGGGGGCGCGCGGCGACCGGCATGTCGGCACCGCCCCGGTCGCCCACCTGCCCCGCGGACGCCACGGTCAGCGGGAGGGCGACCGCACAGGCCGCGACACCCATGAGGGCGAACAGCCGCACCCGCCGGGGATCGACCCGCCCCGTCCGTGCGGGCCCGCCCACGCGATCGCACGCCCAGCCGGTTTCCCGGCCGTCTCCGTGTCCGCTCGCGGGCCCGCCTCGGTACCCGGGGTCGCGTCCATCCGGGCACCCGGCGTCGCGTTCGCCCGGGCGCTCCCCGGGGCGTTCGCTCGGGTGTCCGCTTCCGTGTCCCTGGGGGTGGTGCAGCATAAAGGGACGATAACGACCAGAACGGGCGTTTGGTCTCGGCGCGCCCGACGCCCTCAGAACTCGGGCGCGCTCACACCCTTACGAGTGAGGGCGTCCACCGCCGCGTCCACGACGGCCTCCACGTCGGGCACCCAGGGCGAGGCGGAGCCGGGCAGCGGGGCGCGCTCCCAGCGGATCGGCCCGGCGCCCGTCTGCGAGGGCGGCAGGGCGAGGTAGCCGCCCTCGCCGTGGAAGCGCAGTGAGCCGGGCACGAAGTCCTTGGCGTAGAGGAGTTCGCCGAGCTGCTCCATGGAGTACGGCCTGACGAGGATCGACCAGCGCGTCGGCGAGGCCACGACCGGGCCGAGCCGCATCCCGGCGCGGTCGAGCGCGCGCAGGGCGTGGGCCGCGGCGAGGGCCGGCAGGCTCACCGCGCAGGGCGCCGTGCCGCCGGTGGCCAGGACGATGGGGGCGGCGGGCCGGTTGGTCCACCACCAGCGCACCATCCGGGCGTCGGTGGTGGCCGCGAGGAGGCCTGGGTCGAAGGGGTGTGCGCCGGGGACCGTGCACTCCGGGTCGGGGCAGCCGCAGCGGTCGGGCCGCCTCGGGTCCCGCGCCACGCCGGGGAGCACCGGCCACTGCCACTGGGCGGCGAAGGTCAGGGCCGCGTCGATCGGCTCGTGCCTCCCGTCGCTGCGCCGGGACAGGAGCCTGCGTCGCCTTCCGGGGATCTCGCGCATGAGCGCTCGTTCCTTTCCGTTGCACCGCTGGCAACACCGTGGGCCACATCACACCATGTGTCGATCACTTCACTGGGCGTACCTGTTGGCGCATCACACCCCTGCTTTCAGCACGGGGAACCCCTTCGGGCCGGGCACCTGCCGCTTCCGCGGCGGCCCTGCCCCTACGCGTCCACCAGGAGCACGGGCATGGCGCGGGGTGGCGGAGCATGGCGTTTTGCCGTCGCGCGTTCTGCTCTCCGCCGCCGTCACGCGAGGATGGGGCACGGCCGTCGGTGGATAGGACGCCCGGTTCCGTCACCAGGTTCCGGGCAGTTCCGAACCACCCCTGGTCTTCTCCGAGTACGTACCCATCACGACCGCTGTGACGCTCTGTGGAACGAAACCAGTCGACCGCAATAGGCCGTTACCCGAGGCAGTTTCAAGCCAACTTCGTTGATGCGCAAGAGTTCAGGAGCAAGACCACTGCAGGCTCTCTGACACCAGGAATCCCGGCAGGACAATGCTGGACATCCCCTCACGAGTGCGTGTACATGTGGAGACACTGCCGGCGGCGCAGAATGACATGGGGGTTTGCGATGCTTTTGAGCAGTACGCACCGGTCGGAAAGCCGGACACCATGAACGCCCCTCACCCTCAGAAAGTGGCTGGAATCGATTCAACGGTTCCCGCACCCGCACACACTGTCGCGCCAGCCCCCGCAGCCTCGGACGCCTCCCCCGCCGCCGCCCCGCACAGCGCGCACTCCCCGCACACCGCCCACCCCCCGGGCGCCCTCCTCCAGGACCGGCTCGCGGGCTGGGTCTCCGACCTCACGACCCTGCACGAGCTGACCGAGCGGCTGGCCCGCACCGGCCGGCTCGACACCGCCCTGGAGGAACTGCTGCACGCCGGAGCGGCCCTGGTGGGCGCCCGGCGCGGACTCGTCGTCCTGGAACCGGACGACGGACTGGGGCCCGACACCACCCTCGGCCTCGGCCTCGCCCGCGCCGACCTCGGCCACATCGAGACCGTCCCGCGCCACGCGATGCCCTACGGCGCCCTCCTGGACACGGCGGCCGGGCTGCCCGGCGGCGACGGCGAGATCGTGCGCCCCGACCTGTTCGCCGAGGAGAGCCTCGACCCCCGCCACCGCGAGGTGGCCGCCCGACTCGGCTACGCCGCCGGTTACGCGCTGCCTCTGACCACCGAGGCCGCCGGCCGGCTCGGCGCCGCCCTGTGGCTCTACGACGAGCCCGCCGAACCGACCGACCGCCAGCGCCACCTGGCCGGCCTCTACGTCCGCTTCGCCACCGAGCACCTCGCACGTCTGATCGACTGCGAGCGCACGCGCGCGGCCATGGCCACGATGTACGAGGAGCTGCTGCCGTCCCGGCTGCCGCGGGTGCCCGGCATCCGGCTCGCCGCCCGGCACCGCACCGGCCCGCGCGGCGGCGGCGACTGGTACGACGCGCTGCCCCTGCCCGACGCCGCGCTCGGCCTCGCGGTCGGCTCCGTCACCGGCTCGGGCCCCGGCGCGGTCGCCGCGACGGGCCGGCTGCGCGCCTCCCTGCGGGCCTACGCCGTGATGGAGGGCGAGGACCCCGTCGCCGTCCTGTCCGACCTGGAACTGCTCCTGCGGCTGACCGAGCCCGCCCGCTCGGCCACCGCCCTGTTCGCCTACTGCGAGCCCGCGCTGCGCCGGGTCACCGTGGCCGGCGCGGGGCACTGCCCGCCGCTGCTGGTCGGCGAGCGGCGCACCGAGTACGCGGAGACGACCGTGTCGGCGCCGCTGGGCATGCTCGCCTGCTGGGAGGCGCCCAGCGTGGAGTTCCAGGTCACAGCAGGCGAAACGGTGCTGCTCTACACCGACGGGCTGCTGCACCGCACCGGCGACCCCGTCGACCGTGCCTTCGCGCGGCTGCACGCCGCCGCGGCGGGCGTCCCGCGCGCGATGCGCCACGACCCGGACGCCGTGGCCGACCACGTGCTGCGCACCGTCCTGCCCGACGGCCTGGACGTGACCGACGGCACGGAGGACGTGGTGCTGGTGGCGGCCCGCTTCGAGTAGCCCGCAGGGCATGCCGGCCGGTGGCGGCACCCGCGTCTCGTCCACACGCAGCCGGTGACGGCACCGGCCCGCGACGACACGTCCGGTGGGCGGTACATCCGCGGCGGCGCGCCCAGGGCGGCGCGCACGGTGACGTGTCGCCGGTGACGTGCTCCCGGTAACAGGTGCGCGCCCCTCGGGACCCTTCCGTACGACCGTACGATGGGGGGTGGTCCAGTGCCGTATCGAGGAGGAAGACCGTGGCGGACGAGCTCAACCCGGCAGCATCGGATGGTGCTGCCGACGCAGCGGGCCCGGAGACCGAGAGCGAAGAGCCGATCAAGCAGCGCAAGAACGGCCTGTACCCGGGCGTGTCCGACGAGCTCGCCGAGAACATGAAGTCCGGCTGGGCCGACACCGAGCTGCGCGACCTGGAGCCGGTCGGACAGGCCGCCCACACCGCCCGCCGCCGCGCCGCCCTGTCCGCACGCTTCCCCGGTGAGCGCCTGGTGATCCCCGCGGGCAACCTGAAGACCCGCTCCAACGACACCGAGTACGCCTTCCGCTCCTCGGTGGAGTACGCCTACCTCACCGGCGACCAGACGGAGGACGGCGTCCTGGTGCTGGAGCCCACCGCGGACGGCCACCGCGGGACGCTCTACCTGCTGCCCCGCTCCGACCGGGAGAACGGCGAGTTCTGGCTCGACGGGCAGGGCGAGCTGTGGGTCGGCCGCCGCCACTCCCTGACCGAGTCCGAGGCGCTGTACGGCATCCCCGCCGCCGACGTGCGCGAGCTGGCCGGAAAGCTGCGCGAGGCCACCGGCCCGGTCCGTGTGGTGCGCGGCCATGACGCCGGCATCGAGGCGGCCCTGACGGACAAGGTCACCGCCGAGCGCGACGAGGAGCTGCGCGTCTTCCTTTCCGAGGCCCGTCTGGTCAAGGACGACTTCGAGGTCGGCGAGCTGCAGAAGGCCGTGGACTCCACGGTCCGCGGCTTCGAGGACGTGGTGAAGGTCCTCGACAAGGCCGAGGCGACCAGCGAGCGCTACATCGAGGGAACGTTCTTCCTGCGCGCGCGCGTGGAGGGCAACGACGTCGGCTACGGCACCATCGCCGCCGCCGGCCCGCACGCCTGCACCCTGCACTGGGTGCGCAACGACGGCCCCGTCCGCTCCGGCGACCTGCTGCTGCTGGACGCGGGCGTGGAGACCCACACCCTGTACACCGCGGACGTCACCCGCACGCTGCCGGTGAGCGGCACGTACAGCGAGATCCAGAAGAAGATCTACGACGCCGTGTACGAGGCCCAGGAGGCCGGCATCGCGGCGGTGAAGCCGGGCGCCAAGTACCGCGACTTCCACGACGCCGCGCAGCGCGTGCTGGCCGAGAAGCTCGTCGAGTGGGGCCTGGCCGAGGGCCCGGTCGAGCGGGTCCTGGAGCTGGGCCTGCAGCGCCGCTGGACCCTGCACGGCACCGGTCACATGCTCGGCATGGACGTCCACGACTGCGCCGCCGCGCGCACCGAGACGTACGTCGACGGCACGCTGGAGCCGGGCATGGTCCTCACCGTCGAGCCGGGGCTGTACTTCCAGGCCGACGACCTGACGGTCCCCGAGGAGTACCGCGGCATCGGCGTCCGCGTCGAGGACGACATCCTCGTCACCGAGGACGGCAACCGGAACCTGTCCGCCGCGCTGCCGCGCCGCTCGGACGAGGTCGAGGCGTGGATGGCGGCCCTGAAGGGCTGATCGACGGACGGCGGCCGGGCACCCGAGCGGTGCCCGGCCGTACACATGCCCAGGGGGAGGGTTTTCGTGGACATCGGGGACGACAGAGACATTCGGGACTTCCGGGATTTCCGGGATGCGGACGGCTTCTGGTCCGCGGTCGGAGTGGACCTGCATCTGGAACCGGACGCGGCGGCGGGCCGCCGGGCGGGGCTGGAGAAGGCGCTCAGGGACGCCGTGCGGGACGGGCGGCTGACGCCCGGGACCCGGCTGCCGGCGACCCGGCGGCTGGCGTCCGAGCTGGGCGTCTCCCGGGGCACCGCGAAGGCGGCGTACGACCAGCTGGTCGCCGAGGGGTACCTGACGGCACGCCAGGGCTCCGGCACCCGCGTCGCCGCCCTGCCCGCCGTGGACACGGAGGAGCCCGGAGCGGCGGCACGCGCCCGTGCGCCCCGTCTCGACCTGCGGCCCGGCAGCCCGGACGTGGGCGCGTTCCCGGCGGCGGCCTGGCTGCGGGCGCTGCGCCGCGCCATCGCGACGGCGCCCTCCCTGGCGTACGACTACGGCGACCCGCGGGGCCGGATCGAACTGCGCACCGCCCTGTCGGGCTACCTGGGGCGGGCCCGCGGGGTGATCGCGCCGCCGGAGCGGATCGTGATCACCGCCGGATACGTGCAGGGGCTGGCCCTGCTGACGCGCGTGCTGGACGGCGCCTCGGTCGCCATGGAGGACCCCGGGCTGCCCTTCCACCGGGACGTGGTGCGGCACAACGGCGGCACTGTGGCGCCGGTCCGGGTCGACGAGCGGGGGGTGCGCGCGCAGGACCTGGGCGAGCACGGCGCCGTCGTCGTCACCCCCGCGCACCAGTACCCGACCGGGGTGACCCTGCACCCCGAGCGGCGGCGGGCGCTGACCGACTGGGCACGCGCGCGTGGTGCCCTGATCGTCGAGGACGACTACGACGGCGAGTTCCGCTACGACCGCCAGCCCGTCGGCGCGCTCCAGGGCATGGCGCCGGGCCAGGTCGCCTACCTCGGCACCGCCTCCAAGACCCTCGGCCCGGCGCTGCGGCTGGGCTGGATGGTCCTTCCGCCGCACCTGGTCGACGCGGTGGCCGACGCCAAGCTGCACAGCGACCACCACACCGAGACCATCGGGCAGCTGGCGCTCGCCGAGCTGATCGACAGCCACGCCTACGACCGGCACGTGCGCGCGTGCCGGCTGCGCTACCGGCGCCGCCGGGACCAGCTCCTGGACCGGCTGGGGCCGCGCCGCTCCGTGCGCGGCATCGCCGCCGGGCTGCACGCCCTGGTCGACGTCGCGGACGAGGAGGCGGTGCTGGCCCGCGCGAAGGCGGAGGGGCTCGCCCTCGGCCGCCTGGGCGAGCACTGGCACACCCCCGGCGCGGGACGGCCGCAGGGACTCGTCGTCGGCTACGGGACACCGAGGGAGCGGACGTACCCCGAGGCGCTGGACGTGCTGGCGAAGGCCCTGGACGGCGCGTGAGGGAGGCGTTGCCGCACGGGGCCCGGGCCGGTGCGCCCGGGAGGGCTCGCCGGGCCGGCGTGACCGGTGCGACCGGAAGGGCGCCCCGGGCCGGCGTGACCGGAAGGGCCCGGGGCCGCTCCTAGACCGCCGCCAGGGGCGCGTCCTCGCGCCACTTGAGGATCTTGTCGAAGCTCACCACCGCACCGCCCCGGCCCGGCTCGTTGCCGATGTGGACGTGGTCGGCGAGTTGCCGGATGAGGCACAGGCCCCGGCCGTGCTCGGCCTCCGTGGGCGGGACGCGCGGCGGCACCCGGAGACCGCCCGCCGGGAAGCCGGGGCCCGTGTCGGCCACCTCGATGCGGCACGTCTCCCCGTCGAGGTAGGCCGTCACGCGGTAGGCCTCGCAGGTGGCGTCCCCGCCGTCCCCGCCGTGCTCGACGGCGTTCGCGCAGGCCTCGCTCAGGGCGACGGACAGGTCGTAGGAGACGTCGGGGTCCACACCCGCGGTCTCCATCGTGCCGAGCAGGAGCCGGCGGGCGAGCGGCACGCTCGCAGCGTCACGCCGCAGATGGAGTGACCACCAGATGCTCATGCTCCAGCCTCCCGGCCGCGGCTCGACATACCGTTACGTATTGCCCCGCGTGCCCGCACGTAAGCACCGAGTTGACGCGAGAGCGCCCGATCGGCGGATGTGGCGCGCACGGAATCGGTGTATGCGTGGGACCATCTGCCACAGAAAGTGACCTATACGGAGGTACCGCATCTTGTGGACCTGCCGTACGGACCGCCGGTGCCCAGTGGGATGATGAGCGCGCCATGACTGCCCCCCACTCGCGCACGGCACCCGCCGGGCGCGGTCTCCGGCTGCTGCGGGCCGCGGTGTTCGCCGCGGTCTGCGTCGTGCTGGCCGCTGCCGGTCACACGATGGGCTCGTGCGCCACGGTCCCGCTGTGGACGCTGGGCGCCGGCTTCCTCGGGGCACTCCTGGTCGTGGTCCCCCTGGCCGGGCGCGCCCGGTCGCTGCCGGGCATCGCGGCGCTGCTCGCGGTCGGGCAGACCGTGCTGCACGTCCTGTTCGGGCTGGGGCAGCACAAAGCGGCGGGCATGGCGTCCGGCGGGATGTCCATGGGCTCGATGAGTTCAATGGGCCCGTTCGGTTCGTTCGTCTCGTCCGCGCCGACGGTGCCGACGGGCTCACTCGCGCACGCCGGGCACGCGCTGTCCGACGCCGCGCTGGTGGAGCGGGCCACGCGGTACATGTGCGGCACGACGACCGCCGCGATCACCCCGGCCCGGGCCTACCGGATCCTCGTCGACGCCCACCTCTACCCCCGCTCCGCCCCCGACCCCTCCGCCGCACCGCACCCCACGGGCGCCCTGCGGGCCCTCGGCCCTGCCGCCTCGCTGCTGCCGTCCCTGCCCATGCTGCTCGGTCACGTGCTCGCCGCGCTCGCCGCGGGCTGGCTGCTGCGCCGCGGCGACCTCGCACTGCTGCGCCTCATCGCACTGTCGGCGCACGGAGTCGCCGAGGGCACGCTCGTACGATCGCTGCGCGCGGCGCTCGCCCTGGCGTGCGCCCTGTGCGCCGGGCTGCCCACGGCGCCGCGGACGGGCCCGCGCCCTGCGCGCGCCGCCGACTCCGTACTGCGCCCGCCGGCCACCACCGCACTCCAGCACACGGTGATCCGCCGCGGCCCGCCCGCCGCCTTCGCCCTCGCTGCCTGACACGACGCGCCCAGCGCTCCACCGGACCCGGCCGACCGGGTTCCGCGGGGGGAGTGGCCGCCGTCGTGCGGCACACGCGCGTGCCCTTCTCCCCGGTTTTCCGCACCGGCGGACACCCCGGCGCACGCGCCCCTCCCGACCACCGGAACTCTCCGGAACCCACCGGAACCCACTCGAAGTGGAGTGCTCTTCGTGATGAAGGCCATCAGCCGCAGGACCTCTCGTCTCGCCACCGTCGGCGCCCTCGCGGGCACGGCCGTGCTCGCCGTCTCCGTCCCCGCGTTCGCGCACGTCACCGTGCAGCCGGAGGGCGCGGCGGCCAAGGGCGGCTACGCCGTCGTCGACTTCAAGGTGCCCAACGAGCGCGACAACGCCTCCACCACCAAGCTGGAGGTCAACTTCCCGACCGACCACCCGCTGGCCTCGGTGATGCCGGAACCGATCGACGGATGGAAGATCGACGTCACCAAGTCCAAGCTGGCCAAGCCGCTGGAGATGCACGGCGAGAAGATCTCCGAGGCCGTCACCAAGGTCACCTGGACCGCCGACGGCAAGGGCGTCCAGCCGGGCTACTTCCAGAAGTTCCCGGTCTCCGTCGGCGCACTGCCCGAGGACGCCGACCAGCTCGTCTTCAAGGCCCTGCAGACGTACTCGAACAACGAGGTCGTCCGCTGGATCGAGGTCCCGCAGAAGGGCCAGGCCGAGCCCGACAACCCGGCGCCCACGCTGCAGCTGACCGCGGCGGACGACGCCCACCAGGCCGCCGCCCAGGGCGCCTCGACCGGCTCGAAGGCCGCCGTGAGCACCACCACCGCCTCCGCCAAGAGCGGCAACGACACCACCGCCCGCGTCCTCGGCATCGTGGGCATCGTCATCGGCGCGGCCGGCGTGGCGTACGGCGTCTTCGCCGGACGCCGGCGCACCACCGCCGCCTGATCCTGCAAGTCCGCGCCGCGCACCGGGGTCCCGCACCTCCCCGTACGGCCCCGTACGACCGCAGAGGCGTACGACCCCGGTGCGCGCCGCAGCTCTCACATCTGGGACATTTCTCTATGCGCAAGAAGACGTTCGCCGCGGCCGTACTGCTCGCCGCCGCGACGATGACCCTCTCCGCCTGCGGCAGCGGCACGGACAGTGCCAAGCCCGCCACCGTCGTCGCCGAGGAGACCTCGCAGAAGCCCTCGACGGTCCTCGACCAGCCGTTCGAGAAGCCCGACCTGGTGCTCACCGACACCCACGGCAAGAAGTACGACCTCCGCAAGGAGACCGCGGGCCGGCCCACGCTGCTCTACTTCGGATACACCCACTGCCCCGACGTCTGCCCGCTGACGATGAACAACCTCGCCGTCGCCAAGAAAGCCCTGCCCAAGGCGGAGCAGGACAAGCTGCGGGTCGTCTTCGTCACCACCGACCCCGGCCGCGACACCCCCGCCGAACTCGGCAAGTGGCTCAACGGCATAGACCCCCAGTTCGTCGGACTGACCGGCGACTTCGCCACCATCCAGGCGGGAGCGCGCAGCGTCGGCATCGCCATCGAACCGACGAAGAAGGACAAGAACGGCAAGCTCGTGTCCGTGCACGGCACCCAGGTGGTCGCCTTCTCCCCCAAGAACGACAGCGGTTACGTGGTCTATGACGAGGACGCCGGCGTCGGCGACTACACCAAGGACCTGCCCAAGCTCATGAAGGGACAGAACCCGTGAGGCGCCGCACCACGGCAACCGCCCTGACCGCGGCGGCCCTGGCCGGCACGGTGCTGCTGAGCGGGTGCGGCGGATCGGCCTCCGGCGCGCAGTCCGACGGGAAGGCCGAACTGGCCGTGACCAACGCCTACATGCCACAGCCGGTCTCCGACTCCATGGCGGCCGGATTCCTGACCATCGTCAACAAGGGCGACGCCGACGACAAGCTGACCTCGGTCACCAGCGACGCCGCCGGTTCCGTCACCGCGCACCAGACGGTCGGCGGCACGATGCGGGAGGCCGGCGCCGTCACCGTGCCCGCCCACGGACAGCTGATGTTCAAGAGCGGCGGCAACCACCTGATGTTCGACATGCTCAAGCACAAACCCCGCCAGGGCCAGACGGTCCCCGTCGAACTGCACTTCGCCAAGTCCGGCGACCTCCGGGTCGAGATGCCGGTGAAGTCGGCCACGTACAACCCCGAGACCGGACACTGAGGGAAGGACCACCGTGCCGCGGACCATCGCCCCCCGCCTCCGGAACCTGGTGCTGCTGCTCCTGGCCGTCACCGGCGCGCTCCTGGCCGGCGCCGCACCGGCCTCCGCGCACGCCGCGGTGACCGGCAGCGCCCCCCAGCAGGGGGCGGTGGTCGCCACGGCACCCGCCCGGGTCTCCCTGACCTTCTCCGAGAAGGTCGCCATGAACGACGACTCACTGCGCGTGCTCGACCCCGGCGGCAAACGGGTCGACACCGGCAAACCGTCCAACACCAGCGGCACCACGTACACCGTCGGGCTCCGCGGCGGCCTGGCCAAGGGCACCTACACCGTCACCTACCAGGTGATCTCCGCCGACAGCCACCCGGTCGGCGGCGCCTACACCTTCTCGATCGGAGCGCCCTCCAAGACGTCCGTCGTGGCCGGCGGCCAGGACGTGGGCGGCGGACTCGTCGGCTGGCTGTACGGACTCGGACGGTACGTCTCCTACGCCGGCTTCATCGTCCTGGCCGGCGGCGCCGCCTTCGTCCTGGCCTGCTGGCAGCGCGGAGCGGGCGTACGGGCCCTGCAACGGCTCGTCGTCTCCGGCTGGGTGGCGCTCACCGCGGCGACCCTGGCACTGCTGCTCCTGCGCGGCTCCTACACCACCTCCGGGAAGGCCGGGGACATCGTCGACCTGGACCTGCTGGGCCAGGTGCTCCAGACCAAGACGGGCGCGGCCCTCGTCTCCCGGCTGCTGCTGCTCGCGGCGGCGGCGCTCTTCGTCGCGGTCCTCTTCGGGGCGTACGAGAAGCGGGAGGACGAGGAGAAACGGGACCTGACGTTCGGGCTGGCGATCGGCGGCGTCGTGGTCGCCGCCGGGCTCGCGGCGAGCTGGGCGCTGGCCGAGCACGCCTCGGTCGGCCTCCAGCCGGGCATCGCGATGCCCGTCGACGTCGTCCACCTGCTCGCCGTGGCCGCCTGGCTCGGCGGACTCGCCGCCCTCCTGGTCGCGCTCTACCGGGCCCCGGCGGACACCCCCGTCGAGGCCTCTGCCGTACGCCGCTTCTCCCGCGTCGCCTTCGGCTCCGTGGCAGCCCTGGTCGCCACCGGCGTCTACCAGTCCTGGCGCCAGGTCGGCTCGTGGTCGGCGCTGACCGGCACCCGCTACGGGCAACTGCTCCTGATCAAGGCCGGCCTCGTCGTGCTGATGGTCGCAGTCGCGGGAATCTCGCGGCGCTGGACCGGCCGGCTCGCGGACACGGTGGCCGCCGAGGCCGCCGCCAGATCCGGCGCCAGCTCCAGCGCCACGACCGCCACCGAGGACCGCACGAAGGAACGCGACAGGCAGCGGACCCAGGAACCCGCACGCAAGGAACCCGTGGCCGCGGGCAAGGGCGGCGCCGACGGGAAGAACCCGGCCGGGGGCGACTCCCGGCGGGCCGCGCAACTGGCCCGGCAGCGGGCCGCCGTGGACGCCGCGCGGCAGAAGCGGCAGCGCGACGCCGACCCGAACCGGTTCGGGCTGCGCCGCTCCGTGATGGCGGAGGCGGGCGTCGCAGTCGTCCTGCTCGCCGTCACCACCGTGCTGACACAGACCGAACCCGGCCGCACGGAGGAGGAGGCCAAGGCCGCCACGACCTCCTCCTCGTCCTCCCCTTCTTCCTCGTCCGCGGCGGGGGCGGTCACCCTCGACATGCCCTTCGACACCGGCGGCCAGGCCGGCAAGGGCGTCGTACGGCTCGACCTCGACCCCGCACGCGTGGGCGGCAACGAGATGCACCTCTACGTACAGCGGCCCGACGGCAAGGCCTTCGACGTCCCCGAGATCAAGACCGCCTTCACCCTGACCGCCCGGAAGATCGGCCCGTTGTCGGTCACCCCCGACCACATCACCACCGGGCACTGGGCCGCGAGCGGCGTACAGATCCCCATGGCGGGTTCCTGGAAGGTCGCCGTGACGGTACGGACCTCCGACATCGACCAGGTGACCGTCTCCAAGAACGTGCAGATCGGCTGAACGACCATGACCGACCAGACCACCCCGAAGGCAGCCTCTTCGGCCCCCTCTCCCGCCTCCTCGCCGGCCGCCTCCTCGCCGGTGCCCGAACCCCGGCGGGCCGGCGCCCCCGCCACGGCGGGCGTCACGCGCCGACAGCTGCTCGGCACGGCCGGCGCCACCGGAGTCGTCCTCGGCGCCGCGGGCGCGGCCATCGGCTACACCTCCGCGCCCGCCGGCGCCACACCGCTGACCGCCCTCGGCTCGCAGCGGTCGGCGTTTCACGTGAAACATCAGCCCGGCATCACAGACGCCCTCCAGGCCTGCGGCCATCTCCTCGCCTTCGACCTGACGGCAGGCTCGGGCCGCAAGGAGGCCGCCGCGCTGCTGCGCCGGTGGTCGGACACCGCCGCGCGGCTGATGGCGGGCGAACCCGCCGCGCACAACGACACGGACGTCGCCCGGGACGCGGGGCCCTCCTCGCTGACGATCACCTTCGGCTTCGGCCGTTCGTTCTTCGACCGGACGAGCCTGCAGAAGCAGCGCCCGGCCGCCCTCGACCCCCTCCCGGACTTCTCCTCCGACCGGCTCGACAGAGCCCGCAGCAACGGCGACCTGTGGGTGCAGATCGGCGCCGACGACGCCCTGGTCGCCTTCCACGCACTGCGCGCCGTCCAGAAGGACGCGGGAAGCGCCGCACGTGTGCGCTGGCAGATGAACGGCTTCAACCGCTCTCCGGGCGCCACCGCCCACCCCATGACGGCCCGCAACCTGATGGGCCAGGTCGACGGCACCAACAACCCGAAACCGGCCGACGCCGACTTCGACCAGCGCCTCTTCGTCCCCGCCGGGGGCGAACCGGCCTGGATGGCGAACGGCTCCTACGCCGTCGTCCGCCGCATCCGCATGCTCCTGGACGACTGGGAGAAGCTGCCCCTCACCCAGCAGGAGAACGTCATCGGCCGCCGCAAGTCCGACGGCGCACCGCTGACCGGGGGCACCGAGACGACCGCCATGGACCTGGAGAAGACCGGCGCGGACGGCACCTACGTCGTCCCGGTGAACGCACACGCCCGCATCACACGCCCCGACCAGAACGGGGGCGCGGCCATGCTCCGCCGCCCCTTCTCCTACCACGACGGCATCGCCCCGGACGGCGCACCGGACGCGGGCCTGCTGTTCATCTGCTGGCAGGCCGACCCGCTGCGGGGCTTCGTGCCGGTACAGCGCAAGCTGGACCGCGGCGACGCCCTGTCGCAGTTCATCCGGCACGAGGCCAGCGGCCTGTTCGCCGTGCCGGGCGGCGCGGCGAAGGGCGAGTACGTCGGGCAGCGGCTGCTGGAGGGATGACATGCCGGACGGCCTCAGGGCCGGGGTCGTGGCGTCGCCGGGGCAGACGGGAATGCGGCGGCAGGGCCTAGGGTGAGGGCATGTCAGCGAGTTACGCCTATCTCGGTCCCGAGGGCACCTTCACCGAAGTGGCCCTGCGTACGCTCCCCGAGGCGGCCACCCGCGAACTGGTCCCGTACGTGTCCGTGCAGTCCGCGCTGGACGCGGTCCGCGACGGCGAGGCCGAGGCGGCCTTCGTACCGATCGAGAACTCCGTCGAGGGCGGGATCACCACGACGCTCGACGAGCTGGTCGCGGGCCGGCCGCTGGTGATCTACCGCGAAGTGCTGCTGTCGATCACTTTCGCACTGCTGGCCAGGCCCGGCACCAGGCTCGCCGACATCAAGACGGTCACCGCCCACCCGGCCGCCCAGCCGCAGGTGCGCAACTGGCTGAAGGCGCGCCTGCCGAACGCCCTGTGGGAGTCGGCCGCCTCCAACGCCGACGGCGCCCGCCTGGTCCAGGAGGGCCGTTACGATGCCGCCTTCGCCGGTGAGTTCGCCGCCGCGCGGTACGGGCTGGAGCCCCTGGAGAGGGACATCCACGACGCGGAGAACGCGCAGACCCGGTTCGTGCTCGTCGGCCGCCCCGCGCGCCCCGCCGCCCCGAGCGGCGCGGACAAGACGTCCGTGGTGCTGTGGCAGCGCGACGACCACCCCGGCGGGCTGCGCGACCTGCTGGGCGAGTTCTCCGGCCGGGGGATCAACCTGATGCTGCTCCAGTCCCGCCCGACGGGCGCGGGCATCGGCAACTACTGCTTCTGCATCGACGCCGAGGGGCACATCACCGACCGCCGGATGGCCGAGGCCCTGATGGGTCTGAAGCGGATCTGCCTCCAAGTGCGCTTCCTCGGCTCCTATCCGCGCGCGGACGTCGGCACGGCGGACGTACGCCCCCCTCTCGCCGGGACGTCGGACGAGGACTTCGCGGCCGCTGCGGACTGGGTGGCACGCTGCCAGGACGGTCGTTCCTAGCCACCCCTTGACCGTGTGTGACCGGTCGTACCTGCAGATCTTCGTTATCCACAGAAGTTATCCACAGGTCCTCTTCTCGACCTGGGGACAAGTCGACACCGATCGGCAACTCGGTCGACAAATCGCCCTTCAACCCGCAAGGCGGTCGATCGCCATGCAGGTCACCCTTCGTCCACTCGTTTCCTTTGGTTCATCTTTTGGGGCGACCCTTTTGCACCCGAAAGTGGGTGTCGGGCCGGTTTGAGGCGGGAATTCTTCCCACGTCCGGCACTTCCGGAGTGATCAATTCCGAAGTCCACAGATGTTTCGCACAGCCTGTGGATAACTCTCCCGGAGGTGACCGTTCCTGTGGACAACCGACCGCCCAAGTCCGGTGCCCCACAAGCAGATCCAGTCAACCGGAGGGCCGCCGGCCGCCCCCTTCCAGGGGGCCGGGTCCTCTCTTCTTGACACGATGCGCAATTCCTCCATGACGGTGGGTACGGCCGTGCGGCCGTGCGCTCCGGAATACTGGGTCGTGAGCCGGAACGCCGCACCGGTAGCCTTGGCCACGTGATTGACCTTCGCCTGCTCCGTGAGGACCCTGACCGTGCGCGCGCCTCGCAGCGCGCCCGTGGAGAGGACGTCGCACTCGTCGACTCCCTCCTGTCTGCCGACGAGCGGCGCAGGTCGTCCGGCGTCCGCTTCGACGAGCTGCGCGCCGAGCAGAAGGCGCTGGGCAAGCTCATCCCCAAGGCCGCCGGCGACGAGAAGGCCGAGCTGCTGAAGAAGGCGAGCCAGCTCGCCGCCGACGTCAAGGCGGCCGACGCGGAACGCGACGCCGCCGACGCGGAGACCCAGGAACTCCTGCTCCGCCTCGGCAACCTCGTCCACCCCGACGTACCCGTCGGCGGCGAGGAGGACTTCGTCACGCTGGAGACGCACGGCACGATCCGCGACTTCGCCACCGAGGGCTTCGAGCCCAAGGACCACCTGGAGCTGGGCCAGCTCCTCGGCGCCATCGACGTGGAGCGCGGCGCGAAGGTGTCCGGCTCGCGCTTCTACTTCCTCACCGGTGTCGGCGCCCTGCTGGAGCTGGCGCTGGTGAACGCGGCGATCGCCCAGGCGACCGCGGCCGGCTTCACACCGATGCTCACCCCGGCGCTGGTGCGCCCGCAGTCCATGGCGGGCACCGGCTTCCTCGGCCAGGCCGCCCAGGACGTCTACCATCTCGACAAGGACGACCTGTACCTGGTCGGCACGTCCGAGGTGCCGCTGGCGGCGTACCACATGGACGAGATCATCGACGCCGAGCGGCTGCCGCTGCGCTACGCGGGCTTCTCGCCGTGCTTCCGTCGCGAGGCCGGATCGCACGGCAAGGACACGCGTGGCATCTTCCGCGTGCACCAGTTCGACAAGGTCGAGATGTTCTCCTACGTCGCCCCCGAGGACTCGCGGGCGGAGCACCAGCGGCTGCTGGAGTGGGAGAAGCAGTGGCTGACCTCGCTGGAGCTGCCGTTCCGCGTGATCGACGTCGCCTCGGCCGACCTCGGCGCCTCGGCGGCCCGCAAGTTCGACTGTGAGGCGTGGATCCCGACCCAGGGCAAGTACCGCGAACTGACCTCGACGTCGGACTGCACCGAGTTCCAGTCCCGGCGCCTGTCGATCCGCGTCCGCGACGGCAAGCAGGTCAAGCCGCTCGCCACCCTCAACGGCACGCTGTGCGCCGTCCCGCGCACCATCGTGGCCCTGCTGGAGAACCACCAGCAGGCGGACGGTTCCGTGCGCGTGCCCGAGGTGCTGCGTCCCTACCTCGGCGGCCGGGAGGTCCTGGAGCCGACGGCCAAGTGACCGCCACCGTCCCCGCGGCCGTCGGCGAGAGGTCCGGCGGCCTTCCCTACCGGCTGGTCGCGACCGACCTGGACGGGACGCTGCTGCGCTCGGACGACTCGGTCTCGCCCCGCACCCGTGAGGCTCTCGCCGCGGCCACCGCGGCGGGCGCCGCGCACATCGTCGTCACCGGCCGCGCGGTCCCCTGGACGCAACACATCCTCGACGACCTCGGCTACCGCGGCCTCGCGGTCTGCGGCCAGGGCGCCCAGGTCTACGACGCCGGGGAGCGGCGTCTGCTGACGTCGGTGACGCTGGACCGGCAGCTGGCCGGTGTGGCCCTGGCGAAGATCGAGGCCGAGGTCGGCCCGCTGTACCTCGCGGCCAGCCGGGACGGGCTGGACGGCGAGGTGCTGGTGGGGCCCGGTTACGCCCTGACCGGCTCCCTGCCCGCCACGCCGCTCACAGACGCCTCGGACCTGTGGAGCGCGCCGCTCAACAAGATCTACGTCCAGCACCCGACGCTGTCCGACGACGAACTGGCCGAGGCGGCCCAGCGGGCCGCGGGCGGTTTCGTCACGGTCACGATGGCCGGTGAGGGCATAGTGGAGCTGCTTCCGCTCGGTCTGTCGAAGGCCACGGGGCTCTCGCTGGCCGCCCGGCGGCTGGGTCTGAAGGCGGCCGACACGCTCGCCTTCGGCGACATGCCCAACGACATCCCCATGTTCGCCTGGTCCGCCCACGGCGTGGCCATGGCCAACGCCCACGACGACCTGAAGGCGGTCGCGGACGAGGTCACGGCCTCACACGAGGAGGACGGCATCGCGGTCGTTCTGGAACGGCTGCTGGGCTAGGCGCGACGCGCCCGAGGGGCGGCGTGAGGGTGCGTAAGTGTCGGTCTCTGCGGAGGATGCACGGATCGAACGTGCGCGGGGGTGACCCCGACCACGGCTTAGCAAGCCGGTGCCTTACCACTCGGCCAATCCTCCGGGTGGGCGGCCCACGCGACAGCGGGGTCGCGTGCTCGAAGCGGCCGCCCCGGGCAACTCCCGGTGCGGAGCGGGCTCGACGGAGCGGTCAGTCACTCCGGAGTCCGCCGCGGGCTGCCCTGACGGGAGCCGGGCGTACTGCTGTGCATGGGCATCGCCCCGCTCATCTCCCAGAACATGGCGTCGGTTCGGTCCGGCACTGCGGTCATCTCCACTGTGCCGGTGCGGCGACCGCGACGCCACCGAATGAGAGGCCACCGAATCGAAGGGAACGATCGCCTCCGCCCCGGCCGTATCCGCCCCGGGTCCGGAGCCGCCGCCGGTCAGCGCCGCCGCCACCTGCGGCGGCGCACCTTGCTGAAGAACCAGCCCGCGGGCGGTTCGTCGGAACGCCACGGCTGCGGTTCGGGTGCCTCGCGGCGCCAGCGTGCGGCGAGCATCCGGGCGCGGGCGGACGGCTCCCTGGCCTCGGCGGCCCGTATGAAGTCGGAGTCGAGGACGATGTCGTCCCATTCCCCGCCGGTCGTCTGCCGGTCCTCGCTGCGCGGAGTCTCGCCGGTCATCTCCGTCCTCCTGGTCGTCCGACCGCTGCGCCCAGTGTGCGTGTACGGCGGTGAAGCCTCCGTGAAGGGCGAGCGGAGTCCGCTCGCCCCAGGAGCCGTCGGTGTCTCACTCCTCGCCGGCGAGGGTCAGGGACCGCAGTTTCTGTCCGGCGTACCAGGTGGCCAGCACGGTCACCAGCACCAGCAGGACCGTCGCCGTCGTCAGTCCGACGTCGGAGGTCACCAGGTCACCGCCGGCGACCTTGTGCGCGACGGCCAGGGCCCACTGCTGGATGCTCAGCGTGCGTGCCCCGGGCACCAGGGAGCCGAACAGCGCCTCCCAGACCAGCGCGTACACCAGTCCGAAGACCACTGCGTGCCGGGAGACCGTGCCCAGCAGGAGGAAGAGGGCGGCGTAGGCGATGGAGGCGACCAGCGCGGCCACCGTGTAGGCCACCGCGATCTGCTGGCCGTTGCCGTTGAGGATCAGCCCGGCGATCAGCGTGGGCACCGCGGAGAACACCATGGTCACGGCGATCGCCACGATCAGCTTGGTGAAGATGATGGCCGGGCGCTTCAGCGGCTTGGACAGCAGGTACACCACCGAGCCGTCGTCGATCTCCGGCCCGATCGCGCCGGTACCGGCGATGACGCCGATGATCGGCACCATGGTGGCGAGCGCGAAGCCGCCGAGGACGTTCACCGCGGTCTGGTCGTCGGCGCCGGTGAGGGCACGCACGACGACCGCGATGACGATCAGCAGCAGGGGCAGCGCGCCGAGAATGAGGGCCCGGCGGCGGCCGAGCAGGGCCCGGTAGGTGAGCCGGGCGACTGTGGGGTCGTACATCTTCGGCCTCCTACGCCGCGACAAGATACGAGAAGACGGACTCGAGGGACTCGTCGGACGGCGAGACCGTGTGCAGCCGGATGCCGTGGTCGCGGGCCACCCGCGGCAGCAGGACGGTGAACCGGCCGAAGTCGACGGCCTGGATGCGCAGCGCGCCCTCGGCGAGGTCCACCTCGATCCCGGAGGTCGACGGGTCGGCGATCAGCGCGGCGGCCAGGGCGCGGTCGTCGCTGGAGCGCACCAGGTAGCGGTGCGGCCGGTCGGTCATCAGGCGGCGGATCTTGCGGAAGTCACCGCTGGCCGCGTGCCGGCCGGCGACGATCACTTCGATGTGCCAGGCGAGTTGTTCGACCTCTTCCAGGATGTGGGAGGAGAACAGCACCGTGCGTCCCTCGTCGCCCATGCGCCGCAGCAGGTCCATCAGCTGCATGCGCTGGCGCGGGTCCATGCCGTTGAACGGCTCGTCCAGCAGGAGCAGCGAGGGGTCGTGCACGAGGGCGCTCGCCATCTTCACGCGCTGGCGCATGCCCTTGGAGTACGTGGAGATCTTGCGGTCCTGGGCGTACTCCATCTCGACCGTGGCCAGCGCCTTCTGTGCCGCCTTGGCGCCCAGGCCGTGCAGTTCCGCATTGGCGAGGACAAAGTCGCGGCCGGTGAGGAAGTCGTACATCGCCTCCCGCTCGGGGACGACGCCGATGTGCCGGTAGATCTGCTCGTTGCGCCAGACGGGCCGGCCGTCGAGGGTGACGGTGCCGGTGGAGGGCGCGAGGAAGCCGCCCATCATGTTGATCAGTGTGGACTTCCCGGCGCCGTTGGGGCCGAGCAGACCGGTGACGCCGGGGCCGATCGTCATGGTGATGTCGTTGACGGCGACCACGTTGCCGAACCAGCGGGAGACGTGGTCGATGCTCAGCGTGGTCACAGTCCCACCTTCTTGTAGCGGCGCAGCAGGAGGCCGTAGGCGGCGGCGATGAGGCCGAGGACGACCAGGACGTAGACGACGCCCTGTCCGGTGCCGGGGCCCGCGGCGCCGGGGGCGGAGGAGGTAGCGCCCAGGAAGGCTGTCTGTACGCCGTCGATGAGGGTGATCGGGGAGAACAGGCCGATCCACGGGATGGCGCCGGTGCTGTTCTGTGCGTCCGCGATGGCTTCGAGCGTGGAGACCGCGCCGTAGGAGATGACGAGCACGGCGATCACGGCCGCGATGCCGAAGCCCCGGCGGGGGGTGACGGCCGCGATGACCAGGCCGATGCCGGCGAAGAGCAGTGAGAGCAGGGCCACGGAGACGAGTCCTTCGGCGAATCCCTTGGTCTGGTCCGCGAAGTCGAGCTTGGCCAGCAGCGCGCCGACGTAGAGCACCAGCAGCGGGGCGGCGGTCAGGATGAACAGCGCCGAGGCCAGCGCCGCGTATTTGGCGCGGACGTAGTCCGCGGTCTCGATGGGCCGCGAGAAGTACAGCGGCACGGTCTTGAAGCGCAGGTCGCGGGAGACGGACTGGGGTGCCTGTGAGGCGACGTACAGGCTGATGACGCCCTGCAGGATGATGGCGTAGCGCGTGTAGTCGACGGGCAGGTCCTTGGCCTTGGTGGCGACCGCGACGGCGACCATGATGGCCGCGGGCACGCACATCACCACGAACAGCAGCATGGGCAGCACCTTGGACTTCACCGAGCGGCCGAGGCCGTAGGAGCCGCGCAGGGACTGCGAGTACAGCGAGCGGCGGGCGTAGGCGCGGCCGAGGCGGGGGCCGTCGTAGTTGCGGTAGCCGATGTTGTGGATCCGGGTCTGGTCGCCCGGCGGCGGTACCGGATTGCGCAGGGGCTGCTCAAGCGCCATGGTCGGCCGCCTCCTTCCGCTGTGCTTCGCGCTGTTCGTCGTCGTCCCGGAAGACCTCCGAGATGTGGTGCCTGCGCTGTTCCATGCGGACCAGGCCGAGGCCGAGGTCCGCGATCACGTCGCGCACCAGGTCGTGCGTCTCCTCGCCCTGGGCGGTGAGCAGCAGGACGTGTCCCGCGCCCGGCAGCCCGGTTCCGTCCTCGGTCTCCACGCCGCGCGCGTGGAGCGCCTCGCGGACCGCCCGGGTGCCGTCCGGGTGCTCGTCGCTGTCGGTGACCTCGACGGCGAGGGTCGTCGTGGTCTGGGTGAAGTCGGTGGTGGAGCTGGACCGCAGGAGCTTGCCGCCGTCGACGACGACGACGTGGTCGCAGGTGCGCTCCAGCTCGCCCAGCAGGTGGGAGGTGACGAGGACCGAGATGCCGAAGTCGGTGTGGATGCGGCGGATGAGGCCGAGCATGTCGTCGCGGCCGACCGGGTCGAGGCCGTTGGTCGGTTCGTCGAGGAAGACCAGCTGCGGGTCGTGCACCAGGGCCTGGGCGAGCTTGACGCGCTGCTTCATGCCGGTCGAGTAGCCGCCGATGGGCCGGTAGCGCTCCTCGTAGAGACCGACGTGGCGCAGCGTGTCCGCCGTGCGCTCGCGGGCGGCGGTGGGCGGCAGGCCGGACATGCGGGCCATGTGGACGACGAACTCGGTGGCCGAGACGTCGGGCGGCAGGCAGTCGTGCTCCGGCATGTAGCCGACGCGCTCGCGGATCGCGGCGCCCTTGGTGGCGACGTCGAGGCCGAGCACCTCGGCGCGGCCCTCCGTTGCAGGGGACAGACCCAGCAGGATCTTGATCAGTGTGGACTTGCCGGCTCCGTTGGCGCCGACGAGTCCGGTCACACCGGGTCCGACGTCCACGGAGAGCCGGTCAAGCGCGGTCACCCGGGGGAACCGCTTGCTCAGGCTTTCGGTCGCGATCACAGTCACGTCTTCGACGATAGTGACGGCGGCCGTGCCGGTCGTCAGACCGCAGAGCCGTCTTGCGGTCCCTCTTGAGTATTACGGGGCCCTAAGGGGTGCACCCCTGAGGTGGCCCATCATCCGGGACGACCCGGCTCTACCAGGCCCCCGCCCACCCTATTGACGTTCAGTCTAACAACTGCCACAGTTCGCCGAAGTCACGTGACGGGCACGCACCCCCGGCGAACGCGAGCATGGGGAGTGTGCCGCCGGGCGGAGGAGAGGTGATGCGCGTGTCGCCGCTGAAGGGCGCGCGGGAACGCCGGGTACAGGCCGGCGAGGTCGAGCTGTGCGTGGCCGAACTGGGGGATCCGCGCCGGCCGACGGTCGTCCTGGTGCACGGGTACCCGGACAGCAAGGAGGTCTGGTCCGAGGTGGCCGAACGCCTCGCCGAGCACGGTGACTTCCACGTCGTGCTGTACGACGTGCGGGGCCACGGCCGCTCCACCGCGCCCCGCCCGTTGCGCGGCGGATTCACGCTGGACAAGCTCACCGACGACTTCCTGGCGGTCGCGGACGCGGTCAGCCCGGGCGAACCGGTGCACCTGGTGGGGCACGACTGGGGCTCGGTCCAGGCCTGGGAGTTCGTCACCGTCGAGCGCACCAAGGGCCGGATCGCTTCCTTCACCTCCATGTCCGGCCCCTCGCTCGACCACTTCGGCCACTGGATCAACTCCCGTGTCACCCGCCCCACGCCGCGCCGGGTGGGCCAGCTCCTCGGCCAGGGCGCCAAGTCCTGGTACGTCTACCTGCTGCACACGCCCGCGCTGCCCGAACTCGCCTGGCGCGGCCCCCTCGGCAGGCGCTGGCCGAAGATCCTCCAGCGCGTCGAGAAGGTGCCCGCGGGCGACTACCCGACCCCGTCGCTGCCCCAGGACGCGGCGCACGGCGCCTGGCTGTACCGGGACAACGTCCGGGCCCGGCTGCGCCGACCGCGCCCGGACGCCCGCGCCCACGCACCGGTGCAGCTCATCACCCCGGTGAACGACGTCTTCCTGTCGGAGAGGCTGTACGACGACCTGGAGCAGTGGGTCCCCCGCCTGGTACGCCGCACCCTTCCCGCCCGGCACTGGATCCCCCGCACCCGGCCCGACCGGCTGGCCGACTGGATCACCGACTTCGTGACCGCCGTCGAGGACGGGCGGCCGTCGCCCACCGCCGCCGGACGCCACGCCGACCGGTTCGCCGGACAGCTCGTCCTGGTCACCGGGGCGGGCAGCGGCATCGGACGGGCCACGGCGCTCGCCTTCGCCGGGGCCGGGGCCCGGGTGGTGGCCGTCGACCGGGACGCCGAGGCCGCGACGCGCACGGCCGAGCTGGCCCGGCCGCTGGGCGCGCGGGAGGCCTGGGCGGAGACCGCGGACGTCTCCGACGAGCGGGCCATGGAGAAGCTGGCCGGGAAGGTCGCCGCCGAGTACGGCGTGGTGGACGTGCTGGTGAACAACGCGGGCATCGGCCTGTCCAGTTCGTTCTTCGACCACACCACGGAGGACTGGGGCAAGGTCCTCGACGTCAACCTGTGGGGCGTGATCCACGGATGCCGGCTCTTCGGCCGGCAGATGGCCGAACGCGGCCAGGGCGGCCACATCGTCAACATCGCCTCGGCGGCCGCTTACCAGCCGTCCCAGGTGCTGCCCGCCTACAGCACCTCCAAGGCGGCCGTGCTGATGCTCAGCGAGTGCCTGCGCGCGGAACTGGCCGGGCAGGGGATCGGTGTCACGGCCATCTGCCCCGGATTCGTCAACACCGGCATCACGTCCGCGGCACGCTTCGCGGGTGTCGACGCGGCCGAGGAGAAGCGCCGCCAGAAGCGCACGGCCCGGCTCTACCGGCTGCGCAACTATCCGCCGGAGAAGGTCGCCGCCGCGGTCCTGCGCGCGGTCGTGCGCGACGCTGCGGTGGTGCCGGTGACACCGGAGGCCCGGCTCCTGCACGCGATGTCCCGCTTCACCCCGCGGGCCCTGCGCAGGCTGGCACGGGTGCGGCCACGCCTGTGAGGTCCGCTGCGCACGGCCGATCCCGGCGAAATCCCCCAGGCCGCCCGTGAGTTGTCCACAGATTCCTCAATTAGCCTGTGGATAACTTCACTTGCTTGTGGATCAAACCTGCCCGGCAGAAAAGTTCTGCGTGAGGCTGGTCTCTTCCGGCAGGCTGGCGGCATGGACGAAAGGCGCACCGTGCAGGTCTCGAAGTACCTCTCCCGGCACCTGCGCCACCAGCCCGCGAGGATCGGACTCACGCTCGACGAGGCCGGATGGGCCCAGATCGACGCCCTGACAGCGGCGGCGACCACCACCCGCTTCCCCATCACCCGCGCGGAACTCGACCACGTGGTCGCCACCAACGACAAACGGCGCTTCGAGATCCAGGGCGACCGCATCCGGGCCACCCAGGGCCTCAGCGTCGATGTCGACCTGGGACTACCGCCGGCGCCCCCGCCACCGTACCTCTACCACGGGACGGTCGCCCGCGCCCTGGAGGCCATCCACGCCGAGGGCCTGCGGCCCACGAACCGGCACGACGTGCACCTCTCACCCGACCGGGAGACCGCGACCCGCGTGGGCGCCCGCCGCAGCCGGCCGGTCGTACTCGCCGTGGCCGCCGGCGCCATGCACCGCGACGGTCATGTCTTCCGGCTCAGCGTCAACGGCGTATGGCTGACCGGGGCCGTACCGCCGCGCTACCTGCGGTTCCCCTCCGGCCATTGAGCCCGTCCGGCATGATCGGCACCATGGACCACCCTCTCGCCACGACCCAAGCCGCCGTCACCGCCTGCCGTGCCATCGCCGCCGCCTACGCGCGCGAGATCGAGGTGACCGACGACATCGGGGCCGACCAGACCTCCCGTCGCAGTGCCGCGGGCGTGGGTGTCGCCACCGATCCGGACGGTTCGCTCCCGCACGAGGCCTTCGTCGAGTTCGGTGGCCTGCCCCGGCTGACCGTACGGCTCTACCCGGAGGAGGACGCCCTGATCACGGTCGAGGGCGTCGAATTCCACGACCTGCCCCGCGACGACGTCCCCGCCTTCCTCCGAGCTGTCCTGGACGACACCGCGTTCGTCACAGTACGGCGCTTCCCGCCCGGCTACCGGCTGGTCGTCCCGCTGCCCGGCGACCGCACGTACAAGGAACCGGTCCCGGTGATCGCTCTCACCTCGTGGCTGAGCAGCCGCGTGCGGTGACTGTTTCACGTGAAACACCGGCAGCCGCTTAGGCTCGGCCCCATGAGCCTGCGTCTGAGCACCGTGGTCCTTCCCTACCGCCGCTGGCACGAGGGCGGCCGTTCGGCGTGGACCCGTGCCGAGCAGCTCGGCTTCCACACCGGCTACACCTACGACCACCTGTCCTGGCGCACTTTCCGGGACGGCCCGTGGTTCGGTGCCGTGCCGACGCTGACCGCCGCCGCGACCGCGACCGAAAGCATGCGCCTGGGCACGCTGGTGACCTCGGTCGAGCCTCGTTCACCAATCGCGGCCTGACCTGCGAAGACGTACGTCGGGCGGCTTGGTGCCAGCCGAAGCGGCTCAGAGCGCGATGAGTCGGACGCGGCTACCGCACAGCTTGGCCATGTCGTCGAGGTCCGACGTGAGCATGGCCACCGGGCCCGGCTGGCGGAGCGCCAGCTCGGCGACGGTGGCATCGATCGCGTACTTGTGGCCGTCGCGGCCAGTCTCCTTCAGCAGCGCGGCGGCGGCTCTGGCCGCCTGCTCGGTGACCGATTCGACCTTGACCTGTGAGAGGACCCAGTTCAGTCGGGCGGTGTTCACCCGGGCGTGCACGACTTCCACGATGGTGTTGGAGCAGACCACAAGATCGGCAGCCATCGAATGGAAGGACCGGATCATCGCGAGCACGGCCCGGTCCTGCGAGATCCAGGCGGACAGCCCTTGGGAGTCCAGTACGACGGTCTCGACGCGGTGGTTCACGCGGCGCTCGCCGACTCCTCGTGCTCGGCCGTGCCGAAGATTCTGGCCTGGGCTGCGGCCAGCTCCTCGTCGGTGAACGCGCCGTGTTCCTCCTCGTAGCGGCGCAGCTCCTCACCGAGCAGCTCGCACAGACGGTCGCCGATCACGGACACCCCCGGGCGCGGGTCGCTCTCGTAGTACCAGGGCTTACGCCGACGCAGCAGCGCGTCGCCATGCTCGCTCCAGGTGAATCCCGGTTT
The DNA here is from genome assembly GCF_040641015.1 of Streptomyces sp. NPDC021356. Classification (NCBI taxonomy): domain Bacteria; kingdom Bacillati; phylum Actinomycetota; class Actinomycetes; order Kitasatosporales; family Streptomycetaceae; genus Streptomyces; species Streptomyces sp. NPDC021356. The sequence continues at coordinate 247,226 of NZ_JBFACU010000006.1, read as the reverse complement.
CCGCAGGAGCTTTCGGAACACCGCGTCGGCGGTCTCCGGGTGGGCGGCGGCCAGACGGCGGATCGGCAGTGGCGTGATCGACTCCTCGCGGAGGTACGTGCGCAGCAGGTCCTGGTGCCGGCTGCGGCCCGTGCGGGCGGGGTCCGCGAAGAGGTCCCGCAGCATCCCGTAGTCGGCGTAGAAGTTGAGCCCGTCGACCTGGTCATGGATGACGCCGATGGTGCCCGCGTCCGCAAGTTCCCGCGGGAACGCGAAGAAGGGCAGGTCCAGTCCAGGGAGCCGGCGACGCCGGGCACGGCCGGGCTGTGCGGCGACAGCGGCCTGCTGGCGGTGGCGGTAGTAGGCATTGAGGAGGCCCTCGGCTTCGGCAGGCGGAAGAACCAACTCGTCGCCGCCGAAGAACTCGACGAACGCGGCCCGGTCCTCCCTCATCCGCTGCCACCCCTGCTCGACCTTCTGAGGGTTGCGGAAGACCAGCTCGGGCTGGCTGGTGGCCAGTTCGAGTGCCGCCTGTGCGATGTCGGTGGCACTGGACCTGGGGTAGTACGACATCGCCCCGGACACCAGCCACGCCCCGCCGGCCGACTGAACGGGTACCAGGCAGGTGTGGAGGAATCCCCCCTTGGACACTCGGCGGAACGCCGCCCGCCCGACATTCGAGTAGGTGCGGTACTCCAGGTCGCTGATCAGGTCGAGCAGGACGACGGCATCCCCTTCCTTCCGCCGGACCTCGAAGATGCCCTCGACCGGGTCACGCCAGCCGAGCAGCATCTCCCGGTCCGACGGGGTCAGGTCCTTCCGTCCGGCGACGAACCGGTCCACTACGGTCGAGCCGTCCGGCAGGCGGTGTCGCAGGATGAAGTGGTCGGTGATCCTGATCATCTCACCCTCGTCCAGCAGTCGCTCAGGCCCAGCCGCCTCCAGCAGGAGGGGCGTCAACCAGCGGTCGAAACGGGCGTCCTGAGCGAAGGCGACCAGCTCACCCTTCAACTCGGCACTGCGCTCGACGAGATCGGTCGGTGACGGCTCGGCGGCATCCTGACGCACGCCCTGCACGGCCTCAGGCACGTTCATCCCTTTCGTACGAACCAGTTCCGCGTGAAGTGAGAGGTGTCCGGCCTCAACCGGCCCAGTGGCGGTACGCCTCGATCCACTGCGCCCCCTCGGGCACCGGGCTGGGCAGAGGCAGCTCCAGGATGCCGATCGACTGCCGGACGCGGCCACGAGAGCACAGGGCGACGATCGTGCCGTCGGACATGAGGTCGACACCGCGCACCGTCACCTCGACGCCGAGAACCATGGTGGTGAAGGGCACATCGAGATACTCCTCGAGCATGGTGAACCAGCCGGTCCGCTGCTCGTCCTCGCCGTAGGCGTCCACCGTCGCCTCTTCGATCATGGCGTCAAGCTCGACCCTGCCCAACGTGCTCACGACGCCACGGTAGCGACCCCCGCCGCGACACTGGCACAGTTACCCGATCCTGCGCCGCCGGCTGGCACATCGGTGGCGGCGGGAAGCCCGCGTATCGTCGGGGCCATGCGTCTGAGCACGGTGATTCTCCCCATCCACCGATGGGCCGAAGGACAGAAGATCTGGCGGCAGGCCGAAGACCTCGGCTTCCACGCCGCGTACGCCTACGACCATCTCTCCTGGCGAAGCTTCCGCGACGGGCCGTGGTTCGGCGCGATCCCCACGCTGACGGCGGCAGCGACGGTGACGCGGCGTATGCGATTGGGCACCCTGGTGACCTCGCCGAACTTCCGGCACCCGGTCACCCTCGCCAAGGAACTGATCTCGCTCGACGACATCTCCGGCGGCCGGCTCACGCTGGGCATCGGTGCGGGCGGCACCGGCTTCGACGCCACCGCACTCGGTCAGGAGCCCTGGCCGCCACGGGAGCGGGCCGACCGCCTGGCCGAGTTCGTACCGCTGCTGGACCGGCTGCTCACCGAGGACTCGGTGTCGTACGAGGGTGACTTCTACTCGGCGCACGAGGCACGCAACATCCCCGGGTGCGTGCAACGGCCCCGGCTGCCGTTCGCCGTGGCCGCCACCGGCCCGCGTGGGCTGCGGCTCGCGGCGCGGTACGGGCAGGCGTGGGTGACCACGGGCGACCCCAGGCTGTTCGAGAACGGCACGCCGGAGCAGTCCGTCCAGGCCCTTCGCGGTCAGGTCGAGAAGCTGGGCGCGGCGTGCGAGGCGACCGGCCGCGCGGTCTCCGCGCTCGACAAGATCCTGCTCACCGGGTTCACCCCCGACCGCGGGCGCCCTCTGGAGTCCCTGGATGCCTTCGTCGACTTCGCGGGCCGCCACCAGGAGCTGGGATTCACCGAGATCGTGATCCACTGGCCGATCCCCGACTCGGACTTCGCGGCGGACGAGAAGGTCTTCGAGCGGATCGCCCTGGAGGCACCCGCCCAGCTGGCGTGACCGAGGTGTCGTCTCACGTGACCGAGGCGACGTCTCAGATGTGCGCGGACCCGCACGGTCGTGCGGGCATATGCGGGACAATGACCCGGTGACCTCAGCGACGCGACAGCCCGAGCCCCCGGCCCCCACCCAGCTCTCGACCTCGCTCGCACAGGGAGGTGCCCCGGTCGTCCCCCCGCGGCTGATCGCCACCGATCTTGACGGAACGTTGCTGCACGACGACAAGTCGGTCTCGCCCCGCACGGTCGCCGCCCTCGCCGCCGCCGAGGAAGCGGGCATCGAGGTCTTCTTCGTCACCGGCCGCCCGGCCCGCTGGATGGGCGTCGTCAGTGACCACGTGCACGGTCACGGCCTGGCGATCTGCGGCAATGGCGCGGCCGTGGTCGACCTGCACGGCGGCCCCGGCGCCCACCGGTTCGTCAAGGTGCGCGACCTCGCCCGGGAGAACGCCCTGGACGCCGTACGGCTGGTGCGCGAGGCGGCACCCGGCACGGTGTACGCGGTCGAGCAGACGTACGGCTTCCACCAGGAGCCGGACTACCCGAAGCTGCACATGGAGGCCCCCGACACGCTGGCGCCCGTCGAGGACCTGCTGGCGCCCGGGGGCTCTGCCGCCGGACACCCGATCCTGAAGATCCTCGCCGCCCACCCCACGCTGGACCCCGACGCCTTCCTCACCGTGGCCCGGCTCGCCGTCGGCGACCGCGCCACCCTCACCCGCTCCAGCCCCAGCGCCCTGCTGGAGATCAGCGGCCCGGGCGTCTCCAAGGCCAGCACGCTCGCCCTGTGCTGCGCCGAGCGCGGCATCTCGCACGAGGAGGTCGTCGCCTTCGGCGACATGCCGAACGACATCGAGATGCTCACCTGGGCCGGCCAGTCCTACGCCATGGGCAACGCACACCCGGACGCCGTCGCCGCGGCGTCCGGGCGGACCGCGGCCAACAACGAGGACGGAGTCGCGGTCGTGATCGAGCGCATCCTGGGGGAGCGGCGGTAGCAGCACTGCCGCCCGCCAGCCGGGCAGATGAGCGGCGGTGCTCCACCCCGACGGGTGGACGGCTCGGGTTCGGGCTCGGCGGGGCGATTCGGGCCGAGCTGGGCCGGTCGGCGCGGGGCGGGGCGGTCGACGCGGTGGAGCGATCGACGCGGTGGGGTGGTCGGCTGTGGTCGGGCGCAGCAGTTCTGGTCGGACGCGGCGGCTCTGGTCGGGCACGGCGGCTCTGGTCGGGCACGGCGGCTCTGGTCGGGCACGGCGGCTCTGGTCGGGCACGGCGGCTCTGGTCGGGCACGGCGGCTCTGGTCGGGCACGGCGGCTCTGGTCGGGCGCGGCGGCTCTGGTCGGGTCGGTCCCGCCTCCTACCGCGCCCCCACCAGCAGCTCTGACGCCGCCTCCCGCTCGGCCATCCGCCTCAGAGGGCCGGGCAGGGCCGCCAGCTCCGCGTACGGGCCTCGCTGGACCACGCGGCCCTCGTCCAGCACGATCACCTCGTCCACGGCCTCCAGTCCGGCCAGACGGTGCGTGATGAGGAGCGTCGTACGCCCCTCGGTGGCGGCCAGCAGATCGGCCGTGAGCGCGTCGGCGGTCGGCAGGTCGAGGTGCTCGGCCGGCTCGTCGAGGACCAGGACGGGGAAGTCCCCGAGCAGCGCCCTGGACAGTGCCAACCGCTGCCGCTGGCCCCCGGACAGCCGCGCCCCGTGCTCCCCGACGAGTGTGTCGAGGCCGTCGGGCAGGCTGTCGGCCCAGTCCAGCAGCCGGGCCCGGGCGAGCGCGTCCCGCAGCTCGGACTCGCTCGCGCCCTTCTTCGCCAGCAGCAGGTTCTCCCGCACCGAACTGTCGAACAGGTGCGCGTCCTGAGCGCAGAGCCCGACGAACCGGCGTACGTCGTCGCCGTCCAGCGCGCAGGCGTCGACGCCGCCGAGACGGTAGGCCCCCGCCCGCGGGTCCAGGAACCGGAGCAGGACCTGCGCGAGTGTCGTCTTGCCGGCCCCGGACGGTCCGACCACGGCGATCCTGCGGCCCTCCTCCAGAGTGAGGTCCAGCCCGGCGAGGGCGTCCTTGCCCTGTTCGGGGTGGCGGGCGGTGAGGCCGCGGACGGTGAGCGGGAAAGGAGACGCGGGCGCCTGCCGCGGTGTCTCCGGCTCGCGCACGGGCTCCGGCGCGTCCAGGACCTCGTACACGCGCTCGGCGCTGCGCCGCACCCGCTGCCGGTACTGCACGGCGAGCGGCATGCCGAGGACCGCCTCGAAGGCGGCCAGCGGGGTGAGGACGACGACGGCCATGGCCACCCCGCCCAGCCGTCCGCCGACTACGGCGTGGGCGCCGACGAGGGCGGTGGCCGCCACGGTCAGCCCGGAGACGAGGGCGGTGAGCCCGTCACCGAGCGCGGTCGCGGTGGCGGCACGCGAGGCGATCCGGGTCAGTACGGTGTCGGCGCGCCGGGTCTCGGCGGTACGCGCGGGCAGCGCACCGGCGACCGTCAGTTCGGCGGTCCCGGTGAGCAGGTCGGTCACGCGGGTCGCGAGGGCACCGCGCGCCGGGGCGAGCCGCTGCTCCGCCCGCCGGGCCACGGCACCCGTGACCAGCGGAACTCCGGCCCCGGCGACCAGCAGTCCCGCGGCGAGTACCGCCCCGGCCTCGGGCAGCAGCCAGGCAGTGAACGCGACGGACGCGGCGGAGACGGTCACCGCGGCCCCGGCCGGCAGCAGCCAGCGCAGCCAGTAGTCCTGCAGTGCGTCGACGTCGGCGACGAGCCGCGTCAGCAGGTCGCCTCGGCGGGCCCGGCGCAGCCCGGCGGGTGCCAGCCGCTCCAGCCGCCGGTAGACGGCCACCCGGGTGTCGGCCAGCATTCGCAGCACCGCGTCGTGCGACACGAGCCGTTCGGCGTACCGGAAGACGGCCCGGCCGATGCCGAAGGCGCGGGTCGCCGTGACGGCGACCATCAGGTACAGCACGGGAGGGTGCCGGGACGCCCGCGAGATGAGCCATCCGGAGGTGGCCATCAGGCCGACGGCACTGCCGAGGGCGAGGCTGCCCAGCAGCAGGGCGAGGGCGAGGCGGCCGCGTCGGCGGCCCGACATCGAGCGGACCCGGGTGAGGACGTCACCCACCGCCGACGCGGACGCGCCGCCGGGCGCCCGCGGAAGCGCGAGGGCGTTTACCGGCCGCGTATCGATCTCTCGGTCCCGGGCGTTCCCGGCCGCCCCCGCACCGCTCGTCCGCCCCCGCGACTCGGTGCCCTCCAGCCGCACCACCCGGTCGGCGACGTCCAGCAGCGCGGGCCGGTGCACCACGAGCAGCACCGTGCGGCCGGCGGACAGCCGGCGCACCGCCTCCACGATCTCGGCCTCGGTCGCCCCGTCCAGCGCCGCCGTCGGCTCGTCGAGCAGCAGGACAGGCCGGTCGGCGAGGAAGGCCCGGGCGAGCGCGAGCCGCTGCCGCTGCCCCGCGGACAGGCCCGCGCCGTCCTCGCCGAGCACGGTCAGCGGCCCGTCCGGCAGCGCGTCGACGAAGTCCAGTGCTCCGGCGTCGGCCAGCGCGGCACGGACCGTCGCGTCGTCCGCGTCGGGCCGGGCCAGGCGGACGTTCTCCGCGATCGTCCCGGCATACAGGTGAGGCCGCTGCGGAACCCAGGCGATGCGTGAGCGCCACTGCTCCGGGCCGATGTCGTGGAGGTCGGTTCCCGCGACGCGTACCCGGCCCGCGGTGGGGCGGACGAATCCCAGCAGGACGTTCAGCAGCGTCGACTTGCCCGCGCCGCTCGGACCGACGAGCGCGACGGTCTCTCCCGGCTCCACGGCGAAGGACACGTCGGTCACGGCGTCCGCCGACCGGCCCCGGTAGCGGACGCTCACGCCCTCGAAGGCGAGGGCCCCGGCGGGAACAGCCGCCGTGCCGGACCGCGGCACCGGTGTCTGCAGCACCTCGAAGATCTCCTCCGCTGCCGCCAGCCCCTCGGCCGCCGCGTGGTACTGCGCGCCCACCTGCCGCAGCGGCAGATAGGCCTCGGGCGCGAGGACGAGGACGACCAGACCGGTGTACAGGTCCATGCCGCCGCTGACGAGCCGCATGCCGATCGTCACGGCGACCAGGGCCACCGACAGCGTGGACAGGAGCTCCAGCGCGAAGGAGGACAGGAAGGCGATCCGCAGCGTGCGCAGGGTCGCCCGCCGGTACTCGTCCGTGATGCGCCTGATCGACTCCGCCTGGGCCTTGGCGCGGCCGAACACCTTCAGGGTCGGCAGGCCGGCCACCACGTCCAGGAAGTGCCCGGACAGCCGGGACAGCAGACGCCACTGGCGGTCCATGCGGGACTGCGTGGCCCAGCCGATCAGCATCATGAAGACGGGGATGAGGGGCAGGGTGGCGAGGATGATGGCCGCGGACACCCAGTCCTCGGTGACGATTCTGGCCAGCACCGCCACCGGGACGACCACCGCGAGACCCAGCTGCGGCAGATAGCGTGAGAAGTAGTCGTCCAGGGCGTCGACGCCGCGGGTGGCCAGCGCGACCAGCGAGCCGGTCCGCTGCTCACTCAGCCAGCCGGGACCGAGCGCCGCCGCGCGGGCGAGCAGACGCCCGCGCAGCTCGGACTTCACCGCGGCGCTCGCCCGGTGCGCTGCCAGTTCGGTGAGCCAGGAGACCAACGCCCGGCCGACGGCGACGGCCACCAGCAGCAGGAGTGGCGTGCGCAGTTCGGTGACCGGCATGCGGTGCTGGAAGGCGCCGACCACCACCTCCGCGATGAGCACGGCCTGCGCGATGACGAGCCCCGCGCCCAGGGCGCCCAGGGCGATCACGGCCATCAGGAAGAACCGGGTGGCCCGGGCGTAGCGAAGAAGACGCGGATCGATCGGTTTCACGTGAAACATGCCCTTCGGTCCCAGGGGGGTGTTTCACGTGAAACACCCCCTCACCGGACTCAGTGCGCGGCTTCGGCGATGTGCTGGGTGCCGATCCGCTTGCGGAACACCCAGTACGTCCACCCCTGGTAGAGCAGGACGATCGGCGTGGCGATCCCCGCGCACCAGGTCATGATCTTCAGGGTGTAGGGGCTGGACGAGGCGTTGGTGACCGTCAGGCTCCAGTTCGCGTCCAGTGTGGACGGCATGACGTTCGGGAACAGCGACAGGAAGAGCATCGCCACGGCGGCCACGATGGTGACGCCGGACAGGGCGAAGGACCAGCCCTCCCGCCCAGCCTGGTTGGCCACCAGCGCGGCGACCAGGGCGACGACCGCGACGACCAGGGCCACCAGGCTGCGGCCGTTGCCTGTGTCGGCCTGTGTCCACAGGAGGAAGGCCAGGGCCACCACGGCGGTCACCAGACCGACGCGCAGAGCCGTCCTGCGCGCCCGTTCCCGGATCTCGCCGACGGTCTTCAGCGCCGTGAACACCGCACCGTGGAAGGTGAACAGCGTCAGGGTGACCAGGCCACCGAGGAGCGCGTACGGGTTGAGCAGGTCACCGAGGCTGCCGACGTACTCGAGGTTCCGGTCGATCTTGACGCCCCGCACGATGTTGCCGAAGGCCACGCCCCACAGGAACGCGGGGATCAGCGAGCACCAGAAGATCGCGGTCTCCCAGTTGCGCTGCCAGTTCTCCTCCGGCCGCTTGGCCCGGTACTCGAAGGCGACACCGCGGACGATGAGGCAGACGAGGATGACCAGCAACGGCAGGTAGAAGCCGGAGAACAGCGTGGCGTACCACTCGGGGAAGGCTGCGAAGGTCGCGCCGCCCGCGGAGAGCAGCCACACCTCGTTGCCGTCCCAGACGGGGCCGATGGTGTTGATCAGCACCCGCTTCTCGGGCCGGTCGCGGGCGAGCAGCTTGGTGAGGACACCGACCCCGAAGTCGAAGCCCTCCAGGAAGAAGTAGCCGGTCCACAGGACGGCGATCAGGACGAACCAGACGTCGTGGAGTTCCATGACTGTGCCTTCCTCGGCCTAGTAGGAGAAGGCCATCGGCTTGTCGGCGTCCCGGTGGTCGCCGCCGATCTTCGTGGGCGGGTTGAGGTCGGCCTCCGTCAGCTCGGGCGGGCCCGCCTTGACGTACTTGGCGAGCAGCTTCACCTCGACGACGGCGAGGATGGCGTAGAGCGTCGTGAAGACGGCCATGGAGGTGATGACCTCGCCCTGGGAGACGCCGGGGGAGACGGCGTGCCGGGTCTGCAGCACGCCGTAGACGACCCATGGCTGGCGGCCCATCTCGGTGAAGATCCAGCCCCAGGAGTTGGCGATCAGGGGGAATGCCAGAGTCCAGACGGCGATGCGCCAGTACCACTTGGTCAGCTGCGGGCTGAGCGCCTTGTTCCGCAGCAGCACCAGGTGCGGCACCTCGTCGTCGCCGACCCGTAGATGCTGCGGCAGCAGGAACTTCTTGCGGGTGAGCCAGAGTCCGGCCAGGCCGATGGCGAAGGAGGCCATGCCGAACCCGATCATCCAGCGGAAGCCCCAGAAGGTGACAGGGATGTTGGGCCGGTAGTCGCCGGGCCCGAACTTCTGCTGCTCGGCCTTGTTGACGTCGTTGATACCGGGGACGTAGGAGCTGAAGCTGTCGTCGGCGAGGAAGGACAGCAGGCCGGGGATCTCGATGGCGACCGAGTTGTGGCCCTTCTCGACGTTGCCGTAGGCGAAGATCGAGAAGGGGGCGGGCTTCTGTCCGTCCCACAGGGCCTCGGCGGCGGCCATCTTCATCGGCTGCTGCTTGAACATGACCTTGCCGAGGGTGTCGCCGCTGATCGCGGTGAGCATGCCGGCGATCACCACCGTGATCAGGCCGAGCCGCAGGGAGGTCTTCATCGCACCGACGTGCTTCTTGCGGGCGAGGTGGTAGGCGGCGATGCCGACCATGAAGGCGCCTCCGGTGAGGAAGGCGGCGGAGAGCGTGTGGAAGGCCTGGGTGAGTGCGGTGTTCTGGGTCAGGACGGCCCAGAAGTCGGTGAGTTCGGCACGCCCCTTGGCCTTGTTGATCCGGTAGCCGACGGGGTGCTGCATCCACGAGTTGGCCGCGAGGATGAAGTACGCCGACAGGATCGTGCCGAGCGAGACCATCCAGATGCAGGCCAGGTGGATCTTCTTGGGCAGCTTGTCCCAGCCGAATATCCACAGGCCGATGAAGGTGGACTCGAAGAAGAACGCGATCAGTGCCTCGAAGGCGAGCGGGGCGCCGAAGATGTCACCGACGAAGCGGGAGTAGTCCGACCAGTTCATGCCGAACTGGAACTCCTGCACGATGCCGGTGACGACACCCATGGCGATGTTGATCAGGAAGAGCTTGCCCCAGAACTTGGTCGCCCTGAGGTACTTCTCCTTCTCCGTGCGCACCCAGGCGGTCTGCAGGCCGGCCGTCAGGGCGGCCAGGGAGATCGTCAGGGGAACGAACAGGAAGTGGTAGACGGTCGTGATGCCGAACTGCCAGCGCGCCAGTGTCTCCGGCGCCAAAGCCAGGTTCACGTCGTCACTCTCCTTACGTCGCCGAGTCACGCGGCGGCCGTTTGCCCCGGTGTGTCCTACGCAACACGGCAGTAATCGGACGCGCTTGTGAACGCGTTCACATTCACAAGCAATTATGACGTACCGATTTTCAGGGTGGAACCGGGGGTCCCCCCTTCGCCCTCGTGTCGACTCCTTGGCAAGAACTTCAACAACTTGTTGAATTGCACGCCATGCAGATACGGATCTCCTGGCCCTCCGGCCACCTCACCGCCCACCTCGACGACACCCCGACCACCTGGGCGCTCGCGAAGGAACTGCCGCTGGTCTCCACCGCCCGCACCTGGGGCGAGGAGGTCTACTTCGACACCGGTGTCCGTGTTCCACGTGAAACCGGCGCCCGGCAGGTCGTCGAGCCCGGAACGGTCGCCTTCTGGACCGACGGGGACGCACTGGCCCTCCCCTACGGGCCCACGCCGATCTCGCGGGGCGACGAATGCCGCCTCGCGAGCCCGTGCAACGTCCTGGGCCGGATCGAGGGCGATCCCCGCCGGCTCGCGACGGTCCGCGACGGCGACCCCGTGCGCGTCGAGCCGGTGAACGGCTGAGGGCCCGCCCGGCGGAGCGGACCGCGGAGGAACCGCGCGCCGCCGGGCAGGCCCCGAAGGAACCCTGGACAACAGGAGGAACGCACACACCACCCTGCGGAGATCACCTCTCCGGGTGGAGGGCATGCCTGATCGGGGACGTCACGCCCCCTGGTGGAAGGCCTCCGCCGTCTTGAGGAAGATGTCGTTCGCCTCGCTCTCGGCGACGGTCACCCGCACCCCCTCGCCCGGGAACGGCCGGACGACCACGCCCGCCCGCTCACAGGCCTCGGCGAAGGCGCCGGTGCGCTCCCCCAGCCGCAGCCACACGAAATTGGCCTGCGTCTCGGGGACGTTCCAGCCCTGCGTGCGCAGCGCGTCGACCACGCGCGTGCGCTCGCACACCAGCGAGCCGACCCGGCCCAGCAGCTCGTCCTCGGCACGCAGGGAGGCGATCGCCGCCTCCTGCGCCAGCTGGCTCACGCCGAACGGCACCGCCGTCTTGCGCAGCGCCGCCGCGACCGGCTCGTGAGCGATGGCGAAGCCCACCCGCAGCCCGGCGAGCCCGTAGGCCTTGGAGAAGGTGCGCAGCACACAGACGTTGGGCCGCTCGCGGTACAGGACCGCGCCGTCGGGCACCTCGGCGTCGCGGATGAACTCTCGGTAGGCCTCGTCCAGCACCACCAGCACATCACCGGGCACCCGGTCGAGGAACCGTTCCAGCTCGGCCCGGCGCACCACCGTGCCGGTCGGGTTGTTCGGATTGCAGACGAAGATCAGGCGGGTGCGGTCGGTGATCGCGTCCGCCATCGCGTCCAGGTCGTGCACATCACCCGGCGTGAGCGGCACCTTCACCGAGGTCGCCCCGCTGATCTGCGTGATGATCGGGTACGCCTCGAAGGACCGCCAGGCGTACATGACCTCGTCACCGGGCCCGCTGGTGGACTGGATCAGCTGCTGGGCGACGCCGACGGAGCCGGTGCCGGTCGCCACGTGCGAGGCGGGCACCCCGAACCGCTCGGCCAGCTCGTTGATCAGGTCGGTGCAGGCCATGTCCGGGTACCGGTTGAAGGAGCAGGCGGCCGCCGTCACCGTCTCCATGACACCCGGCAGGGGCGGATACGGATTCTCGTTGGAGGACAGCTTGTACGCCACCGGGCCGCCGGACGCGGCGGGCTTGCCGGGCTTGTAGGTGGGGATGCCTTCCAGCTCGGCGCGCAGTTTCGGGTTCGTCTCGCTCACCGCTGTCCTCCTCATGACCACCGCCGACTTCCAATACTCCATACCTTATGAGGATTGGGCGTCCCTGCGAATGGGTCGGAAGCCATCACTCCCGCCGGCTTCCCACGGCACCGGTCGCGCGGCATCGGGGGCATCCATGTACGAATATGTACGAACGAGGGGCGCGTCTCACATATATCTACGCGCCGGTGGCTCGCGCCGTGGCGCGCATCGCTCGTGCAGGTGAGTTGAGACCTCTTCGAGACCTCCAGGGCTCGGCAGGCCTACGGGTGTCACTGCTTCACGTCCTGGCATGAAATCGATGAACAGCCTTGGTTTCATCGGCAGTTGATGGGCTTCAGCCATGCAGAAACGTGCCTGTCAATGCGTGCATATGCGTCCGCACTACCCCACCGCATGAGCCCTACTATCGGCTCGCCATGACAGCAGCAGGGAAGCACCAGGTGAGCCGCGCGGAAACCTCTCGTCGAGGCAGTCGGCCGGGCCGGGCAGGCATCAGAGACGTCGCCGCCGCCGCCGGAGTCTCCATCACAACCGTCTCCGACGCCCTCAACGGCAAGGGGCGGCTCCCGGACGCCACCCGCCGCCACGTCCGTGAGGTCGCCGACCGGCTGGGGTACCGACCCTCGGCCGCAGCACGCACGCTCCGTACCGGCAAGTCGGGCCTCATCGGCCTGACCGTGACGACGTACGGGGATGAACCTTTCACCTTCACCGAGTTCGCGTACTTCGCGGAGATGGCGCGCGCCGCCACCTCCGCCGCGCTCGCCCGCGGCTACGCGCTCGTCATCCTCCCGGCGACCTCGCGCCACGACGTGTGGTCGAACGTCGCCCTGGACGGCACGGTCGTCATCGACCCCTCCGACCAGGACCCGGTCGTCAGCGAGCTGGTCCGGCAGGGCTTACCGGTGGTCAGCGACGGCCGCCCCGCCGGTTCCCTCCCGGTCACCGCCTGGGTCGACAACGACCACGAGGCGGCCGTCCTGGACATCCTCGATCACCTCGCCGAGGCCGGCGCCCGCCGCATCGGCCTGCTCACCGGCACCACGACCGACACGTACACCCACCTGTCCACGACCGCCTACCTGCGCTGGTGCGAGCGCGTCGGCCAGGATCCCGTCTACGAGGCCTACCCCGCCCACGACCCGTGCGCGGGCGCCGTCGCCGCCGACCGGCTGCTGGCCCGCCCCGACCGGCCCGACGCCGTCTACGGACTGTTCGACCCCAATGGCACGGACCTGCTCGCCGCCGCCCGCCGCTACGGCCTGCGGGTCCCCGAGGACCTGCTGCTGGTGTGCTGCAGCGAGTCCACGGTCTACGCCAACACCGAGCCGCCTATCACCACGCTCTCCCTCAAGCCACGCCGCATCGGCACCGCCGTGGTCCAGCTCCTCATCGACGCCATCGAGGGAGTCGATTCGGACCACCCGGTCGAGCAGGTGATACCGACCGAGTTGATCGTGCGCACCTCCTCGCAGCGGCGCCCGCCGCGCACGACCGTCAGCCCGCCCAGAACGCCGGAGGAGCAGTAAGGGCAGCTCGTCGCGGGACCGCCGAAGACTGCCCAATCGGGGCGAAAGCCGCGGTGAACCTGAGTCCTGCTCCGATTCACCACCCCTGGGTCATCACACGACGCGATCCGCATTCCTATGATGGGCGCACGACACCGCGGGCCGCTGCGACCAGGCAGTCCGAAGCGGTGCAGATGCGGCGCGATGGTGGAGGGGTCGATGACTCAGGGGGCCGGTCAGGGACCCGAGGTGGAGCGGACGGCGCCACTGCGCGATTTCCGCGTGCCCGCGTACATGAACGAGACCGCTCCGTACGCTCCCAGCGTGCCCCCCGCCGATACCGCGCCACCCCTGGAAGATGGCCCTCCCGCGGTCGAGGAGGGCTACCCGGACGCGTACACGCCCACCCAACGGGACCTGCCCGTCCTCCAGCGCGGGGACGCGGTCCAGGTGGCGGTGGACTCCGCCCCCGCACAGGCCGCGCAGCCTCCCGCCGGGCCCGGTCCGCTGTACGTCGTCGGCGACGTGCACGGCTACGTCGACCAACTGGTCGCCGCTCTCCAGGAGCAAGGCCTCATCGACGCCGCGGGCCAGTGGTGCGCGGGCACCGCGCGGCTGTGGTTCCTCGGCGACTTCACCGACCGCGGCCCGGACGGCATCGGCGTCATCGACCTGGTGATGCGGCTGTCCGCCGAGGCGGCGGCGGCCGGCGGCTACTGCAAGGCCCTCATGGGCAACCACGAACTCCTCCTGCTCGGTGCCAAGCGGTTCGGCGACACCCCCGTCAACTCCGGTGCGGGCACCGCCACCTTCCAGGCCGCCTGGCTGCTCAACGGCGGCCAGAAGTCCGACATGGACCGCCTCCAGGACCACCACCTGCAGTGGATGGCCCGCCTCGACGCGGTCGAGGAGGTCGACGGCTATCTGCTCGTGCACTCCGACACCACCTCCTACCTCGACTACGGCGACTCGATCGAAGCGGTCAACGACACCGTCCGCGAGACCCTCACCCGCAACGACGCCGACGAGTGCTGGGACCTGTTCCGCAAGTTCACCAAGCGCTTCTCCTTCCGCGACGAGGGCGGCGCCGACGCCGTGCGCTCCCTGCTCGATACGTACGGCGGCACCCGCATCGTTCACGGCCACAGCCCCATTCCCTATCTGCTGGGCGAGGTCGGCTCCGAGGACGGCGACGAGCCCACAGGCCCGCTCGTGGAAGGACCGCACGTCTACGCCGACGGACTTGCCATCGCCATGGACGGCGGCGTGACCATGGCCGGGAAGCTGCTGGTCCAGCAACTTCCCCTGGACATCTGAGCGTTCGACGAGCAGGCCCGTGACAGCGGGCCGGACCACGGCTCGGCGCGCAATTTGTGGAAACCCCCTGTCACCGCGCGCCGTCACGGCTCTACCATCGGTCTATCCGTAGCAGGCTCCCCTCCGTTTCTGCCCGACGGCTCGCTGTCATGCGAGCCCCAAGCCCTACGGAGCATCGGGGGATGCACATGAACAGCGTTCCGCAGCACCTGCTGATCGAGGACCGCCAGGAATACGAGCGGCTCCTCGACGAGGCGCTGCGCTCCGCCCCGCACCACCTTGAACCGGGCACCGCCGGACAGCGGCTCAACACCGAACAACTGCGCACCATGGCACTCGACGCCACGGCCCTGATCACCGCCGCCGCGGCCACCGAGTACCACCACTACGTGAAGGTCCGCGAGGACCTGCGTCGCCCCGCACCGGCCGTCCCCGCGTCCGTCCGCGAGAGTGACACCGCGGAGTCCGCAGGGGCCGCGGCAGGAATCGCGGCCACCGTCGGCGAGGCCGTCGAGCCCAGCGGTGCGGGCGCCGCCGCCGTCGTCGCGGTCCTCGCCCCCGTCCTCGCGGGCGTCGCCGCCGCTCTCTTCCTCCTCGTCGGCTACATACTGAAGATGCTCGACCCTGCACCGGCCTTCGCCCAGAGCCTGGTCACCGTCGGCTGGGTGTTCGGCGCCGTGACCGCTGCCGCCATCCTGGCGGCCGGGGCGGCCCTGCTGCTCACCGCGCTGCGCAACCGCCCGTCACCGGGCACCGCGCCGCACGAGGAACTCGTCCAGGCCCGCGCCGCCTGGCAGGAGGCCCTGCTCGAACGGGGCATCCTGCCGTTCCTGCGCGAGGCCCTCGCGGCCTCCGGGTCCGTCACGCCGTACCGGACGGACCCGTCGGCACCGAGCGGCCGCATGCCGCACCTCGGCTACGGCCGTCCCGGCTTCAGCAGCCCGGGCGACGGCGTCCCGGGCCCGCGTCCCAGCTACTCCAGCCCCGACTTCACCAGCCCGGACTTCGGAGGACCGGAACACCAGCCGGAGTGACAGCGGCCGCGGCCTCACTCAGCGAGCGGCAGGTACACCCGGTTGCCCGCGGCGGCGAACTCCTTGGACTTCTGGGCCATGCCCTCCTCGACCTCGGTCCGGCTGGTGCCGTGCTCGCGGCGGATGTCCTGAGAGATCTTCATCGAACAGAACTTCGGCCCGCACATCGAGCAGAAGTGGGCCGTCTTGGCGGGCTCCGCCGGGAGGGTCTCGTCGTGGAACTCCCGTGCCGTGTCCGGGTCGAGGGCCAGGTTGAACTGGTCCTCCCACCGGAACTCGAAACGGGCGTCGGATAGCGCGTCGTCCCACTCCTGGGCGCCCGGATGTCCCTTGGCGAGGTCGGCCGCGTGCGCGGCGATCTTGTAGGTGATGACCCCTGTCTTCACGTCGTCGCGGTTGGGCAGGCCCAGGTGCTCCTTGGGCGTGACGTAACAGAGCATCGCCGTGCCCCACCAGGCGATCATGGCGGCACCGATACCGGAGGTGATGTGGTCGTACGCCGGAGCGACGTCCGTCGTCAGCGGTCCGAGCGTATAGAACGGAGCTTCATCACAGATCTCCTGCTGAAGGTCGATGTTCTCCTTGATCTTGTGCATCGGGACGTGGCCCGGGCCCTCGATCATCGTCTGTACGTGGAAACGCTTGGCGACCGTGTTGAGTTCCCCGAGCGTGCGCAACTCAGCGAACTGCGCCTCGTCGTTGGCGTCCGCGATCGAGCCCGGCCTGAGGCCGTCACCGAGGGAGTACGTGACGTCGTAGGCGGCGAGGATCTCGCAGAGTTCCTCGAAGTTCTCGTAGAGGAACGACTCCTTGTGGTGCGCGAGGCACCAGGCGGCCATGATCGAGCCGCCGCGCGAGACGATGCCGGTCTTGCGGTTGGCGGTCAGCGGCACGTACGCGAGGCGTACGCCGGCGTGGACGGTCATGTAGTCCACGCCCTGTTCGGCCTGTTCGATGACCGTGTCCTTGTAGACTTCCCAGGTCAGTTCCTCGGCCCTGCCGTCGACCTTTTCCAGAGCCTGGTAGAGCGGCACCGTCCCGATGGGCACGGGGGAGTTGCGCAGTACCCATTCACGCGTGGTGTGGATGTTGCGGCCGGTGGAGAGGTCCATGACGGTGTCGGCACCCCAGCGGGTCGCCCACGTCATCTTCTCGACCTCCTCCTCGATCGAGGAAGTCACCGCGGAGTTGCCGATGTTGGCGTTGACCTTCACCAGGAACCGCTTGCCGATGATCATCGGTTCGATCTCCGGGTGGTTCACGTTGGCCGGGAGCACCGCGCGGCCTGCCGCGATCTCCTCGCGGACGACCTCGGGCGAAACGTTCTCCCGGACGGCCACGAACTCCATCTCCGGTGTGATCTCCCCCCGGCGGGCGTAAGCCAGTTGCGTCACGGCCTGGCCGTCACGGCCTCGCCGCGGCTGGCGCGGCCGGCCCGGGAACACCGCGTCGAGGTTGCGCAGGCCCCCGCGCGGTGCGGTGTGCTTGATCCCGTCGTCCTCGGGACGGACCGGCCGACCCGCGTACTCCTCGGTGTCGCCGCGGGCAGTGATCCAGTTCTCCCGCAGCGGCGACAGGCCACGGCGGACATCGGTGTCGACGAGCGGATCGGTGTACGGGCCCGAAGTGTCGTAGAGCGTGACTGACTGCCCGTTGGTGAGGTGCACCTGACGGACCGGCACCCGCAGATCGGGGCGTGAGCCCTCGACATACGCCTTGTGCCAGCCGATGGACACCCCGGCCTCCTCGCGGGAAGCGGACTGCCCCCCGTCGCTGGACAACTGCGCGGAGGCAGGCGTGCGTGCGTCCTTGTTGGTCATGAGACCTACTCCCTACGCCGGCATTACCCGGTAACAGGTTCGGCGGTCGACGCAGCGGCTTCCGTCCGGCGGCGGTTCCCGGGGAACGTCTCTCGTTCCACGTGAAACATCGCGAAGACGAAGGTCAGCGCCCTCTCAGCCCGGTGCTCCGAGCTCCCGCGTGTGCAAAGGTGCCTCCACGCTAGCGTCATATGGGGCGCGGTGAACAGTGGGCCCCTGCCCTTCTTGCGATGATCTGGCGGTGACCACGACACAGCAGTTCCCCCAGCCGCCGCCGGAACCGCGCCCCGACGCCGGGGCCGGGCAGGGACATGCGTCCGGGCAAGGCAGTCCCCACGGCCAGGGGCACGGGCACGGTCACGGGCACGGGCACGGCCCCGCCGCCCCGGTCTCCCAGCACCTCCGCAAGGTCATCGCCGCGATCCTGATTCCCTTCGCCGCCGCGGTCGTGGTCGGCCTCGTCGCGCTCTGGCCGGGCGGCGCCGCCGCGCACGAGCGCACCGGCGTGGGATTCGACCGACAGACGCAGCAGGCCACGGTCACCGTGGTGGTGTCGGTGAGCTGCAAGGCGGTGAACGCCTCCGGTGACACACCCACCGGGGACACCTCCACCGCCGAGGGCGCCTCTGCCCAGGCGCAGGCGTCCGGGACCTGCAAGAAGGCCACGGTCCGCGTCGACACCGGCCAGGACGAGGGGCGCACCTTCACCGAGATCGTGCAGCCGGACCAGTCGCGGCAGTTGCACCGGGGCGAGAAGGTCGTGGTCGCCTACGAGCCCGCGGCGCCGCGGGAACTGCAGTACTCGGTCACGGACGTGAACCGGGGTTTGCCCATGGCGCTGCTGGCCGGGATCTTCGCACTCGCCGTCGTGGTCGTCGGGCGACTGCGGGGCGTCATGGCGCTGGTCGCGCTGGCCATCAGCTTCCTGGTGCTGGACCTGTTCATCCTTCCCGCGATCCTGCAAGGGTCGAACCCGCTGGTCGTGGCCGTGGTCGGGTCGAGCGCGATCATGCTGATCGCGCTGTACATGTGCCACGGCCTGTCCGCCCGGACCTCGGTGGCGGTGCTCGGCACGCTGATCTCCCTGGTGCTGATCGGCGTCCTGGGTTCGCTGTTCATCGGCTGGGCCGCGCTCACGGGCAACACCGACGACGACACCGGCCTGATCCACGGTCTTTATCCGGCGATCGACATGAGCGGTCTGCTCCTCGCCGGTGTGATCATCGGCTCGCTCGGCGTCCTCGACGACGTGACGGTGACCCAGACGTCGGCGATCTGGGAGCTGCACGAGGCCAACCCGTCCATGGGCTGGCGCGGGCTGTACCGCGCCGGCATCCGCATCGGGCGCGACCACATCGCGTCCGTCGTCAACACCCTGGTCCTCGCGTACGCGGGCGCGGCGCTGCCGCTGCTGCTGCTCTTCTCCATCGCGCAGAGCAGCGTGGGGACCGTCGCCACCAGTGAACTCGTCTCCGAGGAGATCGTGCGCACCCTCGTGGGCTCGATCGGCCTGGTCGCCTCGGTGCCGGTCACCACGGCCCTGGCTGCCCTCGTCGTCTCGGCCGACCGCCCGGAGGCGGTGCGGAACCGGGCGGCGGCCGGGCTCCCCGCTCCCGCGCGCGGTGGCCGGGGCAGACGACGCAAGCAATGAGGCCTCACCGGGGACGGTGAAGGGACTGAGGGCTGGCCCGGCCTGCTCCTCGGGCCGGGCCTCAGGCCTCGGGCCGCCCCTCAGGCCTCGGATCGGGCCGGCGTCGTGTCTCGTGCCGGGCGGTGAAGCGTTACTCCATGGCACGCGCCCGCTTGCAGAAACGCTTCAGCCCGCGCTCTGCTCTTCCGCCAGGATCCGGTCCAGGGCCTCGTCGAGATGCGCGTCGAAGTCGGCCAGAGCACCTTCCTGGCCCAGCGGCACCAGTTTGTCCGTGCGGTCGAGGAACGCCACCAGGGGCGCCGTGGAGGAGCGGAAGAGGGCCCGGTCGACGCCGACCTGAAGACGGATCAGGACCTCCGCAAGCGAGTCGGACTCGGCAGGCGCGATACGCACGTCGCCGTCCCCGCACGGCCTGCCCACTCCGTCCACCAGCAGCTCCCGCCCGAACGCCCAGGTGACGGGGGCGTCACCGGGCAGATGGAAGGTCAGCCGTACGGCATAGGGATCACAGGTCTCGTACCGCAACTCCACCGGAATGCGGAAGGAGAGCTCCTCGGACACGAGAAAGCTCATCATGACCTCTGCCTGTACGGACTCGCGCATCACTACCCCGTCATCTGCCGTCGACTGGCCGGGAATGATCCCCATAACACTGGTGGCATCTTGCTGAACGTATATGGCAGATCACAAGGAGTGAGTTTTCAGATACTGATAGCCAGCGCGAGAGACCCGACACGCCGCCCCACCTCGCACTGCAACTGGCGCGCCGCGGGCAGCAGCCGGTCGGCCTGATGAGCGGGGAGTGAGAGCGCCATCGTCGCGGCCATGGTGCCCACGGTGATCGGAACGGCCGCGCAGACCGTCCCCAGCGCGTACTCCTGACGTTCCGTCACCGGCTGCATCCGCGGCATCCGCTCCAGACGTCGCAACATGGTGTGGTCGTCACGGACCGTGTAGGGAGTGATGGACCGCACCGGGTAGCGGGCCAGATGGTCGCGGCGGGCGTTCTCGTCCAGCTGGGAGAGCAGGCACTGGCCGATCGCGTGCGCGTGTCCGGTCTCCCGGAAGTCGGCCCACTCCTGGACAGCCGGATTGCCCGGGGTGTCGGAGACACACACGACCTCGATCTCGCCGTCCCGGTACATCGCGTAGTAGACCGGCACACCGATCAGATCGCGCCATTGTGCGAGCGAGTCGACGACCGTGCTGCGACGTTTCTGCGCCGCTCCGCTGCTGCTCAGCCGTTCGGCCGCCTCGCCGAGGAAGAACAGGCCCCGATCGCGGTGGAGGTAGCCCTCGTGGACCAGCGTCCGCAGCAGGTGGTAAGCGGTGGGGAGGGCGATGCCGGTCTCGCGGGCGAGCTGCTTGGCGGGGGCGCCGTGCTCGTGCCCCGCGACGGTCTCCAGCAGGCGCATCGCGCGCTGCACGGATCCGATGAGGGTCTGCGCCGCCGACGCGGGCGGCTGCTCCGGAACGCCGACGTGGGGGTGCTCCACCCGCGGCGCGGAACGCGGCTGGGCGGGGAGTCCCGTGGAACCGGACGGTGCCCGCGGGGCCGGGGGCGCGTGCGGTCCTGCGGGGGCGGTGTCAACCGTGGCCAAGGGTCACTCCCGTAGCGCGAGGGGGCAGCCCGTGCTGGGGACACGGGTGGGGGAACGCTGCCCGCGGGGGCCGGCCCCCGCGTCGATTCCCGGACCTTATCGGCCTGTCACCACTCCCAGGCGGACTGTCCGGAAAACTTCCCTCCCCCGAGGGAACCGCTGCTCCCCGTCCCGGTTCACCGGTGTCCCGGAAGGCTCACCAGTCGCCGCGCGACGACGAACCCGCCATGAACTTCCGCACGATGTAGATCAGACCGCCGACCAGCGCGACGAAGATCAGCAGCTTGAAGAGCAGACCGATCACGAAACCGACGACCGTCGCTATGAGGCTGCCGAAGACGACCAGGGCGATGACCGGCACCGCGATCCACTTCACCCACCACGGCAGACTCGTGAAGACCTCTCGCATTGCCCCGTCCTTACCTCTCCGCCGGCCCTGCGCCGGTTTCTCCGGATGGCCGGCGCCTCGTGGTGCCGGACCCGTCGTACGTCCTGCGTACGTCCTGGTTTCGATGCTAGGGCCGCCGGGGGCCCGAGCGGGCCTTTCGCATCCCTTGTCGTCCCCTGACCCTTCCCTTAGGGAACCCTGAGACGGCTCCTCACGCTTCTGGCGGAGAGAACACCACGAGGACCCGCAGATCCTCGCTGATGTGGTGGAACTTGTGGGCGACCCCGGCCGGTACGTACACCACGCTGCCGCGCGCCACTTCCGTCGTCTCCAGGCCGACGGTGATGGAGGCACGACCGCTCACGACGAAGTAGACCTCGTCCTGCCGGTGCGGGTTCTGCGGATCGTGCTCGCCCGCGTCCAGCGCGTACAGCCCCACCGACATGTTCCGTTCCCGCAGGAACTGGAGGTAGGCGCCGTCGTTGGCGGCCCGCTCCGCCTCCAGTTCGTCCAGCCGGAATGCCTTCATCGCCTCGCCCGTGTTCGTCGTGGACCTCGTCTGCCACGATCAGACACATGAAGAATTTCGTAGTCAAGACGATCGCCAACGCGGGCGCCCTGGCGGTCGCCGTCTGGCTGCTCGACAAGATCACCCTGACCGGGGACAACACGGCCAAGGAGGTCGGCACCCTCATCGGTGTCGCACTGGTGTTCGGTCTGGTGAACTTCCTCGTCAAGCCGGTGGTGAAGGTGCTGACCTTCCCGTTGTTCATCCTGACCCTGGGCCTGATCACCCTCGTCGTCAACGCCCTGATGCTGCTGCTGACCTCCTGGGTGTGCGGCAAGGTCGACCTCAGCTTCCACGTGGACGGCTTCTGGACCGCGGTGGTCGGCGGCCTGATCATCTCGGTGGTCTCCTGGGCGCTGCACATGGTCCTGCCGGACGAGGACTGAAGACGGCGCCCGCCCGTCGGCCGACGCGGCACCCCTTCCATCACCGCCGTCGCACCCGTCGCCCCCGCCACCGAGGGTGCGCCACGGGTGCGGCGGCTGTGTCCTGAGAGGGTGGAAGCGGCGGGCCACGGCTGCTCGTCACCGCACGAGAACACGTGAAGGGACAGGCGGCATGAACGATTCCGCTGCGAACGGCAGAGAGGGCGCGCCGAGGGCCACCCGCGCACCCGCCGGTGCCGGTGACGGCACGCGAGCCGTCCGGGCCGGGCTCCCCGAGCCGGTCAAGCACGAACCGACCCTGCCCGGGCCCGTGTTCGCCGCCCACTTCCACCTCCCCGGCGACCCCACGGGCCCGTACACCTACGGCCGGGACGAGAATCCGACCTGGACCCTGCTGGAGAGCGCCATCGGCGAGCTGGAGGCGCCCGGAGCGGTGGGCGCCGAAACGCTCGTGTTCGCCTCCGGCATGGCGGCCGTCTCCTCGGTGCTCTTCTCCCAGCTGCACACGGGGGACGCGGTGGTCCTGCCCGACGACGGCTACCAGGCCCTGCCGCTGGTCCGCGCCCAGCTGGAGACGTTCGGCATCGAGGTGCGGACCGCGCCGACCGGCGGGGACGCCCAGCTCGACCTGTTGGACGGCGCACGGCTGCTGTGGATCGAGTCCCCCTCGAACCCCGGGCTCGACGTCTGCGACATCCGGCGACTGGCCGAGGCGGCACGCGCGCGTGGCGCCCTGGTCGCCGTCGACAACACCCTGGCGACACCCCTGGGGCAGCGGCCGCTGGAGCTGGGCGCCGACTTCTCCGTGGCCAGCGGCACCAAACAGCTCACCGGGCACGGCGACATCCTGCTGGGCTACGTCACCGGCCGCGATGCGCAGACCATGGCAGCCGTGCGGCGCTGGCGCAAGATCGTCGGAGCCATTCCGGGTCCCATGGAGGCCTGGCTCGCCCACCGTTCGATCGCCACGCTGCAGCTGCGGGTCGCCCGGCAGAACACCTCGGCGCTGGCCGTCGCCGAGGCGCTGCGCGGACGCCCCGAGGTGACGGGCCTGCGCTACCCCGGACTGCCCGACGACCCCTCCCACGAGATCGCCTCACGGCAGATGCGGCGCTACGGCTGCGTGGTCTCCTTCACCCTGCCCACGCGCGCGCGTGCCGAGCGCTTCCTGGACGCACTGCGGCTCGTGGACGACGCGACCAGTTTCGGCGGTGTGCGCTCCACCGCCGAGCGGCGTGGGCGCTGGGGCGGCGACGCTGTCCCGGAGGGCTTCATCCGGCTGTCCGTCGGCGCGGAGGACCCGGCTGACCTGGTGGCGGACGTGCTGCGCGCACTGGACGAGTCCGCACACTGACGGACGTACGGCGGGCGGTCCGAGCCTCCCCCCTCGTGGTTCGGACCGCCCACGGTTCCGCGTGCTAAGAACCGCTCGAAGAAGGCTAGTTGACTCCGAGTCAGTGTCCAATCACAGTAGCGGCAGAGGCCTATCGACATATTTATAGTTGGGCACGGTCGGGGGCTGGGCGCAGTGGCGGCGGGAGGGGAGGGCAGGCCGTGGACCTGGCATTGCTGCGCACCTTCGTGACCGTCCACCGTGCCGGTTCCTTCACCCGCGCCGCAGCGCTGCTCGGTCTCTCGCAGCCGGCGGTCACCTCCCAGATCCGCACGCTGGAACGGCAACTGGGCCGCCCCCTGTTCCTGCGGCAGGCCCGCGGCGTGACACCGACGTCGATCGGCGAGGAACTCGCGCACAAGGCCGCGCCGCACCTGGACGCGCTGGTGGAGATCGCCGAGGCGGGCCTCGACGACGAGTCCTCCTCGCGCACCCTGCATCTGGCCGGGCCGCCCGAGTTCACCGCGGAACGGGCGCTGCCCGCGCTGAGCGGACTCACCGGGGACGAAGGTCAGGGCTTCGCCCTGCGCGCATCCTTCGGAACGGCCGAAGAGACCCTGGAAGGGCTCTCCGCCGGCCACCACGACCTGGTCATCAGCACGGCACGGCCACGTGGCGCCCTGTTCACGGCCGCACCGCTCTGCGACGAGGAGCACGTCCTGCTCGCCGCTCCGCGCTGGGCGGACGAGATCGGCTCCGCACGGCGGCGGAGCAAGGACGCGCCCGCTCTGGAGGGCGTCCCGGTGATCGAGGTCCACGAGTCACTGCCCCTCGTCCGCCGTTACTGGGCCTCGGTCTTCGATTCCCGCCCGACCGGACCGGGCACGGTGATCGTCGCCGACCTGCGCGCGGTCCTGGCGTGCGCGGTGGCCGGTGCCGGGCTCGCGGTGCTGCCGCGCTACCTGAGCGCCGCCGCCCTGAGGCGGGGAGACGTGGTGGCCCTCCATGAGCCGCCGGTCCCACCGCTGCGCACGTACTTCCTGGTCGCACGGGCCGGCACGCTGGCGATGCCGCACCTCGCGCGGGCCCATGAGCGGCTGATGCGGGCAGCGGTCGACTGGTGCTGAGCCCGGCCGAACGAAGGAGTCACCTCGGGTGCGTGGGTGATGACGGTTCGCGATGTTTCACGTGGAACCAGCCGGGCCACATTTCTCCCATGACCGTCCGACCCGTGGTCAAGCGCACCGCCCGCGCCGTCCTCCTCGACGGCGACGACCTGCTCCTGATCAAGCGCACCAAGCCCGGTGTCGATCCCTACTGGGTCACTCCCGGTGGCGGGGTCGAGCCGGGTGACACGACCGTCGTCGACGCCCTGCACCGAGAGGTCCACGAGGAGCTGGGCGCGAAGATCACCGATGTGGTCCCCTGCTTCGTGGACACCGTGGAACACATCGGCGAGGACGGCGGCGCGACCGGAGTGAAGGTCCAGCACTTCTTCGTGTGCCACCTGGAGTCGATGGACCCCTCCCTGAGGCACGGACCGGAGGTGGACGAGCCCACCGGCGAGTACGAGATCGTGCGCGTGCCGTTCACCCGGGTCGGGATCGCCTCGGTGCACCTCGTTCCGCTGTCGCTGCGGCACTACCTGGACGCAAACATCGAGGGCGTACGTGCCATGCACGCCCCGGACCTCGGCTGACCCTCCGCGTTTCACGTGAAACAGCCGCGGTCCGGTCGCCGAGCCGCGCCGTCGCCCGCACGTGACATGGCCAAAAGCACGTACGTCTCTTACGAAACGAGTGGACGCCGACGGCATCCGTCGGACAGCCTGACCTGCGTGTCGACTCCTTCCCCTGCCGCTCTGCCCATCCGCCCCCTGACGCGCCAGGACCTCACCGCCTGCGCCGACCTGTCCGAGAACCGGGGCTGGCCCCGTGAGGAACACAAATGGGGCCTGCTCCTCTCCGCCGGGAAGGGGTTCGGCATCGACGACCCCGACGGGGGACTGGTGGCCGCCTGCGTGGTCACCGAGTACGGGCCCCACGGCCGACCGGACCTCAGCGCCATCGGTATGGTCCTGGTCGCCGAGCGCCACGCACGCCAGGGCATCGGCCGCCGGCTGATGCGTCACGTCGTCGCGGCGGCGGGCACCACACCGCTGTCCCTCCACGCCACCCCCTACGGGCGCCCGCTGTACGAGGAACTCGGTTTCAAGGTCACGGGCCGGTCGGAGATGCTGCTCGGGCGTTTCTCACCGGAGGGGCCACTCACCGGGCCCGCCACTCGACCGGCCTCCGCCGACGACCTCGTCGGCATCCTCCGCCTCGACGAGGAGGTCTTCGGCGCGGACCGGACCCCTGTCATCACGCGGCTGCCCGCGTTCGCCGACCATCTCCGGGTCGCCGAGGAGGACGGCAGGATCACGGGTTACGCGGCTGCCTGGCCCAACATGGACACGCACGTGGTGGGCCCGCTGATCGCCCGGGACACGGAGACCGCCAAGGCCCTCATCGCCTCCCTCGCCGCCCACACCGACCGCCTGCTGCGCACCGACATCGACGTACGCCACGAAGAACTGCGGGACTGGGCGAAGCAGCGCGGGCTGGCGTCCATCGTCTTCAACTCCGTCATGACGTACAAAATCACGGAACCGCCCGGGGACTGGACCCGACGGTTCGCTCCGTTGACAGTGGCGGCCGGATGAGCCGGCCGGTCCCCTGGAACGCGTGAGGTCGCGAGATGCGGCGGCGGTGTGGTCCTCGGCCTGGTACGGCCGCCCTCCTCGTAGTTGCAGGCGCCGGTTGCTTGCACCCGCTGGCAACCCCGGGGGTGCCCTATCCTTGAGGCACCCGCCCCGGGATGGAGGAAACGCCATGACAGCGACGGACCCCGCGCTCACCGCCCTCGCTCAGGGCTGGTGCGCCCTCTCTCTGCTGCACGGCAGGATCGAGACCCACATCGAGCGGGCCCTCCAGTCGGGCCACGGCCTGAGCGTGCGCGAGTACTCCCTGCTCGACGTGCTCAGCCGGCAGCACGACGGCGACGGCGGTCATCTGCAGATGAAACAGGTCGCCGACGCGGTCGTGCTGAGCCAGAGCGCCACCACCCGGCTCGTCACCCGGCTCGAGGACCGCGGCCTCCTGGAGCGGTACCTGTGCCCCACCGACCGCCGGGGCATCTACACCAACGTCACCGACGCCGGACTGAGCCTTCTGGAGAAGGCCAGGCCGACCAACGACACCGCCCTGCGCGAAGCGCTCGACGAGGCCGCCGAGAACCCGGAGCTGGCACCCCTCGTCCGGGTCGTGGAGTCGTTGCACGCCCCTGCCCCGGTATAGCGGCACGCTCCGGCCGGGCGGCGCATAAGCTCCGGGGCATGGGAGATCTTGAGATACGTGCGGCCGTCGCCGAGGACGTCCCCGCCATCGTCGCCATGCTCGCGGACGATCCGCTGGGCGCCCTGCGCGAGTCGCCCGACGACCTCGCCCCGTACCTGGCCGCCCTGGAACGGCTCCGCGCCGATCCGAACCAGCACCTGGTCGTCGCCCTACGGCAGGGGCGTGTCGTCGGTACGCTCCAGCTCTCGGTCATCCCCGGGCTCTCCCGTCGCGGCTCCACCCGGTCGATCATCGAAGGCGTCCGCATCCACGCCGACGAACGCGGCAGCGGCCTGGGCACACAGCTCATCGAGTGGGCGATCGACACCTCACGGCGCGAGGGCTGCCGTCTGGTGCAGCTGACATCGGACCGGACCCGCACCGACGCCCACCGTTTCTACGAACGGCTCGGATTCGAACCCTCGCACGTGGGTTACAAGCTGTCCTTGTGAGCGCCCGCGGTGGCCACGCTCGCCGTGCAAACCGTCAGGGGCCACGCTCGCCGAGGGCCTTCCCCGCGCTGGGCCTCCCCGCCGCCAGGAGTGGCCGTTTCACGTGAAACAGCCACTCCTGCCGTTTTCACTCCGTGGCGAGGGCCGGCCTCCCTCTCTTCGGGGCTAGCCGATCCCCCGCCACCCCTCCAGGGCCACGCCCCCGGGCACCGCGGCCCCGGCGTCGTACGGCTGCCGGGTGAAGACGAACGATCCGAGGTCCAGGTGGTCCACCTCCCCGTCCGGTCGCCGTACCGCCCGCAGCAGCTCCCCGGCGTAGTACCCCTCCAGGCCCGTCCAGGTGCCGTCGCCGTTCGCCCGGAACCGCGACCTGCGCCCGGTGCCCGTCAACGGCTCCAGCGACAGGAGTCCGTCCCCGGTCAACCGCAGCCCGAAGCCGTGCGTCCCCCAGTACCACTGGCCCGCCAGCTCCAACACCTCCGGGACGATGTCCCGCAGCGGCCGCCAGGGGTCCGGGATGCGCGGCTCGGCCTCGGCGACGATCCGGACCAGATCCGCCCCCACGGAGACCACCGGGAGGCCAGAGGTGCAGTTGGTCAGCACCACGGCGGCCACATCGTCCTCCACGGCGATGGTGAGAGAGGCGAGGAAGCCCGGGAGCGAACCCGAATGCCCCACCAGCAGCCGCTCGCCGGAACGCCGCAACTCCATCCCCAGACCGTACGCGTATCCCGCCGTCACGTCCGAGGCCTCGGGCGGAGCGGCCGGGGTGCGCATCTCCCGGACCGAAGCAGCGCTCAGCACCCGCTCGTCGCCCCGGGCGAGAAACACGGCGAACCGGCTCAGATCCCCTGTCGTGGACCAGAGTTGTCCGGCCGGCGCCATCCGGCCGAGGTCCTCGACGGGCTCGGGCAGCATCACGTCGGCCCAGGGGTGCACGGCCCAGCCGCCCGCGTGCGGTGCACGGGGCCGCGCACTCGTGCTGCCCAGCCCCAGGGGTTCGAGCACCTCCCGGCAAAGGACGTCCTCCCACGGAGCGCCGCGCAGCTTCTCGACGAGCGCCCCCAGCACCGTGTAGCCGGGGTTCGAGTAGTGGAACCGCCTGCCGACCGGGTGCCGCAGCGGCTTCTCACCGAGGACGTCGGCGAGTTCGGGACGCAGCGTGCCCGGGGTCCGCTCCCACCAGGGTGCGGGCGACTCCGCGGCCAGGCCGCCCGTGTGGGCCAGCAGATCGGCGATCGTCGGGTCTCCCGCGCCCGTGCCCGGCAGGTGCTTCTCCAGCGGGTCACCGAGGTCGAGCAGGCCTTCGTCGCGCAGGCGCAGGACGAGCACGGCGGTGAACGTCTTGGTGATGGAACCGATGCGGTACTGCGTGTTCTCGTCCGGCGCGTGCCCGTCCACCGACGTGCGCGCGCCGTGCCAGACCGCCTGCCCGCCCCGTACGACGGACGCGACCAGTGACGGCGTCCGTCCTTCGGCCTGGGCGACGGCGATCCGGTGCGTAAGGGATCGACGGGTGCTGGGCAGCAACTCATCCTGAGGTGTCGTCATGTCCCCAGTCCATCGGGGACGGGCGCGCGCGTCGAGCCGATTTCGCCGGGTGGGGGCGCTTCCGCCGTGCGACCGGTCCGGGCCTCGCCGTACGAGCCGATCCGCACGGCCCGCAGGCAGCCCCTGGGCGACCCCTGGGCAGCTCGAAAACACCTCGTACCAGGCGCGCTCACCTCTCGTCCGCGTCGTCCGGTGTGTGGGGCAGCAGGGGGAACAGGCGTGTGATGAGAGCCACCGGGCGAGCGCCTTCCGGGCGGGCCAGGGGCCGCTGCTCGCGATCCTGGTAGGGCGCGAGCGCCCGTCGGATCACGTCCGCGACCCGGCCCATCTCCTCGGGCGTCAGGTAGGTGACGGCACTGAAGGCCTCGTCGTGGCGCCATGCGGGCGGGGCGTCGTCCCGCTGGGCCAGCCAGCGCTGCCAGCTCTCGTCCTCCAGCCCCCGGGCCAAGGCGCCGAACTCGTCGTGCGCGGAGCCTCCTCCGGCCGGCGTGCGCGACGCCAGACGCCAGGGCCGGGCGCGTCCTCCGCTGTGAGGGGCTTCCTCGATGCGCCCGTGGCGAGCGAGCTGCCGCAGGTGGAACGAGCAGAGACCCGAGCTGTAGCCCAGCCGGGAAGCAGCCTCGGTCGCCGTGACGGTGCCGACCTCGGCGAGCAGTTCCAGGAGCGCCGTGCGGACCCCGTGCTCACGGAGGGGGGCGTCGACGTCCCCTGGTCGGTCGTTCGGGGCGTTCAGCTCTTCAGTCACTTTGCAAAGTCTGCTACTTTGCAAAGCCTCAGGCAAGGGGCACCGCAAGAAGCCGTCGCAGGACGCCGCCGCGGAGACCGTCGCCGGAAGCCCCGGCCGAGAAGTCTTGGCACACGTCCTGCAAGAAGGAGAGGCGACCGTGACCGACCGACACGCACGGGGCTCAGTCCGCCGGATCACGGTGGTCGGCGAGGAAGTGCTGGGCCGGCCCTGCCGGGAGGTGACCGAGTTCGGGACATCGGCCCTGGCGGCGTTGATCGACGACATGTTCCTGACCATGTACGTGGCCGACGGTGCCGGTCTGGCCGCCAACCAGGTCGGCGTCGACCTGCGGCTGTTCGTGTACGACTGCCCGGACGACCACGGGGTCCGGCACGTCGGTCATGTCCTGAACCCGGTACTGGAGCTGCCAGTTCCGGGCGCCCGGCGCCTCGTCGACGACGTCGAGGGCTGTCTGTCCGTCCCCGGTGCCACCATGCCCGTACCCCGCACCGATCGGGCGGTAGTCCGCGGATTCGACAAGGACGGCACCCCTGTCGTCATCGACGGAACGGGCTACTTCGCCCGCTGCCTGCAGCACGAGACCGACCACCTGGGCGGCCACACGTACCTGGACCGGCTCTCCAAGCGGGACCGCAGGGAGGCGCTGCGACAGATGACGGACCACCGTGACGACGTCTTCGCACAGCGCGCGGCCAAGGCCGCCGCCCTGGACAGGTGAGCAGAGCGGGAAGAGCGCCCGGCGGCGTCGGATCAGGTCTGGGCCATGTCCACGAACCGTGAGTAGTGGCCCTGGAAGGCCACCGTGATCGTCGCGGTCGGGCCGTTCCGGTGCTTGGCCACGATCAGGTCGGCCTCCCCCGCACGCGGCGACTCCTTCTCGTAGGCGTCCTCGCGGTGCAGCAGGACGACCATGTCGGCGTCCTGCTCGATGGAGCCGGACTCGCGCAGGTCGGAGACCATCGGCTTCTTGTCGGTGCGCTGCTCGGGGCCACGGTTGAGCTGGGAGAGCGCGATGACGGGGATCTCCAGCTCCTTGGCGAGCAGCTTGAGGTTGCGGGACATGTCCGAGACCTCCTGCTGGCGGCTCTCGGCGCGCTTGGCACCGCCGGACTGCATCAGCTGGAGGTAGTCGATGACGACCAGCTTCAGGTCGTTGCGCTGTTTCAGCCGCCGGCACTTGGCGCGGATCTCCATCATCGACAGGTTCGGGGAGTCGTCGATGTACAACGGGGCGGCGGAGACGTCCGGCATCCTGCGGGCCAACCGGGTCCAGTCCTCGTCGGTCATCGTGCCCGAGCGCATGTGGTGCAGGGCGACGCGAGCCTCGGCGGACAGCAGGCGCATCGCGATCTCGTTGCGGCCCATCTCCAGCGAGAAGATGACGCTCGGCAGGTTGTGCTTGATCGAGGCGGCCCGCGCGAAGTCGAGCGCGAGCGTCGACTTGCCCATCGCGGGACGCGCGGCGATGACGATCATCTGACCGGGGTGCAGGCCGTTCGTCAGCGAGTCGAAGTCGGTGAACCCCGTGGGCACTCCGGTCATCTCGCCGCTGCGCGACCCGATCGCCTCGATCTCGTCGAGGGCGCCTTCCATGATGTCGCCCAGCGGCAGGTAGTCCTCGCTGGTGCGCTGCTCGGTGACCGCGTAGATCTCGGCCTGGGCGCGGTTGACGATCTCGTCGACGTCGTCGTCGGCCGCGTAGCCCATCTGGGTGATCCGGGTACCGGCCTCGACCAGGCGGCGGAGCACCGCACGCTCGTGGACGATCTCCGCGTAGTAGGCGGCGTTCGCCGCGGTGGGCACCGTCTGCACGAGCGTGTGCAGGTACGACGCGCCGCCCACCTTGTTGATCTCGCCGCGCTTGGTCAGCTCGGCCGCGATCGTGA
Source organism: Streptomyces sp. NPDC021356 (assembly GCF_040641015.1). NCBI lineage: Bacteria > Bacillati > Actinomycetota > Actinomycetes > Kitasatosporales > Streptomycetaceae > Streptomyces > Streptomyces sp. NPDC021356. The sequence goes on along the minus strand of NZ_JBFACU010000006.1, from coordinate 215,913 downwards.
TCGGGTCCGCGGGCTCGCCCTTGGCGTAGACGTCGAGGACGGCCTGGTAGATCGTCTCGTGGGCCGGCTTGTAGAAGTCGTGGCCCTTGAGGATCTCGACGACGTCGGCGATGGCGTCCTTGGACAGCAGCATGCCGCCGAGCACGGACTGCTCCGCGTCGAGGTCCTGCGGAGGCACCCGCTCGAACGCCGGGCCCGCACCTTCCCAGGAGCCGCCCTCCCCGCCTCGGTCGTGCTGTTCCTCGCGTCCGCGACCGCCGTCGGGCCGCCTGCGGGAAGCAGGCAGACGATCACCTGGTCCGCTGTCGGCCCACGGGTCGTCCAAGGGCTCGGAAATGCTCACCGAGCGGCCTCCTCCCGTCCGCCGAGCGGACCTCGCCGTGCCTCTCTTTTCTACGGCACGGCACTGACAAATCGAGAGGCCCGCCTCCGCTTCCGGCGCGTCGTTTCGGGACGGTTCGAAAGCCGGCGAACGGAGCGGGCGCCGGACCACGGTAGGCCCCCGGGCACCGTCAGCCAATCTGGTTATCCACAGGCCATGTGGACGACGGGCCGGATGCTGTGGAGAACTCCACGAAACCTGTGCACGACTCGGTGGACAGCGTTGTGAACAAGCCCTCGACGGTTTCCGCAGACCCACTTTGACCTGCTGTTTTCCCGTCCACCGGCTGTGCAGAAGAAAAACTTCGCCCATCGGGCCAAGATCGGTTCGAACGAGGTGCACAAGTGCGCAGCCGACACGGGCAAGTAAGGGTCCCAAAGCCTTTGCATCACTTACCTGTGGACGGTTAGATTGGTGCCCATGACACAGGCCCCCGCACGCCCTACGGCCGACCGGCGCCGGCACGACCGAGAGATCGTCGCGCTGGCCGTCCCGGCCTTCGGCGCACTCGTCGCCGAGCCGCTCTTCGTGATGGCCGACAGCGCGATCGTCGGCCACCTCGGCACGGCACAGCTCGCCGGACTCGGTGTCGCCTCGGCCCTGCTGACGACCGCCGTGAGCATCTTCGTCTTCCTCGCCTACGCCACCACGGCCGCAGTCGCCCGCCGTGTCGGCGCGGGTGACCTCCAGGCCGCGATCCGTCAGGGCATGGACGGTGTGTGGCTGGCGCTGCTGCTCGGCGCCGCCGTCATCGTGGCCGTACTGCCCGCAGCCCCCGGCCTGGTCGATCTCTTCGGCGCCTCCCACACGGCCGCTCCGTACGCGACGACGTATCTGCGCATCTCCGCACTGGGCATCCCCGCCATGCTCGTCGTCCTCGCCGCCACCGGTGTGCTGCGCGGACTGCAGGACACCCGGACCCCGCTGTACGTCGCCGTCGCGGGCTTCGTCGCCAATGCCGCCCTGAACGCCGGACTCGTCTACGGTGCCGGACTCGGTATCGCGGGCTCCGCCTGGGGCACCGTCATCGCCCAGTGGGGCATGGCCGCGGTCTACCTCGCCGTGGTCGTCCGCGGTGCCCGCAGGCACGGCGCGTCCCTGCGCCCGGACGCCGCGGGCATCAGGGCCTGTGCCCAGGCCGGCGTTCCCCTCCTGGTCCGCACGCTCTCCCTGCGGGCCATCCTGATGATCGCCACGGCGGTCGCGGCCCGCCTGGGCGACGCGGACATCGCCGCCCATCAGATCATCCTGTCCCTGTGGAGCCTGCTCGCCTTCGCTCTCGACGCCATCGCGATCGCCGGGCAGGCCATCATCGGCCGCTTCCTGGGCGCCTCGGACGCCGAGGGAGCCCGAGGAGCATGCCGTCGCATGGTGGAGTGGGGCATCGCTGCCGGGTTCGTCCTCGGGCTTCTGGTCGTCGTGGCACGGCCGGCATTCCTGCCCCTGTTCACCGGTGACTCCACCGTGAAGGACGCCGCCCTTCCCGCGCTGCTCCTGGTGGCGCTCTCCCAGCCCGTCTGCGGCGTCGTCTTCGTGCTCGACGGCGTCCTGATGGGCGCGGGAGACGGTCCGTACCTGGCCGGGGCGATGATCCTGACGCTGGTGGTCTTCACCCCCGCCGCGCTGCTGGTGCCCGCCCTCGGTGGTGGGCTCACCGCGTTGTGGGCCGCGATGACCCTCATGATGACGGTGCGCATGCTGACCTTGTGGGCGCGTACCCGTTCAGGCCGCTGGCTCGTGACGGGCGCGACACGCTGAAGCGTCCTGCCCACTGGATTCGCACCGCCGTCGGCAAGCGGTGTTTCACGTGAAACGCGCCCTACGTCCCACGAATCGCTCACCTCGACGACCACGAAGAGGGGGCCGTACCCCGCCGGGTACGGCCCCCTCTTTCGACTGCGGTCAGCCGAGCACGGCGATCAGGCCGCGACGACCTCGACGTTGACCTTGGCGGCAACCTCGGGGTGCAGACGCACGGACGTCTCGTGGGCGCCCAGGGTCTTGATCGGCGCACCCAGCTCGATGCGACGCTTGTCGACCTCGGGGCCACCGGCGGCCTTGATCGCCGAAGCGACGTCGGCCGGGGTGACGGAACCGAAGAGGCGGCCGGCGTCGCCGGAGCGAACGGCCAGACGGACCTTCACACCCTCGAGCTGGGCCTTGATCTGGTTGGCCTGCTCGATGGTCTGGATCTCGTGGATCTTGCGAGCACGACGGATCTGCTCGACGTCCTTCTCGCCACCCTTGGTCCAGCGGATAGCGAACTTCCGCGGGATCAGGTAGTTGCGAGCGTAACCGTCCTTGACGTCGACGACGTCGCCCGCGGCACCGAGGCCGGAAACCTCGTGGGTAAGGATGATCTTCATGAATGGCTCACCCTTCCCTTATCGCGCGGTGGAGGTGTAGGGCAGCAGCGCCATCTCACGGCTGTTCTTGACGGCCGTGGCGACGTCACGCTGGTGCTGCGTGCAGTTGCCGGTCACGCGGCGGGCACGGATCTTGCCGCGGTCGGAAATGAACTTCCGCAGCATGTTCGTGTCCTTGTAGTCCACGTACGTGACCTTGTCCTTGCAGAAAGCGCAGACCTTCTTCTTAGGCTTGCGCACAGGCGGCTTCGCCATGGTGTTTCTCCTGTGTGATCAAGAAGTGTGGGTACGGCCCCGCCTCTCGACCCGTCCCGGTCCGCGGACCGGTCCGAAGGCCTAGAAGGGGGGCTCGTCCGAGTAGCCGCCGCCGCTGCCGCCGGAGCCACCGCCCCAGCCGCCGCCACCCTGCTGGCCACCGGCGGGAGCGCCGGTCGCCCAGGGGTCGTCGGCGGGAGCGCCGCCACCGCCCTGCTGGCCGCCGCCGGGGCCGCCGCCCCAGCTGCCGCCACCCTGGCCGCCGCCGGCGCCACCGCCGTACCCGCCCTGGCCACCTCGGCCGCTGGTCTTCGTGACCTTGGCCGTGGCGTTGCGCAGGCTGGCGCCGACTTCCTCGACGTCCAGCTCGTAGACCGTGCGCTTGACGCCCTCACGGTCCTCGTAGGACCGCTGCTTCAGCCGGCCCTGCACGATCACGCGCATGCCTCGCTGGAGCGACTCGGCGACGTTCTCCGCCGCCTGGCGCCAGACCGAGCAGGTCAGGAACAGGCTCTCGCCGTCCTTCCACTCGTTCGTCTGGCGATCGAAGGTGCGGGGCGTGGACGCGACGCGGAACTTCGCGACCGCCGCACCGGAGGGGGTGAAGCGCAGCTCGGGGTCGTCGACGAGATTGCCGACGACCGTGATGACGGTCTCGCCTGCCATGGGGGTACCTCTCGGCGGGTTTGCTGCTGGCTGCTGGTGCTGCTACTCGGATCCCGAGGCCGGCTGAGCGAAAGGGCTCAGTGGGTCTCGGGGCGGAGGACCTTGGTCCGGAGGACCGACTCGTTCAGGTTCATCTGGCGGTCGAGCTCCTTGACGACCGCAGGCTCGGCCTGCAGGTCGATGACCGAGTAGATGCCCTCGGGCTTCTTCTTGATCTCGTACGAGAGACGACGACGGCCCCAGGTGTCGACCTTCTCGACCTTTCCGCCGCCGTCACGGACGACAGAGAGGAAGTTCTCGATCAGCGGGGAGACAGAGCGCTCCTCGAGATCGGGGTCGAGGATGACCATCACCTCGTAGTGACGCATGTGGAACCCACCTCCTTTGGACTCAGCGGCCACGGTCGTTCCGTGGCAGGAGGGTTGTGATGCGTACGCAATCGTGTCTGCCAGTAAAACAGCCGGCACTGACAACGGGGGTCGGCCGGCGGAATCTCCTGACCGTCCCCTGGTTGCCCCGCGCTCGGGCCGGGCAGACACAAGTGCAGACGGAACAGACTACCCGCACCCCCGCTTCCGGTTGAAATCGGGGCGCAGAACCCGGCAATCTGGACACCTCGGGTGTACATGGCGCTACGATGCGCTGCCTTTCGCAGGAGGTGCCCCATGGCACAGACGATGCGACCGAACACCGCCGCGAACAACGGCCTCTTCGCCACGGACGGCAAGTCCCATCCCCTCCAGGACACACTGCTCGCGGTGACCCTGGTGCTGGGCATCCTCGCCTTCATCACCGGGCTCCTCTTCCACGGCCTGCACCTGCTGAGCTCCTGGGCCGGGCTGATGGGCATCCTCACCGGGGCGTACGGCCAGTGGATCTCGGTGACGACACGCGAGCGCTTCGGCCTCATCCTCGGTCTCGGGGCCTCCGCCATCGGGTTCTTCCTCGGCATGGCGCACGGCGGTCTCTTCGGCGGCCTCTTCGGCTGACGCCGGCCCCGGCCGCTCCCGACACGGGCGGCGTCCGCCGGACCCGGCGGGCGCCGCCCGGACGCCGTATGCCGTGCCCGCGCCGGGCGACAGGCCGGTGCGAAGGTGGTGTGCGGCCAGTCTGCGCGCTCCCTTGGCGCAGTAGGCTTCGGCGCGAGAGCCGGAGCCCCTGAACCCATGGGGACACGCCAGCCCGAGGAGCGCCCCGAATGAGCCTGACCCTGAGGACCATCAGTCGAGAGCAGCATCTGGCCTACATCCAGAGCCTGCCGGCGGCGAGCCACATGCAGGTCCCGGCCTGGGCAGACGTCAAGGCGGAATGGCGCTCGGAGAGCCTCGGCTGGTTCGATGACCGTACAGGCGAGATGGTCGGCGCCGGGCTCGTCCTGTACCGCCAGCTGCCCAAGATCAAGCGCTACCTCGCGTACCTGCCCGAAGGCCCGGTCATCAACTGGTTCGCGCCCAATCTCGACGACTGGATCCAGCCGATGCTGGCGCACCTGAAGCGTCAGGGCGCCTTCTCGGTGAAGATGGGTCCGCCGGTGGTCATCCGGCGCTGGAACTCCGAGACCATCAAGAAGGGCATCCAGGACGCGGACGTGAAGCGTCTGCGCGACCTGGAGGCCGACTTCATCGAGCCGCGCGCCTTCGAGGTCTCCGACAAGCTGCGCCGCATGGGCTGGCAGCAGGGCGAGGACGGCGGCGCCGGCTTCGGCGACGTGCAGCCGCGTTACGTCTTCCAGGTGCCGCTGGCCAACCGGTCCCTGGAAGAGGTCCACAAGAACTTCAACCAGCTGTGGCGCCGCAACATCAAGAAGGCCGAGAAGGCGGGCGTCGAGGTCGTCCAGGGCGGCTATCACGACCTTGAGGAGTGGCAGCGGCTGTACGAGATCACGGCCGTGCGCGACCACTTCCGGCCCCGGCCGCTGTCGTACTTCCAGCGCATGTGGACGACCCTCAACTCCGAGGACCCCAACCGCATGCGGCTGTACTTCGCCCGGCACAACGGCGTGAACCTGGCGGCCGCGACGATGCTCATCGTCGGCGGGCACGTCTGGTACTCCTACGGCGCCTCGGACAACATCGGCCGCGAGGTCCGGCCCTCGAACGCGATGCAGTGGCGGATGCTGCGCGACGCGTACGCGCTCGGTGCCACGGTCTACGACCTGCGCGGCATCTCGGACTCGCTGGACGAGACCGACCACCTCTTCGGCCTGATCCAGTTCAAGGTCGGCACCGGCGGCCAGGCCGCCGAGTACCTCGGCGAGTGGGACTTCCCGCTGAACAAGCTGCTCCACAAGGCGCTCGACATCTACATGTCGCGGCGCTGACCGCGCGTTCCTCGTTCGACGACGTCGACAGTCTTCAACCTCTGACACACCGCAGCCACGAGAAAGGTTCCAGGTCCGGCCATGGCGCTCACGCTCTACGTCGACACCGCGCGCTGGCGGGCGCATCACAAGCACGTGCAGGAGCAGTTCCCCGGGCTGGTCCCGGTCTGCAAGGGCAACGGCTACGGCTTCGGGCACGAGCGGCTCGCGGAGGAGGCCACCCGGCTGGGCTCCGACGTCCTCGCCGTCGGCACGACGTACGAGGCCGCCCGGATCAAGGACTGGTTCGGCGGCGACCTGCTGGTGCTGACGCCCTACCGGCGCGGCGAGGAGCCGGTGCCCCTGCCCGACCGGGTGATCCGCTCGGTGTCCTCCATCGACGGCGTGTACGGCCTCGTCGGGGCCCGCGTGGTCATCGAGGTGATGTCCTCGATGAAGCGGCACGGCGTCAGCGAGCAGGAGCTGCCGCAGCTGCACGCCGCCATCGAGAACGTCCGCCTGGAGGGCTTCGCCATCCATCTCCCGCTGGACCGCACCGACGGCTCGGACGCCGTCGAGGAGGTCATCGGCTGGATGGACCGGCTGCGTGCGGCCCGGCTTCCGCTGCACACCATGTTCGTCAGCCACCTCAAGGCCGAGGAACTCGCCCGGCTGCAGCAGCAGTTCCCGCAGACCCGCTTCCGCGCCCGTATCGGCACGCGGTTGTGGCTGGGCGACCACGAGGCCACCGAGTACCGCGGCGCGGTCCTGGACGTCACGCGTGTGGCCAAGGGCGACCGCTTCGGCTACCGGCAGCAGAAGGCGGCCTCCGACGGCTTCCTGGTGGTCGTGGCGGGCGGTACGTCGCACGGCGTGGGCCTGGAGGCTCCCAAGGCGCTGCACGGCGTCATGCCGCGGGCCAAGGGCGTCGCACGGGCCGGCCTCGCCACCGTGAACCGGAACCTCTCCCCGTTCGTGTGGGGTGCCAAGCAGCGCTGGTTCGCCGAGCCGCCGCACATGCAGGTCTCGATCCTGTTCGTGCCGTCGGACGCGCCGGAGCCGAAGGTCGGCGACGAACTCGTGGCCCATCTGCGGCACACCACCACGCAGTTCGACCGGATCGTGGACCGCTGAGCGCCTTTGCGGTCGTGCGAGAGGCCGTACCCGGCAGCCGTCGGGTACGGCCTCTCGTATGACGCGACCGGTCCGGTTCGCTCAGAGCGAACGGTCTTCGAGGGCGGTCTCCGGGGGGCCGCCCCACTCGGCCGGGGCGTCCTCGACGTGCGCCGCGTGGCGCGCCGGCCGGGCGGCGGTACCCAGGACGAAGAAGTCCTCGGCACCGCCGAGCACACCGCCCGACGGGTCGTCCTCCCCGCCCCGGCGCACCACGTCGTGGTCCGGCATGAGGATGTCGCGCACGACGATCGCGCACAGGTACAGGGTTCCCGCCAGGTGGACGACGATCGCCCAGTGGTAGCCGTCGGTCGGCAGGCCCTTGTGGGCGTCTCCGCTGGTCGTATAGGCGAGGTACAGCCAGATGCCGAGGAAGTACGCCACCTCGCAGGCCTGCCAGATCAGGAAGTCGCGCCACTTGGGGCGCGCCAGCACGGCCAGCGGAATCAGCCACAGCACGTACTGGGGCGAGTAGACCTTGTTGGTGAGGATGAACACCGCCACCATCAGGAAGGCGAGCTGGGCGAAGCGTGGCCGGCGGGGGGCCATGAGCGTCAGTGCCGCGATGCCCAGGGAGCACAGCAGCACCAGCAGGGTGGCCACGGTGTTCACGAAGTCCGTGCTGGGCGGGTCGGTCGAGTTCTGGGCCCAGATCAGCCAGAAGGACCCGAAGTCGACGCCCCGGTCATGGCTGAAGTTGTAGAACTGCCACCAGCCGTCGCCGGCGAAGGCCATCACCGGCAGGTTGACGACGAGCCAGGCAAGAACGGCGCCGCCCAGGGCCTTGCGGTACTCGTACCACCTGCCGGCCCGCCAGCACAGGACGAACAGCGGACCGAGCAGCAGCACCGGGTAGAGCTTGGCAGCGGTCGCGAGCCCGAGCAGGACGCCGAAGGCGAGGGGACGCCGCCGCGACCACATCAGCATGGCCGCCGCCGTCAGCGCGACCGCCAGCAGGTCCCAGTTGATCGTGGCAGTCAACGCCAGGGCCGGTGCCAGGGCGACCAGCAGTCCGTCCCACGGCCGCCGGGCGTGGGTGCGGACCACGCAGACGGCGATGACGGCCGCGCACACCATGAGCATGCCGGCGTTGACCATCCAGTACCACCGCTCCTGGTACTGGATGCTTCCGCTGTGGGGCGTCAGCCAGGAGGCCGCCTCCATGAAGACGCCGGTCAGCACCGGGTACTCCAGGTAGGGCATGTCGCCGGTGAGCTTGTCGAAGTAGGGCACGAGGCCGTCGGCGAAACCACGCCCCTGGTAGAGGTGCGGGATGTCCGAGTAGCAGGCCTTCGTGTACTGGGAGCTGGCGCCGAAGAACCAGGCGCTGTGGTAGCAGGGTGCCTTCTGGACCAGGCCGAGGGCGAACACACCGATCGCGACGAGGGCGACCACCCGCACCGGGGTCCACCAGGACGTCCCGAGGAGGGCGTGCCGCCCGACGGGTCCGCCGATCAGCTCGCTGCCGGCGGCGGCGACCTCGTCCTCCTCGGTCGGCCGGACCGGGCCGGGCGCCTGCGCGTTCGCTTGCGTCGATTCAGCACTGGACATGCCGCACATCCTGCCGTACGCGACTGGGAATACGCCGTGGGCCGCCGCACCCGGGGGATGCGGCGGCCCATGTTTCACGTGAAACGGCCCGGCGGGGCGGCGCTCCGGCTCATTGCCGGCTCGGCAATGAGCTGCCCTCGCCCTGTGTCGCTGTCACTACTGCCACCATGATGACCTCGTGGGCGTGGGGGAGGAGCCTGCGCCTCCGTCCGACTGGCCGCCGCCATCACCACTGTCGCCGCCGTTGGCTCCGTTGCCGCCGTTGGCTCCGTTGCCGCCGTTGCCACCGTTGCCGCCGTTGCCACCGTTGCCGCCGTTGCCGCCGTTGCCGCCGTTCTGTCCCCCGTTGGCTTCGCAGCCGAAGAGGCCGCAGTGCGACTGCGTGGGCGACGGCGGGGACGGGGGCGGGCTGTCCTGCGGCTCGCTCGGCGTGATCGACGGCGTCGGGCTGTTCTGCTGGGTCTCGGTGGCCGACGGGGTGGGCGTGATGCTGGGTGCGGCGTTGACGACCTCACCGATGGGCTGGGGCGTCGGGAACTTCTCCGCCGGCTGGCCCTTGAGGGCCTCCATCATGTAGTCGTGCCAGATCTCGGACGGGAACGAGGCACCGTGGATCTGCTTCTGGTTACCGGTCCCGTACATCTCCAGGAACGTGCGCGACTTGTTCTTCTCGTTGTCGTCCAGCCGGAACATGCCGATCGCGGTGGACAGCTGCGGGGTGTACCCCACGAACCAGGCGGACTTGTTGCCGTCGGTCGTACCGGTCTTGCCGGCCACCTCGCGCCCGGGCAGCTTGGCGTTGGAACCCGTGCCCTTCTCGACCACGGTCTTCAGGACGTCGGTGACGTTGTCCGCCACGTTGGCCTCGAAGGCCTGCTTGGGCGTGTTCTTGTGTTCGTAGACCGTTCCGTCCTGGTTCTTGACCTCGGTGACGGAGAACGGCTCGTTCTGCTTCCCGCTGGTGGCGAACGTCGCGTACGCGCCCGCCATGCGGATGGCACTGGGGTCGGAGATACCGATGGAGAAAGACGGGAACGTCGTGCCGGCCAGGCTGTCCTTCTTCAGGCCCGCGTCCAGCGCCGCCTTCTCGACCTTGTCCAGGCCCACGTCCATGCCGAGCTGGACGTAGGCGGAGTTCACCGACTCCCGCATCGCCTCGCGCAGGTCGATCATGTACTTGGGCGGAGAGCCGAGGGAGTCGTTGCCGTCATTGGTCTGGAGCCACTCCTCGCCCTGCTCGTTCTTCCACACACTCCCGTCGTAGTTCTTGATCTTGAGCTTGTTCTTGCCGCTGAACCGGCTCTTGGGAGAGACCAGGGTGCGTTCGTCCGGCCCCTGTGTCTCGCCCCCGTGCGGGTCACGGACACCGTCGCGCATGGCCGCCGCCAGGACGAACGGCTTGAAGGTCGAACCCACCTGGGCACCGGTGGCGTCCGCGTTGTCGGTGAAGTGCTTGGTCCAGTCCACACCGCCGTAGATCGCCTTGATGGCACCCGTCTTGGTGTCCACCGAGGCGCCGCCGAACTGCACGTGCGTGTCGGTCTTGGGGCGCAGCTTGGGCTTGATGTTGGCCTTCTGGACCTTCTCCACCGCGGTCTTGAGCTTCTCGACCTTGTCCTTCTCGAAGGTCGTGTGGATCTGGTAGCCGCCCTGCTGCAGCTTGTCCGCGGTGATGTCGGTGTTGTGGACGACGTAGGACTTGGCCAGGTCGACGAGATAGCCGACCTGGCCGCTCATCCTGGTGTTGGACCGCGGGTTCTGCCACTTGGGCAGCGACCTGAACTTGTTCCGCTCCGTGGCGCTGAGGTGCCCGTACTCGACCATCTTGTCGAGCGTGTCCTGCATCTGGCGCGTGACGCGCTTGGTGTTGGCCTCGGCGGTAGCCGTCGGGTCGATGGCCGTCGAACCGGCCGGGTCGTAGTACGTGGCGCCCTTGAGCACCGCCGCCAGGAAGGCGCACTCCCCGGCGTCCAGCTCCTTGGCGTCCTTGTTGAAGTACGCCCGCGAAGCCGCCTGGAGACCGTAGGCCCCGCGGCCGTAGTAGGAGGAGTTGAGGTACCCCGCCATGATGTCTTCCTTGTGGAGCTTCGCACCGACCTTGATCGAGACGAAGATCTCCTTGAACTTGCGGGAGACGGTCTGCGACTGGTCGTTCAGCATCGCGTTCTTGACGTACTGCTGGGTGATGGTGGACCCGCCCTGGGTCTGACCGCCCCGGGCCATGTTGAACACGGCACGCGCGATGCCCTTGGGGTCGATGCCGCTGTCGGTCTCGAAGGTCTTGTTCTCCTGCGAGATGACCGCGTAGCGCATGTCCTTCGGGATGTCCGAGTAGTTCAGGATCTGGCGGTTGATCTCACCGCCGGTCCGCACCATCTCGCTGCCGTCGGCCCAGTAGTAGACGTTGTTCTGGGCGGTCGCGGTCTTCTGGATGTTCGGGATGGCCACCATCGCGTATCCGATGCCGGCGACCGCCACCAGGCTGCCGACGAAGCCGACGAACAGCCCCGTCATCAGCTTCCAGGACGGCATCCAGCGCCGCCAGCCGTACTTGCCCGCGCGCGGGTAGTCGATGAACCGCTTCTTGGCGGGCGGAGCCGTCCGTCCGCGGCCACGTCCGGGCCCCGCGGGGCCGCCCGAGTCGCCTCCTCTGCGCCGTCCGCCGCCCCTCTGCGCCGCCCGCCGGGCCTCGGCGCGGCCCCCGTAGGGGCGCTCCTCCTGACCCGCACCGTAGGAACCCGACCCGTAGGAAGTGGACCCGGAGGCGGATTCGTAGGAGTCGGCAGAGGACCCGGTGGCGCCTCGCGGGGCCGCACGGCGACCGGAGGACGAACCGGACTGGCCGCGTCGGGCCGCGGCACGTCCGCCTCCCTGCGGCTGCGGCGGTTTGCGACGGTGCTCGCTCATCGAACGATTTACTCCTCGGGCAGGCGCGCCCGTGCGCGCCTGGAAACAGCGGCTGGTTTCCGGTCCCCCCGAAGTACGGATGTGGTCGGTCGCGCATTCACCCGTACTGCACCGGGGACGAGGACGTCCCCAGGCGTCACTCGGTTCCCGGTGTTGTGCATGGCGGACAGACTACGCACCGTCAAAACCCCCCGGGCCCCGAAGTTCACCCCAAATCAGGCAACTTGACTCCAACGAAACGGTGATGTGATCCCGTTCACCCTGCCCCCTCTTGTCGCATGGGCGGGGCCGTTCTATCGTCTGGATGTATCGAGTCGATACATCAGCTTGAGATAAAGACCGTCACGGCACCCGGTGCGGCATCCGCCGCCACCGGGTCGCGGCAGGAAGGAGGCGACGATGGGCCGGCGTTCCGGGATCCTTGAGTTCGCCGTACTCGGCCTGCTCCGCGAGTCCCCGATGCACGGCTATGAGCTGCGCAAACGGCTCAATACGTCTCTGGGTGTGTTCCGTGCGTTCAGCTACGGGACGCTCTATCCCTGCCTCAAGACGCTGGTCGCGAACGGCTGGTTGACCGAGGAACCGGGGAACACCACCGAGGACGCCCTCGCCGCCCCGCTCACCGGGCGCCGCGCAAAGATCGTCTACCGGCTGACGGCGGAAGGTAAGGAGCACTTCGAGGAGCTGCTCTCCCAGACGGGCCCCGACGCGTACGACGACGAGCACTTCGCCGCGCGCTTCGCCTTCTTCGGACAGACCTCGCGGGATGTACGCATGCGCGTGCTGGAGGGCCGCCGCAGCCGGCTGGAGGAGCGTCTGGAGAAGATGCGCGCCTCCCTCACGCGCACCAGAGAGCGCCTCGACGACTACACCCTCGAGCTCCAGCGCCACGGGATGGAGTCCGTGGAGCGCGAAGTGCGCTGGCTGAACGAGCTCATCGAGAGTGAGCGGGCCGGACGGGACCTCAAGGGGTCCGCCGAGGGGCCCGCTCAGCAGGACACCACCAATGGAGCGACGGGCGGCCTGCCCCGGACCGGAGATTCCTCCCGGCCGGATACGCCCGGCGACACCGCCACGTGAGGTCCCGTCGGGGCTTCACCGAGTACACACAGGGAGCAACCGGAATGGGTTCGGTTCGCGTAGCCATCGTCGGTGTGGGCAACTGCGCCGCATCGCTGGTGCAGGGCGTCGAGTACTACAAGGACGCCGACCCGGCGACCAAGGTACCCGGCCTCATGCACGTGCAGTTCGGCGACTACCACGTGCGTGACGTCGAGTTCGTCGCCGCCTTCGACGTCGACGCGAAGAAGGTCGGCCTGGACCTCGCGGACGCCATCGGCGCCTCCGAGAACAACACCATCAAGATCTGCGACGTCCCCTCCACCGGTGTGACGGTGCAGCGCGGCCACACCCTCGACGGCCTCGGCAAGTACTACCGCCAGACCATCGAGGAGTCCGCCGAGGAGCCGGTCGACATCGTCCAGGTCCTCAAGGACAAGCAGGTCGACGTCCTCGTCTGCTACCTGCCCGTCGGCTCCGAGGACGCGGCGAAGTTCTACGCCCAGTGCGCCATCGACGCCAAGGTCGCCTTCGTCAACGCCCTCCCGGTCTTCATCGCCGGCACCAAGGAGTGGGCGGACAAGTTCACCGAGGCGGGCGTCCCGATCGTCGGCGACGACATCAAGTCGCAGGTCGGCGCCACCATCACGCACCGTGTCATGGCGAAGCTGTTCGAGGACCGGGGCGTCATCCTGGACCGCACGATGCAGCTGAACGTCGGCGGCAACATGGACTTCAAGAACATGCTCGAGCGCGAGCGCCTGGAGTCCAAGAAGATCTCCAAGACGCAGGCCGTCACCTCCCAGATCCCCGACCGGGACCTCGGCGAGAAGAACGTCCACATCGGTCCGTCCGACTACGTCGCGTGGCTCGACGACCGCAAGTGGGCCTACGTCCGCCTCGAGGGCCGTGCCTTCGGCGACGTCCCGCTGAACCTTGAGTACAAGCTCGAGGTCTGGGACTCCCCGAACTCCGCGGGCGTCATCATCGACGCGCTGCGCGCCGCGAAGATCGCCAAGGACCGCGGCATCGGCGGCCCGATCCTCTCGGCGTCCTCGTACTTCATGAAGTCCCCGCCGGTCCAGTACTTCGACGACGAGGCCCGGGAGAACGTCGAGAAGTTCATCCGCGGCGACGTCGAGCGCTGACCTCCCGCAGAACGCTCCTGCCAGGGCTGAGAGGGTCCCCGAGGCGATCGCCCCGGGGACCCTCCCGTATGTGAGGCTGTGCCCCATGGCCGTCGTCCGTGACCTGCGCGTCCTGCTGCGTCTGCGGGGCTTCAGACGGCTGCTCGCCGTACGGCTGTTCTCCCAAAGCGCCGACGGGGTCTACCAGGTCGCGCTCGCCGCCTACGTCGTCTTCTCACCCGAGCACCAGGCCTCGGCCGCCGCGGTCGCCTCCGCCATGGCGGTGCTGCTGCTGCCCTACTCCCTGGTCGGCCCGTTCGCCGGTGTCCTCCTGGACCGCTGGCGGCGCCGACAGGTCTTCCTCCACGGCAATCTCGCCCGGGCGGTGCTGGCCGCCGCGACCGCCGTGCTGATGGCGGCGGGCGCCGCGGACTGGCTGTTCTACGCCTCCGCGCTGTGTGTCACCGCCGTGAACCGTTTCGTCCTCGCCGGGCTGTCCGCCGCGCTGCCGCGGGTGGTCGACGCCGAGCGGCTGGTGGTGGCCAACTCGCTGTCGCCGACCGCGGGCTCCCTCGCCGCGTTCGGAGGCGGCGGCCTCGCCTTCGCCCTGCGCCTGGCCGGGGCGGACTCCGACGCCGCCGTGGTGCTGCTGGGCGCCGTCCTCTACCTGTGTGCCGGCCTCGTCTCCCTGCTCATGGCCCCGGACCTGCTCGGCCCCGACCGAAGGACGGCCCGGCCCCGGCTGGGCGCCGCACTGACCGGCACCGTGCGGGACCTGCTGGCCGGTGTGCGCCACCTCGGCACGCCGCCGCGCCGGGCCGCCGCCCGGGCGCTGGGCGCGATGACGCTGATGCGGTTCTGCTACGGCGCGCTGACGGTCATGGTGCTGATGCTCTGCCGCTACGGCCTGACGTCGGCCCCGGACGCCGGACTGCGCGTGCTCGGTCTGGCGCTCGGCGCGTCCGGCGCCGGATTCTTCGCCGCGGCGGTCCTGACCCCGTGGGCAGCCGGGGCGCTCGGCGGCCCCGCCCACTGGATCGCCGTGTGCGCCGGCTCGGCCGCGGTACTCGAACCCGCTCTCGGCCTGCCGTTCGCCACCGGCCCGCTGGTGCTCGCGGCCTTCGTGCTCGGTCTCACCACGCAGGGCGCGAAGATCGCCACGGACACGGTCGTGCAGTCCTGCGTCGAGGACGGCTTCCGCGGCCGGATCTTTTCCGTTTACGACGTGCTGTTCAACGTCGCGTTCGTGGGCGCGGCGGCCGTCGCCGCCGTGATGCTGCCGCCGGACGGGCGATCGGCGCCCCTGGTGATCACGGTTGCCGTGATCTACGGAGCGGTTGCTGTGGCTATGACCCGATTCGAACACCGGTAAGTGTCACATCAAAGCCACAGAGCCTTCGAGAGGTACAGGGAATGTCAGCGGGGCCCTGTAGCTTACGTGCGTCTTATTTCGACGCCATGTTCGCGTCATCGTGCCTATGTTCTAGGGGGACCCCCAAGTGACCACTCCGCCGCCGCCCCAGGGCCAGAATCCGTACGCCCAGGCCCCCACCGCGCCCTTGGGGCAGCAGCCCGGCCAGCCCGGCGTCCCTCAGCAGCCGTACCCGCCCCAGCAGCCGTACGCCCCCTTCCCGCAGCAGGGTGCTCCGGTGCCGCCGCCCGCACCGGCGAGGCGCGGCGGCAAGAAGGTGCTGCGCGTCGTCGGCGGCGTCGTCGTCGTGGTCCTCCTCGGCCTGCTGAAGTTCGGCGGCGCCCTGGGACTGGGCTGGTTCCTGGGCCGCGACGACGCGGAGACCACATCGGTGGGCTCGTGCATGCACAACGACGGCACGATGACCAAGGCCGACCTCAAGGAGGTCGACTGCTCGTCCGACAAGGCGCAGTACAAGGTGGTCCAGAAGTTCGACGGTTCCACCGATGAGGACAAGTGCAAGACCGTCACGGACGCGACGATCTCCTACGTCCAGTACGGCGGCGGTCACGACGTGGTGCTCTGCCTGAAGGACGTCAAGTAGGGCTCCGATCGGCACAGGTGAGTTCGGTGCAGGGCGAAGGGCCGGTGTTTCACGTGAAACACCGGCCCTTCGCCGGCTTCGGCTTCGCGGAGCCTGCGTGAAGGGGTGGGTGTTTCACGTGAAACACCCACCCCTTCACATGTCTTCGGCGCTTGGCCTCAGTCCTGCTGGGACCACCACTCCTTGAGGGCCGCCACGGCCGCGTCGTGCTCCATCGGGCCGTTCTCCAGACGCAACTCCAGCAGATGCTGGTAGGCACGTCCGACGGCCGGGCCGGGTGCGACGCCCAGGATCTCCATGATCTGGTTGCCGTCCAGGTCCGGACGGATGGCGTCCAGCTCCTCCTGCTCCTGGAGCTGGGCGATGCGCTCCTCCAGCCCGTCGTACGCGCGGGACAGCGCGACCGCCTTGCGCTTGTTCCGGGTGGTGCAGTCGGAGCGGGTCAGCTTGTGGAGCCGGTCGAGGAGCGGGCCGGCGTCGCGCACGTAGCGGCGGACCGCCGAGTCCGTCCACTCGCCGGTGCCGTAACCGTGGAAGCGCAGATGCAGCTCGACCAGGCGCGAGACGTCCTTCACCAACTCGTTGGAGTACTTCAGAGCGGTCATACGCTTCTTGGTCATCTTCGCGCCGACCACCTCGTGGTGGTGGAAGGAGACCCGGCCGTCCTCCTCGAAGCGGCGCGTACGCGGTTTGCCGATGTCGTGCAGCAGCGCGGCCAGCCGCAGGGTGAGGTCGGGCCCCGTCTCCTCCAGGGCGATCGCCTGCTCCAGCACGATCAGCGTGTGGTCGTAGACGTCCTTGTGCCGGTGGTGCTCGTCCCGCTCCAGTCGCAGTGCGGGCAGCTCGGGCAGCACCCGCGCGGCGAGACCGGTGTCCACGAGCAGCGTCAGGCCCTTGCGCGGGTACGCGGACAGGATCAGCTTGTTCAGCTCGTCCCGCACCCGCTCGGCGGAGACGATCTCGATACGCCCGGCCATCTCCGTCATCGCCGTGACGACCTCGGGACCGACCTCGAAATCGAGCTGGGCGGCGAAACGCGCGGCCCGCATCATGCGCAGCGGGTCGTCGGAGAAGGACTCCTCCGGCGTGCCCGGCGTACGCAGCACCCGTGCCGCGAGGTCGTCGAGACCGCCGTGCGGGTCGACGAACCTCTTCTCCGGCAGTGCCACGGCCATCGCGTTCACCGTGAAGTCGCGACGGACGAGGTCCTCCTCGATGGTGTCGCCGTACGACACCTCCGGCTTGCGCGAGGTGCGGTCGTACGCCTCCGACCGGTAGGTCGTCACCTCGATCTGGTAGCCGTCCTTCTGCACGCCCACCGTGCCGAAGGCGATCCCGACCTCCCACACGGCGTCCGCCCACGGCCGCACGATCTTCAGTACGTCCTCGGGACGCGCGTCGGTCGTGAAGTCCAGGTCGTTGCCGAGCCGGCCGAGCAGCGCGTCCCGGACGGAGCCGCCGACCAGGGCGAGCGCGAACCCGGCCTCCTGGAAACGGCGTGCGAGGTCGTCGGCGACAGGGGCCACCCGCAGCAGCTCGCTGACCGCGCGCTGCTGCACCTGGCTCAGGGCAGGGGGAGTGTCATCGTTGGCGTTCGGCACAACAGAAGAGGGTACGTGTCCAGGCGGCCCCGCCGTGTCGTCCGGATTGCCGCGGGGGCTCGGTCCGCTGTTCACCCTCTCAAGTCCACCCCATCGTGACGTAATGAACAGCATCCGTGGATACGCGCATATCCAGGGGCGCGCCCCCGTTTCTTGCCGATCTTGTGGCCTCCTCCGCGGCACTTCCGCTCCGCGCACCTCGTTACCATGCGTGGACGCACATTCCGACGACCACTGACGACGAGGGACGGGCGAGCGCGTGGCCGAGGCGGCAGACTTCCTGGGGACCAGTCCCTCACCTGCCCGCCGCTGGCTGCGGCGGGCAGGGGCACTGCTCGCCGCGGCGCCCCTGCTGGCCGGGCTGCTGCAGCTCTCCGCCGCCCCGGCCGCGCACGCCGCCGTCCCCGAGGCCCCCCGGGCGGCCTCCGGCTCGCGCACGGTGGCGGTGTCCCTCGACGCCCTCACCCCCAGCGTCCCCTCCGAAGGGGACACCGTGACCGTCTCGGGCACCGTGACGAACAAGGGCAGGCAGCCGGTCACCGGCGCCCACGTCGGACTGCGAGTGGGGCCGCACCTGGACACCCGCTCCGAGATCGACGCCGTCGCGCAGCGCACCGACTTCGAGTTCGGTGCCGACGGCGCGGAACTCGGCGGCAAGTACACGCAGAAGTTCGCCACGCTGGCGCCCGGAGTGGCCCAGCACTTCAGCATCTCCGTCCCGGCCGCCAAGCTGGATCTCGGCGCCGACGGCGTCTACGAGTTCTCCGTCTCCCTGTCGGGTCAGACCTCCGCCCAGCAGTGGGAGCAGGTACTGGGCATCCAGCACACGTTCCTGCCGTGGCAGCCCTCCGAGGCGGACACGAAGACGAGGACGACCTTCCTGTGGCCACTCGTCTCCACCGTCCACATGACGGCGGAGACAGGGCCCGGCGAACTGCAGACGCCGGTCTTCCTCAACGACGACCTCGCCAAGGACCTGGCCCCCGGCGGCCGGCTGGAGCGGATGCTCGCCCTGGGCAAGGACCTCGACGTCACCTGGGTGATCGACCCGGACCTGCTGGCGTCCGTCGACGCCATGACCCGCAACTACCAGGTCCGTACGGACGCCTCCGCCACCCCGGTCGCCGGAACCCACCAGGCGGTGGCCAAGCAGTGGCTCGCCGAGCTGCAGCAAGCGGTCGCGGGCAAGGAGGTCGTCGCGCTGCCGTTCGCCGACCCCGACCTGGCCGCACTCGCCCACCGGGGCACCAGCGTCTCCGGCTCCCTGAGCCAGCTCAAGGACGCCACGGACGTCGCCGCCAGCACGGTGGAGACGGTGCTCCACGTGAAACCGGCCACGGACTTCGCCTGGCCGGTGAACGGTGCCGTCGACCCGTCGATCGTCAGGGTCGCCACCTCCGCCGGCGCCGACAAGGTCATCGCGCGCAGCGACAGCCTCGAGGAACCGGACAACCTGACCTACACCCCCTCCGCCGCCCGGCCGATCGGCGGCGGAACCACCGCTGTCGTCGCCGACGCCCGCCTGTCGACCGCGTTCGAGGGCGACCTGTCGCAAGCCGGTGCCAGCACGCTCGCCGTGCAGCGCTTCCTCGCCCAGAGCCTCGAACTCGACGGCCAGACGAGCAAGCAGCGCAGCATCGTCGTCGCCCCGCAGCGCATGCCCAGCACCAGCCAGGCCCAAGCCATGGCGCAGGCACTGCTCGCCCTCCAGCAGGGCACCTGGTCCCAGGCCCAGGACCTGGCCGCGGCCGCCAAGGCCAAGCCGGACCCCGGGGCCACGACGAAGGTCCCCTCGACATCGGACTACCCGTCCTCGCTGCGCCGGCAGGAGCTGCGGCGGCCGGCCTTCGCCGAGATCGCCACGACGCAGGACAAGGTCGACAACTTCCAGGTCGTCCTCACCTACGCCTCCCGGGTCGTCACACCCTTCGGTCGCGCCCTGAACCGGGAGATGTCCACGTCCTGGCGTGGCCGCGGGAGCGCGGCAGAAAGCTTCCGGGACGGGGTGAGGGGCTACCTCGACGACCTCTCCGGAGAGGTCAGACTCATCGACAAGTCGGAGACCAAGCTCTCCGGTCACAGCGCGACGATCCCCGTGACCGTGCAGAACAACCTGGTGCAGGGCGTCGACCACCTGGTGCTGCGGCTCACCTCGACCAACCCCACCCGCCTGAAGATCGGCGGCAAGGCCTACGCGGAGCAGCCGATCGCCGTCTCCGGCGGGCACAGCCAGTCCGTGAAGTTCACCACGTCGGCCAACGCCAACGGCCCGGTGACGGTGATCGCCCAGCTGTACACGCAGGACGGCCAGGAGTACGGCGCACCCGTCACCTTCGACGTGAAGGTCACCGAGGTCACCGCCACCGTCATGCTCGTCATCGGCGGCGGCGTCCTGTTGCTCGTGCTCGCCGGTTTCCGCATGTACACCCAGCGCAAGCGCGCGGCGGCCCGGGAGGAGAAGCAGGACCCCTCGGACACGCAGGACGCCGAGGACGCCGAGGACGCCGAGGACGCCGAGGACGCCGAGGACTCGGACGGCCCCGACGCCTCCGACGACCCCGACGACCCCGACGACCCCGACGAAGCGCAGAACCCCGAGGACCCCGAGACCAGGCGGGGCTCACGGGACGCTCAGGGCCCCGCCGCGGCGACCGATGACGCGGCGGACGCCACCGGGGCCTCCGGTCCGGAGAACCCCGCAGGCCCCGCGGCACGTCTCACACAGGAGTCGGGCCCCCGGACCCCCGCACAGGACCGGGAGCAGCCGAGTGACCCGACACCGGACACCGCATCCGAAAGCGCCGACCCGTCCGGCACGGGTGAGAAAGTGGACCGTTGAGGATGTCGTGGCCCGGAGGGCCCGGGACGATGAGGTGGGGTAACCATGAACGCGCCGTACGACGGTGACCGCGGCCAGGCCGCGGGCAGCTCGGGCCACCCCGGCGCCCCGCCGCCCGAGCACGGCCAGGTGCCCCAGCAGCCTCCCGCGGACATGTACCTCCAGGACGCCTACACCGAGGACCCGTACCGGGCGCAGGACCTCACAGCCCAGGACCCGGTCGGCGAGGCACTGTACGACCGTGCCGCGCACCCGCCCCCGCCTCCCGGCACGTACGAGCCGCAGCAGCCGCTGTACGGCAGCCCGCCGCCCTCGCCCTACGCACCCGACCCTCAGGTCTGGGCCCAGACCCCGCCGCCCGAGCCGTCGGCCACCACCCAGTACCTGCCGTACGGCGAGGACCCCCGCACCACCCAGTTCGTCGGCGTGGACGACCTCGTCACCCACTCCGGCGAGGAGCAGCACGAGCCGGACGCCTTCGCCCACCTCTTCCGGGACCAGCAGCAGGGCGGCTACCCCCAGGACCCCCGGCAGGCCGCCCACCAGAACTACCAGGACCCCGGACCGTACGGCTACGACCCCCGCCAGAACGGCTACCAGGCGCCAGGGCAGCCCGCTTACCAGGGCCAGCAGGGCTATCCGCCCGTGGACCAGCAGGGCTATCCGCCCGTGGACCAGCAGGGCTATCCGCCCGTGGACCAGCAGGGCTACCAGACCCCCGACCGGCAGAGCTATCAGGCCTCCGACCAGCAGCGCTACCAGCCGTCCGACCAGCAGGGCTACCAGCTCCCACAGGACATGGGCGGGTATCCGCCCATCGACCCGCCCTCCGTGCCAGGCCCCGCCCCGGCCCCAGCCGCCGGCCAGGGCCCGATGAGTCCGTACGCTCCGGCTGCGGGCGCTGCCCGGACCGTCGCCGAGGCACCCGCCGCCGCACCCGCGCCCGCGCCGGCGGCGAAGAAGGGCGGAAAGGCGTCGGGGCTGCTGAAGTCGAGCGCCGTGATGGCGGCCGGCACCATGGTCTCCCGGCTCACGGGCTTCATCCGCTCCGCGATGATCGTCTCCGCACTCGGCGTCGGCCTGCTCGGCGACACCTTCCAGATCGCCTACCAGCTGCCGACGATGATCTACGTCCTGACGGTCGGTGGCGGCCTCAACTCGGTCTTCGTGCCGCAGCTCGTCCGGGCGATGAAGGATGACGACGACAACGGCGAGGCCTACGCCAACCGGCTGCTGACACTGGTCATGGTCGCGCTGGGCGCCCTCACCGTCGTCGCGGTCGTCGCCGCGCCCCTCCTGATCCGCCTGCTGTCCCCGTCGGTGGCGGGCGATCCGGCGGCCAACCAGGTCGGCATCACCTTCGCCCGCTACTTCGTTCCCTCGATCTTCTTCATGGGCATCCACGTGGTGATGGGGCAGGTTCTCAACGCGCGCGGGAAGTTCGGCGCGATGATGTGGACGCCCGTCCTGAACAACATCGTCATCATCGTGACGCTCGGCACGTTCATCTGGGTGTACGGCACCGCCGCCCACTCCGGGATGGGCGTGGCGAGCATCCCGCCGGAGGGCCAGCGACTCCTCGGGGTGGGCATCCTGCTCGGTCTGGCCGTCCAGGCCCTGGCCATGATCCCTTACCTCCGTGAGACCGGCTTCCGGCTGCGGCTGCGTTTCGACTGGCGGGGACACGGGCTCGGCAAGGCCGCGACCCTGGCCAAGTGGACGCTGCTGTTCGTGCTCGCCAACCAGGCCGGCAACGTCGTCGTGACCCGGCTGTCCACCGCTGCGGGCAAGAGCTCGCCGGTCCAGGGCACCGGCTACGCCGCCTACGCCAACGCCCAGCTGATCTGGGGCCTGCCGCAGGCCATCATCACCGTCTCCCTGATGGCCGCCCTGCTGCCCCGGATCTCCCGCTCGGCGCACGAGGACGACACCGGTGCCGTCCGCGACGACATCTCGCAGGGCCTGCGCACCACGGCGGTCGCGATCGTGCCGATCGCCTTCGGCTTCGTCTCGCTCGGCATCCCGATGTGCACGCTGATCTTCGGCTCCTCGGGCACCGGGGAGGCCACCAACATGGGCTACATGCTCATGGCCTTCGCCCTGGGCCTCATCCCGTACTCCGTCCAGTACGTCGTCCTGCGCGCCTTCTACGCCTACGAGGACACCCGGACGCCCTTCTACAACACGGTCATCGTGGCCGCGGTCAACGCGGGCGCCTCCGCACTGTGTTACTTCCTGCTCCCGGCCCGCTGGTCCGTGATCGGCATGTCCGCCGCGTACGGCCTCGCCTACGCCATCGGTGTGGGCGTCGCCTGGAGCCGGCTGCGCAAGCGGCTCGGCGGCGACCTCGACGGCTCCCGTGTCCTGCGGACCTACGCGCGGCTGTGCATCGCCGCGGTGCCGGCGGCACTCGTCAGCGGCGCGGCCTGCTACGAGATCGGCCACGCCCTCGGCCAGGGCGTCGTCGGCTCGTTCGCCGCGCTGGTGGCGGGCGGGGCCCTGCTGCTCGGCATCTTCTTCGTCGCCGCCCGCCGCATGCGGATCGAGGAACTCAACTCGCTCGTGGGCATGGTCCGCGGACGGCTGGGACGTTGAGGCGGGGGTAGGCGCACAACCATCGTCCGCCGTCGTGTGTCGTGCATAGCGCCGGACTGTGGGCACAATTGGTTTCGGCGTCGGACAGCGCGCAATGGAT
Source organism: Streptomyces sp. NPDC021356 (assembly GCF_040641015.1). Taxonomy (NCBI): domain Bacteria; kingdom Bacillati; phylum Actinomycetota; class Actinomycetes; order Kitasatosporales; family Streptomycetaceae; genus Streptomyces; species Streptomyces sp. NPDC021356. Next base: position 192,978 of record NZ_JBFACU010000006.1, on the reverse strand, counting down.
GGGGAGGCAGGAGCGACGGTGGCGGAACGGAGCACGGCTGCCGTCGACGTGGCAGACAACAGCGGTGACGAGCCGCTGACCGCGGAGGCGGACCAGGCCACGGCCGACGGGGTGGCCCAGAACCGGGAGCGGGACACGGACAACGACGAGGCGCAGGGGAGCGGCGGGACCGAACGTCCCGGGAAGAAGGCCTCACCACCCGAACTGCACAGCGGCCACAAGCTGGCCAGACGCTACCGCCTCGAGGAGTGCGTCACCCGTCTGGACGGATTCAGCAGCTGGCGTGCGGTGGACGAGAAGCTCCGCCGGGCCGTGGGTGTGCACCTCCTGCCCGCCGACCACTCCCGCGCCCGCTCGGTCCTGGCCGCGGCACGCTCCTCGGCGCTCCTCGGCGACCCGCGCTTCGTCCAGGTCCTCGACGCCGTCGAGGAGAACGACCTCGTCTACGTCGTCCACGAGTGGCTGCCCGATGCCACCGAGCTCACCACCCTGCTTGCCGCCGGGCCGCTGGAACCCCACGGTGCCTACCAGTTGGTCAGCCAGGTCGCCTCCGCGATGGCCGTCGCGCACCGTGAGGGCCTGGCCCATCTGCGCCTGAACCCGAACGCCGTGCTGCGCACCTCCACCGGCCAGTGGCGCATCCGTGGCCTCGCCGTGAACGCCGCGCTGCGCGGCATCAGCTCCGAGACCCCGCAGCGCACCGACACTGAGGCGATCGGAGCGCTGCTGTACGCGGCGCTCACCCAGCGCTGGCCGTACGAGAACGACGCCTACGGCCTGTCCGGCCTGCCCAAGGACATCGGTCTCATCCCGCCGGACCAGGTGCGGGCCGGCGTCCACCGGGGTCTGTCCGAGCTGGCCATGCGCGCGCTCGCCAACGACGGCGCCACAGCCTCGCGCCACGAGTCCCCGTGCACCACGCCGGAGGAGCTGGTGAAGGCGATCGGCGAGATGCCGCGGATCCGGCCGCCGGAGCCCGCGTTCACCGCGCCGCCCGATTACCAGGGGACGTCGTACCAGCAGGGCACGTACGGCCGTCCGGCACCGCACCCCGGCGTCACCCAGCCGGTGCACGCCCCGCCGCCCCCGCTGCAGAGCCGGACCGGAAAGGCGCTGAAGTGGGCCGTCTCGGCGCTGCTCATCGCCGCTCTGGGCCTGGGCAGTTGGCAGCTCGCGGACGCCCTGATGGACCGGGACGGCAAGTCCACCAAGGACAGCCAGACCCAGACGCAGGACGGGAACGACAAGAAGGACAACCAGCCGAAGCCGGTCAAGCCGCTCAAGATCTACAGTGCCCAGGAGTACGTCGCCAAGGGGGACGCCCAGCATCCCGGTGATGTCGGCAAGACGTACGACGGGGACAACTCGACCTACTGGCGCACCGCGAGCTACAAGGACGGGCCGGACATGAACCCGGCCTTCAAACCCGGCGTCGGTATCGTCTACGACCTCGGTTCGGCACAGGAGGTCTCCTCCGCCTCGATAGGCCTCCTGTTCAGCGGCGATCACACGACCGTCTCGCTGTACGCGACCGACTCGACCAGCTCCGCGGTCCCGATCAGCTCGATGAAGAAGCTGGGCTCCGACACGACCTCCGGCAACACGGCACAGGTGAAGGTGACCAAGCCGGTGAAGAGCCGGTACGTGCTGGTGTGGTTCACCGCGCTGCCGCCCGCTCCGGGCGACGCGTACAGCGACCCCGGGTTCAAGCAGGCCGTGACGGACCTCAAGTTCACGGGCTGAACACGACCAGGGGGAGGGGGCCCATGGCGGACGACAGCGCCTACCGCGACGTGAGCGACCAAGACCTCCTGGCCCGCCACGTGGAGGGCGACCGGAACGCCTTCGGCGAACTCGTACGACGTCACCGCGATCGCCTCTGGGCGGTCGCCCTGCGCACGCTGGGCGACCGCGAGGAGGCCGCCGACGCCGTGCAGGACGCCCTGGTCTCCGCCTACCGCGCCGCCCACACCTTCCGGGGGCAGTCGGCCGTCACCACCTGGCTGCACCGCATCACCGTGAACGCCTGTCTCGACCGGGTCCGCAAGGCGGCCTCGCGCAAGACCTCTCCGGTGGACGACACCGAGCGTCTGGAGCACCTGCTGGAGCCGCACGAGTCGGCCTCCGCTCCCGCGGAGAGGAACGACGTGCAGCGCCAGCTCGTCGAGGCGCTGGGGACGCTCCCGGCCGACCAGCGGGCCGCCCTGGTGCTCGTGGACATGCAGGGTTACCCCGTCGCCGAGGCCGCTCGCATCCTCGATGTGCCGGTGGGGACGGTGAAGAGCCGGTGTGCCAGGGGCAGAGCCCGACTCCTGCCCCTGCTCACCCACCTCCGGCCCGACGGCTCGAGGCACGGCAAGGAGCCCGGGACCGGACGGAACCGGACGCAGCGGGCGTCCGTCCCACCGGCAGCGGATCCTCCCCATGGGGATGCGCGGAGCGCGGAACCAGGCGATTCAACTGCTGTGAAGGGCGGAGGTGGGCGAGCGTGACATCCACGACGGACATGGCCGGGCACCCGGACGTCTCGGAGATCTCCGACCTCACCGAGGGGCTGCTCGCTCCCCCGAGGTCCGAGGAACTGCGCCGGCACCTGGACGCGTGCGCATCCTGTGCCGAGGTTCAGTCCTCGCTGGAGGAGATCCGGAGCCTGCTCGGCACGCTTCCGGTCCCGCAGGAGATGCCGAGCGACATCGCGGACCGTATCGACGCCGCTCTCGCCGCGGAGCCCGCCCTCGCCGTCCTCGCCGCCCCGGCCGACGAAACGGACGAGGAGCAGGGCACCGGCGACAGCGACAGCGACAGCGACCATGTTTCACGTGAAACATCGGCCGCGGACCGACCGGCAGGCAACGTCCGCGCCTCCCGCACGGGTCCCGGCCGCAAGCCCCGCCCACGCCGTGTACGTCGTGGGATCGCCGTCCTGGGCGCCGCCTGCACCGTCGCCGCGCTGGGAGTGGCCACCGTGGTCCTGACCTCCCAGCCGGACAGCAAGGGATCCAGCGCCGCGGCTCACGGCCGGCCGAGTACGTCCGCACAGGCCTTCTCCGAGACGAGCCTGGAGAGCCAGGTCACCGAACTCCTCGACAAGACACCACGCACCCAGGGGACGGCTCGCGCCCCGCACAGCTTCGGCGCGAACACCGACACCGGCGCGGGCACAGGGACGGGCACCGGGACCGGCCGGCCGAACACCCTGAAGAGCGACCCCACCGTCTCGGTCCCCTCCTGTGTCCGCCAGGGCATCCACAGCGCCGGCACCCCCCTCGCCGCCCAGCCGGGCACCTACAACGGCAAGGACGCCTACCTCGTCGTACTGTCCGACCCCTCGGGCGCCGGCTCCCAGGTCACCGCCTACGTCGTGGAGGCCTCCTGCGTCCACGACCCTTCCGCCGCGGCCAGGGTGCTGCTGTCCCACCCTTACGCGCGTTCCTGAGCAGGCCTCCCTCAGAGCGGTCGGCACGGCCCGGTGCCGTGCGGCTCCCCAGCTCCATGACGCCTCCGTGTGCCCGGGGACACCGGGAATGCACGCCCCTTAGGATCCGTTGGGTGGGGTGAGAGCACCGAGAGAAGCTCCACCGGCCGTAGGACACAGTCCAGAGACGAGGAATCAAGCCGTGAGCGACGTCCGCAACGTGATCATCATCGGCTCCGGGCCCGCCGGCTACACGGCGGCCCTCTACACCGCGCGCGCGTCGCTGAAGCCGCTGGTGTTCGAGGGCGCCGTCACCGCGGGCGGTGCGCTGATGAACACCACCGAGGTGGAGAACTTCCCGGGCTTCCGCGACGGCATCATGGGCCCCGACCTCATGGACAACATGCGGGCCCAGGCCGAGCGCTTCGGCGCCGAGCTGGTGCCGGACGACATCGTCTCCGTCGACCTCGCCGGTGAGATCAAGACCGTCACGGACACCTCGGGCACGGTGCACCGGGCCAAGGCGGTCATCGTCACCACCGGCTCCCAGCACCGCAAGCTCGGCCTGCCGAACGAGGACGCGCTCTCCGGTCGTGGCGTCTCGTGGTGCGCGACCTGTGACGGCTTCTTCTTCAAGGACCAGGACATCGCCGTGATCGGTGGTGGTGACACCGCGATGGAGGAGGCCACCTTCCTCTCGCGGTTCGCCAAGTCCGTGACGATCGTCCACCGCCGCGACACCCTGCGCGCATCCAAGGCGATGCAGGAGCGCGCCTTCGCCGACCCGAAGATCAAGTTCGTCTGGGACAGCGAGGTGGCCGAGATCCAGGGCGAGCAGAAGCTCTCCGGTCTGAAGCTGCGCAACCTCAAGACCGGCGAACTCTCGGACCTGCCGGTGACGGGCCTGTTCATCGCGATCGGCCACGACCCGCGGACCGAGCTGTTCAAGGGCCAGCTCGACCTGGACGGGGAGGGCTACCTGAAGGTCGAGTCGCCCTCCACGCGCACCAACCTGACCGGTGTCTTCGGTGCCGGTGATGTCGTCGACCACACCTACCGCCAGGCCATCACCGCCGCCGGTACGGGCTGCTCCGCCGCTCTCGACGCCGAGCGTTTCCTCGCCGCCCTCGCGGACAACGAGCAGCAGGCCGAGCCCGAGAAGACCACTGTCTGACCCCCGACCACCCCACCGCACCAAAGCGAAGAAGACTAAGGAGCCCGCCGTGGCCGGCACCCTGAAGCAAGTGACCGACTCCTCCTTCGAGCAGGACGTCCTGAAGAGCGACAAGCCCGTCCTGGTGGACTTCTGGGCTGCCTGGTGCGGTCCCTGCCGCCAGATCGCCCCGTCCCTCGAGGCCATCGCCGCCGAGTACGGCGACAAGATCGAGATCGTCAAGCTCAACATCGACGAGAACCCGGGCACGGCCGCCAAGTACGGCGTCATGTCGATCCCGACGCTGAACGTCTACCAGAACGGCGAGGTCGCCAAGACCATCGTCGGCGCGAAGCCGAAGGCCGCGATCGTCCGCGACCTCGAGGACTTCATCGCCGACTGACGCGTGCCGCCGGGAATCGGCGGCACGATGTTTCACGTGAAACACGAAGGGGCCGGCCCGCCAGGGCCGGCCCCTTCGGTGTGCCGTGGGCTCACAGCGGGCGGAGCACGGGTTCCTTCTGCACTGCTCCGAGCAGCCGGTCGAGCGCCATCTCCACGTCTTCCTTCCAGGAGAGGGTCGATCGCAGCTCCAGACGGAGCCGGGGGTGCGCGGGGTGGGGGCGGACCGTCTTGAAGCCCACCGCCAGCAGGTGGTCCGCCGGGAGCACGCAGGCAGGCTCCTTCCAGCGGGCGTCCCCGAAGGCCTCGATCGCCTTGAAGCCACGGCGCAACAGGTCTTTGGCGACCGTCTGCACCAGCACACGGCCCAGCCCCTGCCCTTGGTAGCCGGGCATCACGAACCCTGTCATCAGCTGCACCGCGTCCGGCGAGACCGGGCTCGTCGGGAACGCCGTAGAGCGGGGCACGTAGGCGGGGGGAGCGTAGAGCACGAAGCCCACCGGCACGTCGTCGACGTAGGCGACGCGACCGCACGAGCCCCAGTCCAGCAGGACGGCGGAGATCCACGCCTCCTTCTCCACAGCGGGTGTGCCCGCTCGCACCGCGGCCTCGCCGCTGACCGGGTCCAGCTCCCAGAAGACGCATGCACGGCAGCGCCGTGGAAGATCATGGAGGTTGTCCAGCGTGAGCGGCAGGAGCCTACGGCCCATGAAGGCTGATCCTCGCTTCCTTCGCCCGCAGCGTCACGAGCGGCCGTCCATCACGGACGTGCCGTCGGGTGGATGCATACCCGAACGCATCGTATCCACGATGTGATTCCGGGGACACCGAGTACAGGCAAAGGCGGGCCGTGAACCGGTGATCCTCCGGTGCACGGCCCGCCACAGGGAAGCCTCTGGCCGCTCCCCCAAGGCTCAGGCGTCGGTCTCGTCCTCAGCCGGTTCGCCCTCCAGCAGGCCCTTCTGCATCACCCGGCCCTCGCCGGGAGCCAACGTGCCGAGAATGCGCTCCAGGTCCTCCATGGAGGCGAACTCGACGGTGATCTTGCCCTTCTTCTGCCCCAGGTCGACCTTGACCCGGGTCTCGAAGCGGTCGGACAGGCGCGTCGCGAGGTCGGAGAGGGCGGGAGAAAGCCTGGCTCCGGCACGGGGGCCCTTGGAGCGCGGCGACGACTGCGGCCGCGATCCCATGAGCGTCACGATCTCCTCGACGGCCCGCACCGAGAGTCCCTCGGCCACGATCCGGTGGGCGAGCCGGTCCTGCTCCTCGGAGTCCTCGACCGAGAGCAGCGCCCGCGCATGCCCGGCGGACAGCACTCCGGCAGCGACCCGTCGCTGCACCGCCGGCGACAGCTTCAGCAGCCGCAGGGTGTTGGAGACCTGCGGGCGAGAACGGCCGATACGGTCCGCCAGCTGGTCATGGGTGCAGTTGAAGTCCCTCAGCAACTGATCGTAGGCAGCTGCCTCTTCCAGCGGGTTGAGCTGGGCCCGGTGGAGATTCTCCAGCAGGGCGTCCAGCAGGAGCTTCTCGTCGTCCGTGGCCCGCACGATCGCCGGGATGGCGTCGAACCCTGCCTTGCGACAGGCCCGCCAGCGCCGCTCGCCCATGATCAGCTCGTAGCGCTCGGCGCCGGTCTGCCGGACGACCACCGGCTGGAGCAGCCCGACCTCCTTGATGGAGGTGACCAACTCGGCCAGCGCCTCGTCGTCGAAGACCTCACGCGGCTGCCGCGGGTTCGGCGTGATGAAGTCCAGCGGGATTTCCGCGAAATGGGCGCCCATCGGTGGCGGGGGCAACATGGCCACCTTCGCCGCGGCCACTCCACGGTCGGACGTCAGGACCGGGCCGGGGCTTCCCGCCGGGCCTGGCACAGGGGTCCTCTCCGTCGGAGCGGCCGGGATCAAGGCTCCGAGACCCCGACCCAGCCCAGGCCTCCGTCGCTCGCTCACTGGATCCCCTCCACCATGCTCGGGTCGCTCTGTGCACCGATGTGGGCGTGCGTGGCGTCATAGCTGACGCCGACACCCTTCAATGCGATTTCTCGTGCCGCCTCAAGGTAGGAGAGGGCACCGCTCGACCCTGGATCGTAGGTCAGCACCGTCTGCCCGTAGCTGGGGGCCTCCGAGATACGGACGGAGCGCGGGATGCTCGTCCGCAGCACCTCGTCACCGAAGTGGCTGCGCACCTCGTCCGCGACTTGGGACGCGAGACGCGTCCGGCCGTCGTACATGGTGAGCAGGATGGTCGACACGTGCAGCGTGGGGTTCAGGTGGCCCCGCACCAGATCGACGTTGCGCAGCAGCTGCCCGAGGCCCTCCAGCGCGTAGTACTCGCACTGGATCGGGATGAGCACCTCCTGGCCGGCGACCAGGGCGTTGACCGTCAGCAGGCCGAGCGAGGGAGGGCAGTCGATGAGGATGTAGTCCAGCGGCTGCTCGTAGGCCTGGATCGCCCGTTCCAGACGGCTCTCCCGGGCCACCAAGGACACCAGCTCGATCTCCGCACCGGCGAGATCGATCGTGGCGGGGGCGCAGAAGAGGCCTTCGACATCAGGAACGGGCTGGACCACCTCTGCCAGAGGCTTGCTCTCCACGAGCACGTCGTAGATGGACGGCACCTCGGCGTGGTGGTCGATGCCCAGCGCGGTGGAGGCGTTTCCCTGCGGATCGAGGTCGATCACCAGGACCCGGCCGCCGTGCAGAGCCAGCGAAGCAGCGAGGTTGACGGTCGTCGTCGTCTTCCCGACGCCGCCCTTCTGGTTGGCGACCACGATGACACGCGTCTGATCGGGGCGCGGCAGGCCCTCGCCGGCGCGGCCCAGAGCCTCGACCGCCAGTTGGGCAGCACGACCGATGGGAGTGTCGTCCATCGGGGGCGGTGTTTCACGTGAAACATTCTCCCCCATCGACTCGGTACGGGGGCCGGGGACCGGATCGGTCATCGGTCCCGCGATGTTGGCGTCGGACCGCAAGGATTCACTCTCCTCGACTTCAGGCTCGCAATGAACAGAGCCTCCCATGCCATCGGGGTCGCGAACCAGTGAGGCCTGACGTTCTGTGGAGAAATCCACCTCTGTGGACAACTCGGTTCCCTCTCCGAGTGAACCGAGAGGCTTGCGGTCGCGGGGTTGGGCCGCGGCGCGGCCACGGTTGATGATGCCGTGCAGCAGTGAGCGACGTTTCACGTGAAACACGATGACAACAATTCGCCCTTTATGTGAGCGACACTCCGCCGCACCTCTCCCAGCAGGGTCCCTGCGGCGGAGTGAGAGGCGACGGAGAGACGAAAGGAAGGGCTCACCGCCTCCGGCGCGCACGTCCTGTCCGGGCCGCCTTCGCCCGCTTCGCCGCGAAACGCACGCCGCCGGGGCTCTCGCCGACCTCCACCCGGACCACGGTGGACAACGGATCCACGACACCCTCACCCACATGCAGGATGGACGTCTCCGCCGCGCCGAGCTTGCTCAGCGCGGTGCCCGCACTCTTCAGCTCCTCCTCCGCCGTGTCCCCCTTGAGGGCGAGCATCTCGCCGTACGGGCGCAGCAGCGGAATACCCCAGGTCGCCAGGCGGTCCAGCGGAGCCACCGCCCTGGCGGTCACCACATGGACCGGCGGGAGCTTGCCCATCACCTCTTCGGCCCGCCCCCGGACGACGGTGACATGGTCGAGTCCCAGCATCTCGACGACCTCGGTGAGGAAGTTGGTGCGCCGCAGCAACGGCTCCAGCAGCGTGATCTTCAGGTCCTCCCGGACCAGAGCCAGCGGGATGCCCGGCAGGCCGGCGCCGGAACCGACATCGCACACGGTCACCCCTTCGGGGACGACCTCGGAGAGCACCGCACAGTTCAGCAGGTGGCGCTCCCACAGGCGGGGCACCTCCCGCGGACCGATGAGCCCTCGCTGCACACCTGCTTCTGCCAGCAGCTCGGCGTACCGGACCGCATCCGCGAAGCGATCACCGAATACGTCTCGTGCCTGCTCGGGCGCAGGGGGGAGCTCCGCTGCCTCCGTCACGGGGGACCGTCCTTCCGTACCGCATCAGCGCGATCAGCGCCGACCACCAGAACTACCAGGCTGACAAAGTTCGGCCCCGCCTGCGCAACAGACGGGGCCGGTGGAACGTGGGACCGCTCAGGCGGGGAGCACGACGACGAAGCGCTGCGGCTCCTCGCCCTCGGACTCGCTGCGCAGCCCCGCGGCCTTGACCGCGTCGTGCACGACCTTGCGCTCGAACGGGCTCATCGGCTTCAGCTTCACGGGCTCGCCGCTGCTCTTGGCCTCCGCCGCGGCCTTGGCGCCCAGCTCGGACAGCTCGGTGCGCTTCTGGGCACGGTAGCCCGCGATGTCCAGCATCAGGCGGCTGCGGTCACCGGTCTCCCGGTGCACGGCCAGCCGCGTCAGCTCCTGCAGCGCCTCCAGCACCTCACCGTCCCGGCCGACCAGCTTCTGCAGGTCCCGGCTGCCGGCCTCGCTGATGATCGAGACAGAGGCGCGGTCGGCCTCGACGTCCATGTCGATGTCGCCGTCGAGGTCGGCGATGTCCAGCAGACCCTCGAGGTAGTCCGCCGCGATCTCGCCCTCCTGCTCCAGGCGGGTCAGGGCGTCTGCGCCCTCGACAGCGGCGGAGGTGGTGCCTTCCGTCACGGGATGGGCTCCTTCTTACTTCTTGGACGGGGACTTGGGCCGCTGCGGGCCCTTGCGCTGGCCGGACTGGGCCTTGCTGCGGCTGCCGTTGCCCGGCTTGGAGTCGGGCTTCTTGGCAGCGGCGGGCGGGGTGTCCCGCGGCGCGCCGGTCTTCGTCTCGGCCTCGGGCTCGGGCTTGGTCAGCGACGGGGGCTGCTCGATGTCACCGGCCCCTGCCGCCTTCGGGCTGCCCGACTGACGCTGTGACTTGCTCTGCCGCTTGGGCTGCTGACGCCTGGCACCGGCGGCCGTCGTGGTGGTGACCGTGCCGTCCTCGGCCTGCACGACGGCGGCGCTCTCGCCCTTGATCACCGTGCCGTCGGGCTGGGCCGCCAGGCCGGCCTTGGTCAGGCCGTTGATGAACTTGCGCTCGAACTCGTTGCGGTCGCGGCCCTTGGCGACGATCGCCTTGACGATGGCCTTCTCACGCCGGTTGCGGGTCTTGCCGTGGTGCGTGACGTGCTTGTGCAGACGCTCCAGGTAGGAGGCCTGAGCCTTGGAGCCCGGAGTCGGGTTGTTGTGGATGACGTACATCTGCTGGCCCATGGTCCACACGTTGGTGGTCAGCCAGTAGACGAGGACACCGACCGGGAAGTTGATGCCGAAGACGGCGAACATGACCGGGAAGACGTACATCAGCATCTTCTGCTGCTGCATGAACGGCGTCTTCACCGTGGTGTCGACGTTCTTGGTCATCAGCTGGCGCTGCGTGTAGAACTGCGACGCCGACATCAGGACGATCATGACCGCGGTGACGACACGGACATCGGTCAGGGAGGCACCGAGCTGGGCGACCTTGTCGGCGCTGTCCGTGAACTTCGCGGCCAGCGGGGCGCCGACGATGTGGGCATGACGGGCGCTGGCCAGCAGCGGCTCGTTGATCACACCGATCGTCTTGCCGGTCGCGATCGCGCTCAGTACGTGGTAGAGGGCGAAGAAGAACGGGGACTGCGCCAGGATGGGAAGGCACGAGGAGAGCGGGTTGGTACCCGACTCCTTGTACAGCTTCATCATCTCTTCGGACTGACGCTGCTTGTCGTTCTTGTAGCGCTCCTGGATCTTCTTCATCTCCGGCTGGAGCGTCTGCATCGCGCGGGTCGCCTTGATCTGCTTCACGAAGAGCGGGATCAGGCAGATGCGGATCAGAACCACCAGGGACACGATGGACAGGCCCCAGGCCCAGCCGGTGTCAGCCCCGAAGATCGCCCCGTAAACCTTGTGGAACTGGACGATGACCCAGGAGACGGGCCAGGTGATGAAACTGAAGAAGCTGGCAATCGTGTCCACTAATCATGCTCCTTGGGCATGGGACGAGGTCTCTGCGACCGGGCCCGACGGGAAGTCCCCGTCGGTGGCCGTCTCGGCGGCGGAGGGCCCGCCCTTGCGCGTACGCCAGGCGTCACGCAGCATTTCGTGCCACCGCGGACGCTTGCGCGGAGGAACGTGGTCCACACCACCCAGCGACCACGGGTTGCACCGCAGGATGCGCCAGGCGGTGAGCGCCGTTCCCTTGACCGCACCGTGCCGGTCGATGGCCGTGAAGCCGTAGTGGGAACACGACGGGTAGTACTTGCACACCGGCCCGAGCAACGGACTGATGGTCCACTGGTACAGCTTGATCAGGGCCAGCAGTGGGTACTTCATCGCGTGCCCCCTCCCAGCAGTCGTTGAAGGGCGGCATCCAGGTCTCGGGCCAGCTGTGCGTGATCGGCCTCGCCCGCTCCTGGTAGCGCTCGTACGACTACCAGGCTACCGGGGGGGAGGAGTGCGACCCGGTCGCGCATCAGATGGCGAAGCCTGCGCTTCACCGCGTTGCGTACGACCGCGCCACCCACTGCCTTGCTCACGACGAAACCCGCACGCGTCGGGGGAGCGCTCTCCCCAGGCGCGTGCGGGTCCGTGGCACCGCTACGAAGATGGACGACGAGAAGCGGGCGTCCGGCCCGGCGCCCTCGTCGTACCGCGGTCGCGAAGTCCTCGCGCCGCCTCAGCCGGTTCTCGGTGGGCAGCACGATGTCATGACCTGACCGGGATCAGGCGGACAGACGGGCGCGACCCTTGCTACGGCGGGACGCGAGAATCGCGCGGCCGGCACGGGTGCGCATACGCAGCCGGAAGCCGTGGGTCTTCGCGCGACGACGGTTGTTCGGCTGGAAGGTGCGCTTGCTCACTCGGGGGCTCCAGAAAGATTCGGTAGTGGCGGGGTGCCGTCCTGGCTGTCACCGTGCGCCCACGATTAGCTCGCAGTCACGCCGTGTGCACCGCTTACCGATCACCTTGACGCGATCTGTGCCCTTCGGAGGCAGGCGGCAGCAGCCATCGACAACTCGACCTGGTTACGGTACGCGCGGCTAGGCCATCCGGTCAAACCGCGCGGCCCCGGGCCGAGCTTGTCCACAGCCTGGGGACAACAACTTGAACGGTACCCGCCGCGCTGACTACCGTGGGCGGACTCCCATTCGTTCCCTTGTCCCCCGTTTACATCCCGACCCGTCCCGAACCACACGTTCGTGGGACCCGTGAGAGAGCGTGCCCTGTGGCTGACGTACCTGCCGATCTTGCCGCAGTGTGGCCACGCGTACTGGAACAGCTCCTCGGAGAGGACCGCGGCCAGGGCGTCGAGACGAAGGACGAGCACTGGATCCGCCGCTGCCAGCCGCTCGCGCTGGTCGCGGACACGGCACTGCTCGCGGTACCGAACGAGTTCGCGAAGAACGTGCTCGAAGGCCGCCTCGCCCCGGTCGTGAGCGAGACGCTGAGCCGCGAGTGCGGACGCCCGATCCGCATCGCCATCACCGTCGACAGCTCCGTCGGCGAGACCCAGCCCCCCACGCCGTCGGCCCCCCAGTCCCGCTACGAGGAACAGGAACTGCCCACCGGCCAGGGCGGCTACGAGCCCTACGGACGGCACCGGGCCGAGCCCCACCGCCCCGACCGGCCTGACCCCCACCGCGCGGACCGCACCGGCCGGCCCGACCGCCCCGGACGCGCCGACCAGCACCCGGGCGGCCCCGGCGACCAGCACCCGCCCCCGCGCACCGGCGGCCCCCAGCCGGGCGACGGCACGGACCAACTGCCGACCGCCCGCCCCGCATACCCGGCGGAGTACGGCGACCGCCAGCGCCCCGAACCCGGCGCCTGGCCGCGCCCGGCCCAGGACGACTACGGCTGGCAGCAGCAACGGCTCGGCTTCCCCGAGCGCGACCCCTACGCCTCACCCGCCCAGGAGCCGTACGCCCCCCGCGACCAGTACCGCCCGCAGGACACCTACGGCACCCAGGACGGCTACGGGTCCCAGGACTCGTACGGCTCCTCGAACGACTCCTACACCGGCCCGCACGAGCCCTACCCCCCGGCGCAGGACTACCGCCCGCGGCCGATGGAGCGCCCCTCCTACGACCAGTCGCGCCCCGACTACGACTCGGGGCGCCCCGAGTACGACCAGCGCGACTACGAGCAGCGCGACCCCGGCCGCCGGGAACTGCCCGAGCCGCCGGCCGGTGCCGGACCCGCGCACCGCGGCGGACCGGCGGGCCCCCCTCCCTCCGGAGCCGGCGGTTCCGGCTCCGCGGCCGACCGGCCGGCGCAGGGCCACGGACCGGGTGAGCCGACCGCACGGCTGAACCCGAAGTACCTCTTCGACACGTTCGTCATCGGCGCGTCCAACCGCTTCGCACACGCCGCCGCGGTCGCCGTCGCCGAAGCCCCGGCCAAGGCCTACAACCCGCTGTTCATCTACGGCGAGTCCGGCCTGGGCAAGACCCACCTGCTGCACGCGATCGGGCACTACGCGCGCAGCCTCTACCCGGGCACCCGCGTGCGCTACGTCAGCTCGGAGGAATTCACCAACGAGTTCATCAACTCCATCCGCGACGGCAAGGGCGACAGCTTCCGCAAGCGCTACCGCGAGATGGACATCCTGCTCGTCGACGACATCCAGTTCCTGGCGGACAAGGAGTCGACGCAGGAGGAGTTCTTCCACACCTTCAACACGCTCCACAACGCCAACAAGCAGATCGTGCTCTCCTCGGACCGGCCGCCCAAGCAGCTGGTGACCCTGGAGGACCGGCTGCGCAACCGCTTCGAGTGGGGACTGATCACCGACGTCCAGCCGCCCGAGCTGGAGACGCGCATCGCGATCCTGCGCAAGAAGGCGGTCCAGGAGCAGCTGAACGCCCCGCCGGAGGTGCTGGAGTTCATCGCCTCCCGGATCTCGCGCAACATCCGCGAGCTGGAGGGCGCGCTGATCCGCGTCACGGCGTTCGCCTCCCTCAACCGGCAACCGGTGGACCTGGGCCTGACGGAGATCGTCCTCAAGGACCTCATCCCCGGCGGCGAGGACAGCGCGCCCGAGATCACGGCGACCGCCATCATGGCGGCCACCGCCGACTACTTCGGGCTGACGGTCGAGGACCTGTGCGGCACCTCCCGCGGGCGCGCGCTGGTCACCGCACGGCAGATCGCCATGTACCTGTGCCGTGAGCTGACGGACCTGTCGCTGCCGAAGATCGGCGCGCAGTTCGGCGGCCGCGACCACACGACGGTCATGCACGCCGACCGCAAGATCCGCGCCCTGATGGCCGAGCGGCGCTCCATCTACAACCAGGTCACCGAGCTGACCAACCGCATCAAGAACGGCTGACCAGAGCTCGTACGACACCTGTGGGGCGCCTTCCGGAACACCGTCTCCGGAAGGCGCCCCACTGCTGTGCCCGGAAGCGCCCCACTGCTGTGTCTGGGGCCGGCGTGCGTCGGCCTGCTGTGCCTGGAGCCACCATGCGTCGGCGTAGGCACCGGAAGACGACAGCGAAGGGCCTCAGCGGGCTCGGCGCGAGCGGCAGCGGCCCCGGGCCGGCCTTCCCCTCCCTGTGCACCGAGACGCCCTGCCGCGGGGCCCGTTGTTCGATTAGCTGGGTGGTTACGGGCTCTCTCCACAGATCCGTGAACTTTCTTCCGTCCACATCCTGGGGACCGCCAAGTTGTCCCGAACGGCATCCACAGCCTCCCGGCCCAAAACCCGTCCCCCCAGCTCAGGGGGGTGTGGAACGGTGGATGAAAGATTTCCACAACCTGTGGGCGAAGCCGGGGTCCACAGCCTGTGCATGAAGTTGTCCACGGGCAACCCACAGGCTGCGGTCAGTTGTCCCCAATGATCGGTGGCTTCTCCACATGGTTGTCCACTGTTCGGCAACCCGACGCACCCGGTCACCGCGTCGAGTGAAAGCCGTCACACCAAGCTGCCAGATTGGGGTGTGGGCAACTTGGGAAAACCTGGGGACGCAGCTGGGGAGAACTCACCTCGTCCTGTGGGCGGTGTGTGCAGAACTTTCTGTTCTCCACAGATCCCCTGAGTTGTCCACTGGTGTCACCCACAGGGTCCGTGGACAAAATCTCCGTGCTGAGCTGGGGAAACGTGGTTATCCACCGTATCCACAGCCCCTACTACTACTCCCAACCAGTAAGAGTGCGGAATTCGTTTCGAAGCGGGACCTGTGCACAACTCGCCCCTTCGAGCCCGGCCGCCCCTCGGAGCGACTTGACCCCGACGGGCACCTACTGTCAGTGGTGTGCGTCAGACTGGTCCCCGGTGCTCTTCCCGTCGCAGCGGGCGGTGACACCGAGTCGGAGGACTCAGTAGCAATCAGCAGGAGGCGGCTTACGGTGAAGATCCGGGTGGAACGCGACGTACTCGCGGAGGCAGTGGCGTGGGCGGCACGCAGCCTCCCGGCCCGTCCGCCGGCGCCTGTTCTCGCCGGCCTGCTGCTGAAGGCGGAGGACGGCCAGCTGAGCCTGTCCAGCTTCGACTACGAGGTCTCCGCCCGTGTGTCGGTGGACGCCGAGGTCGAGGAGGAGGGCACCGTCCTGGTCTCCGGCCGGCTGCTCGCCGACATCTCCCGTGCCCTGCCCAACCGGCCGGTGGAGATCTCCACAGACGGTGTACGGGCGACGGTGGTCTGCGGCTCCTCGCGCTTCACACTCCACACCCTGCCTGTGGAGGAGTACCCGGCGCTCCCGCAGATGCCGAACGCCACGGGCACCGTCCCCGGCGAGGTCTTCGCCTCCGCCGTGCAGCAGGTCGCCATCGCCGCGGGCCGTGACGACACGCTGCCCGTCCTCACCGGTGTGCGCATCGAGATCGAGGGCGACACGGTGACGCTGGCCTCCACCGACCGCTACCGCTTCGCGGTCCGCGAGTTCCTGTGGAAGCCGGAGAACCCGGACGTCTCCGCGGTCGCCCTGGTCCCCGCCAAGACGCTCCAGGACACCGCCAAGGCTCTGACCAGCGGCGACAGCGTCATCCTCGCGCTCTCCGGCTCCGGGTCGGGCGAGGGCCTGATCGGCTTCGAGGGCGCGGGCCGCCGTACCACCACCCGCCTGCTCGAAGGCGACCTGCCGAAGTACCGCACGCTGTTCCCCACCGAGTTCAACAGCGTCGCCGTCATCGAGACCGCCCCCTTCGTCGAGGCCGTCAAGCGCGTGGCCCTGGTCGCCGAGCGCAACACCCCGGTCCGTCTCAGCTTCGAGCAGGGTGTGCTCATCCTGGAGGCGGGCTCCAGTGACGACGCACAGGCTGTGGAACGGGTGGACGCCCAGCTCGAAGGCGACGACATCTCCATCGCCTTCAACCCGACCTTCCTGCTGGACGGTCTGAGCGCGATCGACTCCCCGGTGGCGCAGCTGTCGTTCACGACGTCGACCAAGCCCGCCCTGCTCAGCGGCAAGCCGGCCGTGGACGCCGAGGCGGACGAGGCCTACAAGTACCTGATCATGCCGGTGCGTCTGAGCGGCTGAGCCGGAGCCGGTCCCGGCCGACGGCGGGCGTACGCATGAGCGCGTATGCCCACGGATGTGCGGGAAGGTCCGGGTCTAGGCTCGGACACCGGTACGAAAGTGCCCCCACATCACGTCGGACACCTAAGGACACAACTGATGGAGCTCGGTCTCGTCGGCCTCGGCAAGATGGGCGGCAACATGCGCGAGCGGATACGCCGCGCAGGCCACACCGTCATCGGATACGACCGCAACCCCGACCTCGCGGACGTCCACAGCCTCTCTGAGCTTGTGGACAAGTTGACGGGCCCCCGCGTGGTCTGGGTGATGGTCCCGGCCGGCGCCCCGACCCAGTCGACCGTCGACGAGCTGGCCGAGCTGCTGGAGCCCGGAGACGTGGTCGTGGACGGCGGCAACTCCCGCTGGACCGACGACGAGAAGCACGCGCGGGAGCTGGCGGCCAAGGGCATCGGGTTTGTCGACTGCGGTGTCTCCGGCGGTGTGTGGGGCCTGGAGAACGGCTACGCGCTGATGTACGGCGGCGACGCGGAGCACGTCGCCAGGGTGCAGCCGGTCTTCGACGCGCTCAAGCCGGAGGGCGACTTCGGCTCGGTGCACGCGGGCAAGGTCGGCGCGGGCCACTTCGCGAAGATGGTCCACAACGGCATCGAGTACGCGATGATGCAGGCGTACGCGGAGGGCTGGGAACTCCTGGAGAAGGTCGACTCGGTGGACAACGTCCGCGAGGTCTTCCGCTCCTGGCAGGAGGGCACGGTCATCCGCTCCTGGCTGCTCGACCTCGCGGTCAACGCGCTGGACGACGACGAGCACCTGGAGCAGCTGCGCGGCTTCGCCCAGGACTCCGGCGAGGGCCGGTGGACCGTCGAGGCGGCCATCGACAACGCCGTGCCGCTGCCCGCGATCACGGCCTCGCTGTTCGCGCGGTTCGCCTCCCGCCAGGAGGACTCGCCGCAGATGAAGATGATCGCCGCGCTGCGCAACCAGTTCGGCGGTCACGCCGTGGAGAAGAAGTAGTCCACAGGGCGCAGCCGTCCGCCGGGCGCCGGTCCGCAGGCCGGTGAAACCACAGGTGGTCCACAGGGCACGTACACCGGACACCGGACGGTTCGCACGACACGGGACCGCTCGGCGGTCCACCCGCTGGAGGAGGCCGGCGAACGACCATGCACGTCACGCATCTGTCGCTGGCCGACTTCCGCTCGTACGCCCGGGCCGAGGTGCCGCTCGACCCGGGCGTCACCGCGTTCGTCGGCCCCAACGGCCAGGGCAAGACCAACCTCGTCGAAGCGGTCGGCTACCTGGCCACCCTCGGGAGTCACCGGGTCGCCTCGGACGCCCCGCTGGTCCGCATGGGCGCCGAGCGGGCGGTGATCCGGGCGCAGGTGCGGCAGGGCGAGCGGCAGCAGCTGGTCGAGCTGGAGCTGAACCCGGGCCGTGCGAACCGGGCCCGCATCAACCGGTCCTCGCAGGTCAGACCGCGTGACGTGCTCGGCATCGTCCGGACGGTGCTGTTCGCGCCGGAGGATCTCGCCCTGGTCAAGGGCGACCCGGGCGAGCGTCGCCGCTTCCTCGACGAGCTGATCACCGCCCGTTCTCCGCGTATGGCAGGTGTCCGCTCCGACTACGAGCGGGTCCTCAAGCAGCGCAACACGCTCCTGAAGTCCGCGGCGCTCGCGCGGCGGCACGGTGGGCGCTCCATGGATCTGTCCACGCTGGACGTGTGGGATCAGCACCTCGCGCGCGCGGGTGCGGAACTGCTGGCCCAGCGTCTGGACCTGATCACCACGCTGCAGCCGCTCGCGGACAAGGCGTACGAGCAGCTGGCGCCCGGCGGCGGGCCGGTGGCCCTGGAGTACAAGCCGTCAGCGCCCGGTGAGGCGCACACGCGCGAGGACCTGTACGCGCAGCTCATCGCCGCGCTCGCCGATGCCCGCAAGCAGGAGATCGAACGGGGTGTCACCTTGGTCGGCCCGCACCGGGACGACCTGGTGCTGAAGCTGGGGCGGCTGCCCGCCAAGGGGTACGCCTCGCACGGCGAGTCCTGGTCCTACGCCCTCGCGTTGCGCCTGGCCTCGTACGACCTGCTGCGTGCGGAGGGCAATGAGCCGGTGCTGGTCCTGGACGACGTCTTCGCCGAGTTGGACGCCCGGCGCCGGGAGCGGCTGGCCGAGCTGGTCGCGCCCGGTGAGCAGGTCCTGGTCACGGCGGCGGTCGACGACGATGTGCCGCACGTGTTGTCGGGGGCCCGGTTCGCCGTGTCGGGCGGGGCGGTGGAGCGCGTATGAGCGCCGAGAACGAGCCGGGGGCCGGGAAGGCGCCGAAGGCGGCCCGGCAGGGTCCCGAGCCCTCGGGTGTCGACCTGGCGCGGGTGGCGTTGCGCGCGGCCAAGGAGGCGGCGCGCGCGCGGGGTGAGGCGGCGCAGCAGAAGAGGCAGGTGCGGCGCGGTGGGCTGCGTTCCGGTGCGCGTGGCGACGGTCGCGACCCGATGGCGCTGGGTGCGGCCATCAACCGGCTGATCACCGAGCGCGGGTGGGAGACTCCGGCCGCGGTCGGCGGTGTGATGGGGCGCTGGCCGCAGATCGTCGGGGCGGACGTGGCCAAGCACTGTGTGCCGGAGAGGTACGACGAGGACGAGCGGGTGCTGGCGGTGCGCTGTGATTCGACGGCGTGGGCGACGAACCTGCGGCTGCTCGCGCCGACGCTGGTCGCCCGCCTCAACGAGGACCTGGGGCACGGCGCGGTCCGGTTGATCAAGGTGCAGGGTCCCGGGGGCGGTGCCCGTCGGTACGGTCCGTTGCGCGCGCCCGGGAGTACGGGGCCCGGCGACACCTACGGATGACGGATGGCGCCGCGCCTTCGGGTGCCGGGTCGCGGCCCGGCCGGTGGTCGGTGGCGCCGTGCGACACGCGGTGGACCGCCGCCCGCGGCGGGTGACAGAGATCACATCGGGTGGTTGCGGAGGGTGGTGTGCGGGTGTCGCGGAGGGCTCCCTCACACACCCGCACGCGCTTGCGAATCCCGACCTGACCCCGGAGTAGCGAAGGGTTGACGCCCGGAAGCGCTGAGTGCCGCTGTGAGCCTCTTGGAGCCCCCTTCCGTATATCGGGACCCGGCCAAGACCGGTTCAGGGCGCCACATGCGGACCCAGGTACCGGCAAACCCCCATCACTGTCGGCGCTACCGGTAGACTGGAAGACAATCCCGCCCCGAACGTGGGGACCGTCCGGGAAAAGCTGAGCAACGCTGATCAAGGCTTACCAACGCAACATGCCGCAGCCGCTCCGGCAACCCTCCCCGGAGGGGGCACCCCCAGGAGCCCGGCTCGTGCTGTGCCAGAAAGGGCGCTTCGTGGCCGATTCCGGCAACCCCAACGAGAACATCCCGTCCACCGACACCGGCGCCGATGAGCCGGTGGCCTCTCCGAGCGGTGAGGCCACCGCCTCGTACGACGCCAGCGCCATCACCGTCCTCGAGGGTCTGGACGCGGTCCGCAAGCGACCCGGTATGTACATCGGCTCCACCGGCGAGCGCGGTCTGCACCACCTTGTGTACGAGGTCGTCGACAACTCCGTCGACGAGGCACTGGCCGGGCACGCGGACACGATCGACGTGACGATCCTGGCCGACGGCGGGGTCCGCGTCGTCGACAACGGCCGTGGCATCCCGGTGGGCATCGTCGCCTCCGAGGGCAAGCCGGCCGTGGAGGTCGTGCTCACCGTGCTGCACGCGGGCGGCAAGTTCGGCGGCGGCGGCTACGCGGTCTCCGGCGGTCTGCACGGCGTCGGCGTGTCCGTGGTGAACGCCCTGTCCTCCAAGGTCTCCGTCGAGATCAGGACCGACGGCCACCGCTGGACGCAGGACTACAAGCTGGGCGTGCCCACCGCCCCCCTGGTCAAGCACGAGGCGACGGAGGAGACGGGTACCTCGGTCACCTTCTGGGCCGACCCGGACATCTTCGAGACCACCGAGTACTCCTTCGAGACGCTTTCGCGGCGCTTCCAGGAGATGGCGTTCCTCAACAAGGGTCTGACGATCCGGCTGACCGACGAGCGTGAGTCGGCGAAGGCCACCAGCGGCGCGGACGAGGCGGGCGCCGACCAGAAGGACGAGGTCAAGACCGTCACGTACCACTACGAGGGCGGCATCGTCGACTTCGTGAAGTACCTCAACTCCCGCAAGGGAGAGGTGGTGCACCCGACGATCATCGACCTGGAGGCCGAGGACAAGGACAAGAGCCTGTCCCTCGAGGTCGCCATGCAGTGGAACGGCGGCTACAGCGAGGGTGTGTACTCCTTCGCGAACATCATCCACACGCATGAGGGCGGTACGCACGAGGAGGGCTTCCGTGCGGCCCTGACCAGCCTGATCAACAAGTACGCGCGCGACAGGAAGCTGCTGCGCGACAAGGACGACAACCTCACGGGCGACGACATCCGCGAGGGTCTGACCGCGATCATCTCGGTCAAGCTGAGCGAGCCGCAGTTCGAGGGCCAGACCAAGACCAAGCTGGGCAACACCGAGGCGAAGACCTTCGTCCAGCGGGCCGTCTACGAACACCTGAACGACTGGCTGGACCGCAACCCGGTCGAGGCGGCGGACATCATCCGCAAGGGCATCCAGGCGGCCACCGCCCGTGTGGCGGCCCGCAAGGCCCGCGACCTCACCCGCCGCAAGGGGCTGCTGGAGTCCGCGTCCCTGCCGGGCAAGCTCTCCGACTGCCAGTCGAACGACCCCGCCAAGTGCGAGATCTTCATCGTCGAGGGCGACTCCGCCGGCGGTTCGGCCAAGTCCGGCCGCAACCCGGAGTACCAGGCGATCCTCCCGATCCGCGGCAAGATCCTCAACGTCGAGAAGGCGCGGATCGACAAGATCCTGCAGAACCAGGAGATCCAGGCGCTGATCTCCGCCTTCGGCACGGGTGTGCACGAGGACTTCGACATCGACAAGCTCCGCTATCACAAGATCATCCTGATGGCGGACGCCGACGTCGACGGCCAGCACATCAGCACCCTGCTGCTGACCTTCCTGTTCCGCTTCATGCGGCCGCTGGTCGAGGCCGGGCACGTGTACCTGTCCCGTCCCCCGCTCTACAAGCTCAAGTGGGGCCGGGACGACATCGAGTACGCCTACTCCGACCGCGAGCGCGACGCGCTGATCGAGATGGGCCGGCAGCGCGGCAAGCGCGTGCGCGAGGACTCGATCCAGCGCTTCAAGGGTCTCGGCGAGATGAACGCCGAGGAGCTGCGCGTGACCACGATGGACCAGGAGCACCGGGTCCTCGGCCAGGTCACCCTCGACGACGCCGCCCAGGCCGACGACCTGTTCTCGGTCCTGATGGGCGAGGACGTCGAGGCCCGCCGCCAGTTCATCCAGCGCAACGCCAAGGACGTCCGTTTCCTCGACATCTGAGTCGGTCTCAGCTGACCGCACCAGGAAGGATCCCCACCAGCAATGGCCGACGAGAACACCCCCGTCACCCCTGAAGAGGGCGGCGAACTCGCGATGCGTGTCGAGCCCGTCGGGCTCGAGACGGAGATGCAGCGTTCCTACCTCGACTACGCGATGTCCGTCATCGTCTCGCGTGCGCTGCCCGACGTCCGGGACGGCCTCAAGCCCGTCCACCGCCGCGTCCTGTACGCCATGTACGACGGCGGCTACCGCCCCGAGCGCGGCTTCTACAAGTGCGCCCGCGTCGTCGGCGACGTCATGGGCAACTACCACCCGCACGGTGACTCCTCGATCTACGACGCCCTGGTGCGCCTCGCCCAGCCGTGGTCGATGCGGATGCCGCTGGTGGACTCCAACGGCAACTTCGGCTCGCCGGGCAACGACCCGGCCGCGGCCATGCGGTACACCGAGTGCAAGATGGCGCCGCTGTCGATGGAGATGGTCCGCGACATCGACGAGGAGACCGTCGACTTCACGGACAACTACGACGGCCGCTCCCAGGAGCCGACCGTCCTGCCCGCCCGCTTCCCGAACCTGCTGATCAACGGATCGGCCGGCATCGCGGTCGGCATGGCGACCAACATCCCGCCGCACAACCTGCGCGAGGTCGCCGCCGGCGCCCAGTGGTTCCTCGAGAACCCGGACGTCTCGCACGAGGAGCTGCTGGACGCGCTCATCGAGCGCATCAAGGGCCCGGACTTCCCGACCGGCGCGCTGGTCGTCGGCCGCAAGGGCATCGAGGAGGCGTACCGCACCGGTCGCGGCTCCATCACCATGCGCGCGGTGGTCGAGGTCGAGGAGATCCAGAACCGCCAGTGCCTGGTGGTCACCGAGCTGCCGTACCAGGTCAACCCGGACAACCTCGCCCAGAAGATCGCCGACCTGGTCAAGGACGGCAAGATCGGCGGCATCGCCGACGTCCGCGACGAGACGTCCTCCCGCACGGGCCAGCGCCTGGTCATCGTCCTCAAGCGGGACGCGGTCGCCAAGGTCGTCCTGAACAACCTCTACAAGCACACCGACCTCCAGACCAACTTCGGCGCCAACATGCTGGCCCTGGTCGACGGCGTGCCGCGCACCCTCTCGCTGGACGCGTTCATCCGCCACTGGGTGACGCACCAGATCGAGGTCGTCGTGCGCCGGACCCGCTTCCGGCTGCGCAAGGCCGAGGAGCGCGCCCACATCCTGCGCGGCCTGCTGAAGGCCCTGGACGCCATCGACGAGGTCATCGCGCTGATCCGGCGCAGTGAGACCGTCGAGGTCGCCCGCGGCGGCCTGATGGGCCTGCTGGAGATCGACGAGATCCAGGCCAACGCCATCCTGGAGATGCAGCTGCGCCGGCTGGCCGCCCTGGAGCGCCAGAAGATCGTCCAGGAGCACGACGAGCTGCAGGCGAAGATCAACGAGTACAAAGAGATCCTCGCCTCCCCGGTCCGCCAGCGCGGGATCGTCAGCGAGGAGCTGGCCGCGATCGTCGAGAAGTACGGCGACGACCGCAAGACCAAGCTGATCCCCTACGAGGGCGACATGTCCATCGAGGACCTGATCGCCGAGGAGGACATCGTCGTCACGGTCACCCGCGGCGGCTACATCAAGCGGACCAAGACCGACGACTACCGCGCCCAGAAGCGCGGCGGCAAGGGCGTGCGCGGGGCGAAGCTGAAGGAGGACGACATCGTCGACCACTTCTTCGTCTCCACCACGCACCACTGGCTGCTGTTCTTCACCAACAAGGGCCGCGTCTACCGCGCCAAGGCCTACGAGCTGCCGGACGCCGGCCGGGACGCGCGCGGCCAGCACGTGGCGAACCTGCTGGCCTTCCAGCCGGACGAGGCGATCGCCGAGATCCTCGCGATCCGCGACTACGAGGCCGTCCCGTACCTGGTGCTGGCCACCAAGGGCGGTCTGGTCAAGAAGACGCCTCTGAAGGATTACGATTCGCCTCGCTCCGGCGGCGTCATCGCCATCAACCTGCGGGAGCGGGAGGACGGCAGCGACGACGAACTGATCGGCGCGGAACTCGTCTCGGCCGACGACGATCTGCTGCTGATCAGCAAGAAGGCGCAATCGATCAGGTTCACCGCCTCGGACGACACCCTGCGCCCCATGGGCCGCGCCACCTCGGGCGTGAAGGGCATGAGCTTCCGCGAGAGCGACGAACTGCTGTCGATGAATGTGGTGCGACCCGGTACGTTCGTGTTCACTGCCACCGACGGCGGGTACGCCAAGCGGACCCGGGTCGACGAGTACCGCGTCCAGGGCCGCGGCGGCCTCGGCATCAAGGCCGCCAAGATCGTGGAGGACCGCGGATCGCTCGTGGGCGCGCTGGTCGTCGAGGAGAGCGACGAGATCCTCGCGATCACGCTCTCGGGCGGAGTGATTCGCACGCGAGTCAGCGGGGTCAGGGAGACGGGCCGTGACACCATGGGCGTCCAACTGATCAACCTGGGCAAGCGCGATGCCGTCGTCGGTATCGCACGTAACGCCGAGGCGGGACGCGAGGCGGAGGAAGTCGACGGCGACGTGGCCGTGGACGAGACCGCCGAAGGTGTCGCGACCACCGGCACGGACGAGGGTGAGGTGCCCTCGGCCGAGTAGCACGAGGAGTGAGTCATCGTGAGCGGAGCCACGGGCGCCGGATCGTCCGGTACCTCCACTGGTACGGAATCGGGCGGCGGCCGTGGCTCCGCCGCGCGTGCGACGGACTCGCACACCACCAACCTCAACGCGATCAAGTCGTCCGCGACCGACTCGCACTCGCCCACGCACAAATCCCAGGGGGGAACGGTGACGGACACCCGAGGCCCGCAGACGCAGGGCCAGCCCGCGGCCGGCCGGCAGGCGGGCTCCCCGCTGCCCGGTGAGCGGCAGTCCCAGCAGCACACGGGCCCGTACCACCCGCCGCAGGCCTACCAGGCGTCCGCCGGGGCCGGGGACCGGTCCGGCACCGTGCGACGGCCGCGCACGGGCGCCCGGACCACCCCGCGCACGCGCAAGGCGCGGCTGCGCGTGTCCAAGGCCGACCCGTGGTCGGTGATGAAGGTCAGCTTCCTGCTCTCCATCGCGCTGGGCATCTGCACCGTCGTGGCGTCCGCCGTGCTGTGGATGGTCATGAACGCGATGGGCGTCTTCTCGACGGTCGGCGGGACGATCTCGGAGGCGAC
The DNA here is from genome assembly GCF_040641015.1 of Streptomyces sp. NPDC021356. Lineage (NCBI taxonomy): Bacteria > Bacillati > Actinomycetota > Actinomycetes > Kitasatosporales > Streptomycetaceae > Streptomyces > Streptomyces sp. NPDC021356. Next base: position 167,922 of record NZ_JBFACU010000006.1, on the reverse strand, counting down.
CGGCTCCACCGAGTCGAACGGCTTCGACCTCCAGTCCTTCCTCTCCCTGCCGCACGTCCTGATGTTCGCGACGATCATCGCCGTCATCGACGTCGTCCTGGCGACGGCCCTGGCGACCCTCGGCGCGTTCATCTACAACCTCTCGGCGGGCTTCGTCGGCGGTATCGAGCTGACGCTGGCCGAGGACGAGTAGGACGTCCCGACGACGTGTGGGACGTCTCCCGGCGAGACGTCTGCCGGGAGGCCCGCAAGCGGTGTCAAACCTCCGCCGACGGCCTCCCGGCAACCGATTTTGGGACTGCCCCCCTCGTGCGCTAATCTTCAGGAGTCAGCGCGCGGGACATACACCGCAGAGCACGGCGGGGCTATAGCTCAGTTGGTTAGAGCGCATCCCTGATAAGGATGAGGCCACAGGTTCAAATCCTGTTAGCCCCACAGCAGCAGAACGAAGAGAGCGGGCGTCCCTGGTGGGGCGCCCGCTCTCTTTGCGTCGGGGTGCTCGTGGGCCGCTTGCCCGCTTGCCCGCTTGCCCACGTCCGCACGTGCGCCGCTCGTCCACTCGGCTACGTCCGGTCGTCCCGACGTACCGCAGGCCGCAGGCACGGGAGCGCGCGGACGTCCTGCTGGAGGCGGCGGGGAGCGCTGCTGCCCTGCCGGGGCGCCGTATCCCTGGGGTGTGCGGGCCGGCGGGGCCGTCGGCGGGTGCTGGCTGCCCTGGGGGAGCACCTGTAGCCGGTCATGCCCGTCATCCCGGTCACGTCGTCCTGCCTGTCCCGCCCCAGCCGGTTCGGTCGGTCTCGCGGAGGTCGGTGTCGGGCTGTTCGCGGGCATGGGAAGGCCCCGGTCGGCGGGCCGACCGGGACTCGGTGTCGCTGGTGGTGCGGTGGTGCGGTGGTGTTGTTTCGGTGGTGCAGTACGCGGATCGCCGTTACGTCATGGGTGCTGATGCGGGCCCCGGGGGCGCCGGGGCGGCCCTGTCAGCGCTGGAGCGGGATGTTGGGGCGGGCTGGAGGTTCCGCGGGGTCGCACTCGGGATCGGTGGCGAGCGACGGGGCGTCTGCCGACGGGCGATGGCGGCAACTCGGGGACTTTCCGTGAGCCTCGGCCCGGATCCGCTGTTTCATCGTAGGAGGCAGGGCATGGGACCTGGACCTGGGCCAGGAAGCTGTCGTCTGGGCCGGCACCCTCGCGGTGGTGCTCTTGGGCGCCGTCTCGGGCTGCGGAGCGGCCGTGGCCGCCGTGGCGGTCGTGGTGACGAGTCCGAGCGCCGTGCAGAGCGCGAGGAAGGCGGTGACGATGGCTGTCCACAACTTCATGACCTTGTGCTGGTCCATGGCCCCTCACTTTCGGGTTGGGCGATTTGCGTACTTTGCTCATCATGTGTATGAGCGCCGCGAAGTGGTGGACCGACGCCCGTGGCGCGGGGATCTTCGGATGAACACCACTCGGATGGACGCATGAGCGGCGGAAAGCCGCGGAGCCGGGAGGGAGGCGGCCCGGCAGCACCGTCCGTGAGGGTGTGATCACCCTCCGATCGGCCTGGTTCGACGGGTGTCTACTGCGTTCCCGTACCGGACAGTTGAGGGCCGATGCAGGTCACCGATCGATATCGGTCGGTGTGTATAGTCGGGCGGCAGAGGTCCCCTACGTCAAGGAAAGACGAGGTCGCGCGGTGAAGAAGCTTCTCCTGGTCGCACTGGCCGCCATCGGCGGGCTCCTCGTGTACCGCCAGATCCAGGCGGATCGCGCCGAGCAGGATCTGTGGACGGAGGCGACCGACTCCGTGCCCACCGGTTCGTGAGCAGCGACATCCAGTACTGAACAGAGCAGACCCCGGCCGCCGTAGCGGTCGGGGTTTTGTGTGTGCGGGTGCGGCTTCCGCCCGGGTCACGTGTTGCGGACCCGGGCCGTGTGGGATAGCCCCCGCTCCGGGAGGCGGGTGTTTCGGACGCTCGGGCCGAATGCGCGGACGGCGCAACGCCCGCCGGGGCAGGATGGCCGACGTCCGGAAGGCGGCGGCTGAAGCGAGGGGGCGCGGGATGAGACGGCCCAAGGCTGGACGGCGGGCTCCTGCGGGACGGCCCGGCAGCGTTCCTCGCGGTGGGCACGCGCCCCGGGACCGGGCGGGCCATCGAGATCCGGGCAGCAGCCGTCGAGATCCGGGCAGCGATCGGGACGTGGGCGAGCCGCGGGGACTCCGGGCGTGGGGCGCCATCGGCCCGCGTACGGCCGTCCGCGCGCGGGTGTCGGCCGTGGCGGCGGCCCTGGGGCTCCTGGCCGCCCTCACCGCCGCGGCGGGGCCGAGCGCCGCGGCGGCCCAGGTGCCTGCCCCGTACGCCGTCGCCGCCGGGACGCCGGGCCCGTACGCCTTCGCCGACGGCGTCCCGTCCGTCGCCGGAGCCGCGACCACCGCGGACGCGGTACGGCTCGCCCCCGGCCGCACCTACCGCAGTTCCCTGCCGAGGAACGGGAGGCTGTACTACCGCCTCGACCTCGACGCCGCGTCCGCCGCCTACGTCTCCGCCACGGCCGTCCCCGGCCCCGGCACCACCGTCTCCGCCACGGACGGCCTCAGGGTCTCCGTGCACGATGCCCACGGCGGTTCCTGCTCCTACCAGGCCACCCGGTTCGGCACGAGCCGCAGCCCGCACCCCGTCGCCGCGTGGGGAGCGCGCGAGGCCGCCCCCGGCCACGCGCTGTGCCGGGGCGCCGGCGCGTACTACGTCCTCGTCGAGCGCATCACCGCCACCGGCTCCTCGCCGGACACCTGGCCCCTGGAACTGACCACCGCGTCGGAGCCGCCCCTCGAGCGGAGCGGAGCGACGGCCGCGCCCCGGTCCTGGGACTCGGCCTCCCCCGAGCCGGTCACCGGGAAGGCCGTGGAGCGGGCGGGCGGCGCCGGGTTCGAGCGGGCCACCCCGGTCGGGCAGGGGGTGTGGCGGGGCCGCGTCCGCCCCGGCGGGACGCTGTTCTACCGGGTGCCCGTGGACTGGGCGCAGCGACTGGACGCCACGGCGGACCTCGCGGGTGCGGGCGGCGGCAGCGGCTACGCCGACGGTGCGCTGACGCTGTCGCTGTACAACCCGGTGCGCGGCTCCGTGGAGGAGGCGTACGCCGGTTACAGCGGTCGGCGCACGGCCGCGGCGCTGGCGCCGCTGCCGCCCGTCGCCTACGCCAACCGCTACGGCTTCGCCGACCAGGTCAAGGCCATGCGGTTCGCGGGCTCCTACTACCTGGTCGTGCACCTCGCCGCCCAGACGGCGGACGCGTTCGGTGACGGGCCCTACGAACTCACCCTGCGGGTGCGGGTGAGCGGTGCCGCCGGGGCGGGCCCGGGGTACGCGGGCCGGTCCGAGCCGGGAGGCCTGTTCGAGGTCGCCGCCGGGGACCGGGGAGCGGCGAGTGCCGCCGGCGGTGCCGGGGCGGTGGGCGGCTCCACGGGGCTACGGGTGCTCGCGGCGGGCGGGATCGGCACGGGGACCGCCCTGCTGGCCGTCCTCGGGGTGTGGACGCTGACCGCCCGGCGCCGGGCGGGGGCGGGCGGCCCTCACAGCCGGGTCAGCGCCCACAGGCCCACGGCGTAGCAGGCCAGGGCGAGAACGAGCAGGGGGACGGCCACCGCCACGGGCGGACCCGGGCGGCGCGGACGCTCGGCACGGTGCCGTGAGATGCCCTGCGCGGGAACGGCGGCCTGCGGGGGCTGGGCGGTGTACGAGGAAGTACGGGCATCGGCGTGCGGCTGCGTCACCGCAGTGGGCGGGCCGTCGTGAGGCCGTGGTGCGCGCGGGCCGGGGGAGGGCAGCAGCGCATGGGTGAGGTCGGGGGGCAAGACGTGGACGGAAGGAGGGCCGCCCGCGGGCGGCCGCAGGGGAAAGTCACCGGTGCCCGATGCCGTGGCGGGCCGCCCGGCCCCTCCGGGGGACGAGCGGGCGTCCTGCGGCCCAGCGTCCTTCGGTCCAACGCCGTGCGGCCCAGTGTCGTGCGGCCCAGCGTCCTTCGGTCCAACGCCGTGCGGCCCAGCGTCCTTCGGCTTCTCGGCCACGGCAGAGGCCGCGGGGCCGTTCGGGCCGAAACCCGGGGGAAGGGGGCCGAGTTGGTCGAAGATCTCGATCGGCTCGTCGGTCGGGCCCGGCTCCACAAGGAGCTCGACCGCCGCTGCCAGTGCCTTGCGCGCCCCTGTGGCGGTGCGGAAGCGGGCCTGCGGGTCCGGCTGCAGCAGGCCGGCCACGACCTGCCACAACGGCTCCGGGACGCCCTGCGGCGCGCTCGGCGTCCCGTGCTCGGCGAAGTGCTCCACGAGCGCCCTGGCGTCCGGTTTGGCGCCCTGCAGCAGATAGAGGGCGACCAGACCGGTGGCGAACAGGTCGGCGGGGAAGTCCGGCTCGGCGCCCATCATCTGTTCGGGTGACAGATAACCCGGCGTCCCGACGACCAGGTTCGTCTCGGTGAGCCGTGGTTCGCCCAGCCGCGTCGCGATGCCGAAGTCGGACAGCCGCAGCCTGGGACGCCCGGTCCCGGTGGCTTCCAGGAGCACGTTGGCGGGCTTGACGTCCCGGTGTACGACCCGCTCCGCGTGCACCGCGGCGAGCCCCGCCAGCAACTGGTCCAGCAGGGTGCAGACGAACACCGGGGGCAGCGGTCCGTAGTCCCCGACCAGATGGACCAGCGAGCCACCGGCCACCAGGTCCATCGTGAACAGGACCTTGTCGTCGTCGGCGGCCCAGCTGGCCGGGGCGAGCACATGCGGGTGGTCGATCCGCATCGCCTGTTCCCGCACGAAGCGCAGCAGGGAATGCGCGTCGCTCTGCTGGAGGACCTTTGCGGCCACATACCGGTGGCGGCGGTGGTCCCAGGCGCGCCAGACCGCGCCGACCCCACCGCGTCCGATCGGGTCGGCCAGCTCGTACCGGCCGGCGAAGACCTCACCCATGGCTGTGCGTCGCTCCTCCCCCAGGGGTCCCCCCGTTGCTTCCCCCGCGGCGCGCGGTACGACCCCTCCCGGCGGGGTCAGTTCTGGTGGGACTGGTAATGCGCCACGGCGTCGGAGGTGCGGCCCGCCCCGTACACCCGCAGGAAGTCGGCCAGTTCGGGGTGGGTGGGGGCGAGGCTGTCCGCGGCCTCGATGATGTCGCCGGCCGCGGCGACCGAGCGGAGCAGCGACTGGATCTCGCGGACCACGCGCTTGACGGTCGGCGCCCCTGAACTGCTCGTCGTCTGGGTCGTGTTGCTCAGCACCGAACCCCCCTGCGACCTCTTGATCTCTTCCATGCGCTCGCTCGCCTCGGCCGCGCTGACGCTGCCGTCGGCCACCTGGCCCGCCAGTTCCTGCAGCAGCTGCACCCGCTGGACCACCGCCGGGTTGCCGATCTTCGCCCGCTGGCCGCTCATCAGCTGCGACAGCATCGGTGCGGACAGCCCCAGCACCCCCGCCAGACGCGCCTGGTTGAGCCCGAGATCGTCTATGAGCTTACGGAAGAGCGCCCCCAACGGCTCCCCGTACCAGTTCCGCTGCAGTTCCCGCGCTCTTGCGGTGGCTTCCTGCTGTGCGGCGTCCATTGCGTCTCCCCATCGCTTCCCCAAGTACCGCGGTTCGCTGTAGCGAACCACGCGGAGCATCTTACGGAGAGTGGTCGGCCACGGGGACCCCCAATCTTTTTACAGATCCGGGGGGTGACCCGGTACTCTGGTCTGCGGCACCCGACCGGTGGGCGGTTCCTCCGGCCGGATGTTCCTCTTTCGGGGCCTTAGCTCAGTTGGTAGAGCGCTGTCTTTGCATGGCAGATGTCAGGGGTTCGACTCCCCTAGGCTCCACGGACACCAAGAAGCTCCCCCTCGATCCGGAACGTACGGATCGAGGGGGAGCTTCGTCGTGCCACCCGTGTGAAGCCGGCCGGGGCCGTGGCGAGGCCGGACCAGGTCAGCCGTTCTCGTCGCGGTCCGCCTGCTCCTCGGCCTCCTTAACCTCGACCTCGGGGTCCAGCACGCTCTGGCCGCTGCCGTCGACCGAGGAGAGGCGGCCGGCCTCCGGAACCTCGGTGGCGGCCGGCGGCTCCACCAGCCAGTCGGGATTGGCCTGCTTGTCCCACCACTTCCACGCGGCGAAGGCGCCGCCCGCGAGAGCACCGGCGATCACCAGCACCTTCGCGACGCGGCCGACCCGCGCCTTCCGGCTCCGCCTGCGGGCCAGTTTCTGGATCTTCTGCGCCGGGACCTGGCCGCGCAGCGCGACCAGCGCGGCCGCACCGCGCGCGGCGGCCTCGTCCGCGACCGGCGCCGCGGCGGCCATCGCCTGCTCGATCCTCGGCCTGGAGTACTCGGCGGCCTGCCGGGCGGCCTTGCGGGTGCGCTCGGCGGCTTCCTGGGCGGCCTGGTCGAACTTCGGCGGCACATAGGTCATGGCCTGCGTGCGGGCCTGTTCGAGCCGGGGCGCGACGTAGGCGCCGTACTGGACGCGGGCCTGGTCGGCGGCGAGCGACACCCTCGGCGCGAGCCGTACGCGTGCCTCGTGCGCGTAGTGCGCGGCCCTCTCCTTGGCGGTGTCGGCGTAGGGCGCCACCACTTCCGCGGCGTGCAGCACGCTGTCCTTCGCCGAGCCGGTCGCGGCGCGCACGCTGTCGATGCGGGTCACGGGTTCCTCCTCCTCGGTGGCGTACGGTAATCCGACTGTCCACCCTTTTACGGATCATGCCTGTCAACGAGCCCGGAGGCTTGCGAGAGAGCGCATCCGGGTCATGTGCGCCGCCTCGAATCAGGACGGCTCTTCCGGCCGAGCGGCGTCGGGAGCCGACGACCGACGACCGACCGACGACCGACGAACATGGACACGAATCGTCTGGAACAGTGGATGAAAGGGAACAGGTAGGGGATAAGGGACAACAGGAGCTTGTCGACGACAATGCCACGGATCGTCGCACCGCGCTCCCGTCCCGTGACGACTCGCCCCGATTTCCGCAACCGATTCCTTCGGATCGCCGCCCCGAAGCGGCCGCCGGGCGACTCAGGACGCGCGCCGTGCGAGGATCGGGGAGTCACAGGAAGACAACGGAAGGCAGATCGTGGCTCAGCAGCTCTACGCCACCTTGAAGACCAACCACGGCGACATCAAGGTCCGGCTCCTGCCGGACCACGCCCCGGAGACGGTCCGCAACTTCGTGGAACTCGCCACGGGCCAGCGCGAGTGGACCAACCCCACCACCGGCGAGAAGACCACGGCGAAGCTCTACGACGGCACCGTCTTCCACCGCGTGATCAGCGGCTTCATGATCCAGGGCGGCGACCCGCTGGGCAACGGCACCGGTGGCCCCGGCTACCAGTTCAAGGACGAGTTCCACCCGGACCTCTCCTTCAACAAGCCCTACCTCCTGGCCATGGCCAACGCCGGCCCGGGCACCAACGGCTCGCAGTTCTTCATCACCGTCGCCCCCACCGCGTGGCTGACCCGCAAGCACACCATCTTCGGTGAGGTCGCCGACGAGGCCGGCACCAAGGTCGTCGACGCCATCGCGGGCACGAAGACCAACCCGCGCAACGACCGTCCCGTCAAGGACGTCGTCATCGAGTCGGTCGTCATCGAGACCCAGGGCTGAGCCGAGGGCCACGCCCCGGCAGCCCTCCCCGGGCGACCGGCCCGGGAGGACAGCCCTCCCCGGACGACCGACGCCGGGGGAACCAAACGCCCCGCTCGTCCGTAGGGATGAGCGGGGCGGTGTGTTGCCCACGGTGAGCCGTACTGTGCCCCACCGAGCCGTACACCGCCCGTGACCAACGTGAGGGGACCCCATGGACCAGGCGCCAGGCAGCCCGCAGGTCGGGCAGGACGGCCCGGGCGCGCCCACCTGCTACCGGCACCCGGACCGGGAGACCGGCATCCGCTGCACGCGCTGCGAGCGGCCGATCTGCCCCGAGTGCATGGTCAGCGCCTCCGTGGGTTTCCAGTGCCCCGACTGCGTCCGCAGCGGCTCGGGCACCGGCCAGTCACCCACCGCCTCCCGGCCACGCACCGTGGCGGGCGGCACGGTGACCGCCGACCCGCGGCTGTTCACGAAGATCCTCATCGGGATCAACCTGGCCTTCTACCTGGTCCAACTGTCCGTGGGGAACTCCTTCACCGAGCGGTTCGAGTTGGTGGGCCAGGCCTACCTCCCCACGCTCGGCTCGGTCGGCGGCGTCGCGGAGGGCCAGTGGTACCGGTTGCTGACCGCGATGTTCCTGCACGGCGGCTACCTCCACATCGCGTTCAACATGCTCAGCCTGTGGTGGGTCGGAGGCCCGCTGGAGGCCGCCCTCGGCCGCGCCCGCTACCTTGCGCTCTACTTCGTCACCGGGCTGGCGGGCAGCGCCCTCAGCTACCTGGTCGTCGCCCCGAACCAGCCGTCCGTCGGTGCCTCGGGCGCGATCTTCGGCCTCTTCGGCGCGCTGGCCGTGCTGATGCGCAGGCTGCGCTACGACATGCGTCCGGTGATCGCGCTGCTCGTGATCAACCTGCTGCTCGCCTTCCGGGGCGGGATCGCCTGGCAGGCCCACATCGGCGGCCTCGTCGCCGGGGTGGTGGCCGGGTACGCGATGGTCCACGCGCCGCGCGAGCGGCGCAACCTGGTGCAGTACGGGACCTGTGCGCTGGTGCTGGTGGCCGTCGTCGTGATGACGGTGATCAGAACCGGCCAGCTCACCTGAGGAGTCCGGCCGGGCCCGGAGAACGGGGCCGCGGGACGCCGTTCCGTACGGTTGTCCACAGTGCGTGCCGCATCCTGTGCACTGTGTGCGGGAACAGCTGTGCCCCCTGTCGCTCACCTGTGTCTGTGCAGGTCAGGCAGGGGGCGGGAGGGCCGGCTGTGGGTGGTGTGACAGTCTTACCGGGGTCAACGGGGGATGGGTTATCCACAGATCGTCGTGTTTTCCCCAGGCTTGGTGTGGAAATTTCTACCAGGCTGTGGATAACTCAGCGGATACCCGTGGGCAGAACTGGGTTCACCCCTTGGCGGGCCTTACTTCCACTGCGTGGAGACGCCGAATCCGGCGGCGATGAAGCCGAAGCCGACGACGATGTTCCAGTTGTCGAGCGCGTCGATGGGCAGCGAGCCGTCGGTCACGTAGAAGACGACGATCCAGGCCAGGCCGATGACGAACATGGCCAGCATGACCGGGGCCACCCAGCCGCGGCTCTCCAGTTTGATCACCGTGCCCTGCTTGGCGGGCGGCGGCGTGTAGTCGGCCTTCTTGCGGATACGTGACTTCGGCACGAGGGTCTCTCCTGTCGATGCGCTGCGTGGCCGCGCAGGGAACTGGACTGGCTCCGGGGCAGCGTACAAGGGGACTGCCAGGGGAGAACCAGCGCTCCCCCGGGCGTCCGTTAGCGTAGTGCTTCCGCGGTGCCGAAGGAGATAAGGGTACGTTGAGCAATTCCGCCGACTCCCCGGGGACGGGTGCCGACCCCGGCCGCACACGCCGTTTCCCGCCCGCGCGAATCCTCACCGTGGCCGTCTTCGCCCTCGCCGGACTGCTCTTCATCACCAGTTTCAACACGGCCAAGGGCACCAACATCCGCACGGACACCTCGCTGCTCAAACTGTCCGACCTCGTCCACGAACGCAGCCGCAAGAACAAGGAACTGGACGAGTCCAACGCGTCGCTGCGCGGCGACGTCGAGTCCCGGGCCCAGAGCGACGGCGGCAGCACCAAGGCGCAGGACGAGAAGCTGACGGGCCTGGAGGACGGCGCGGGGACGCGGCCGCTGAAGGGCAAGGCCGTCACCGTCACCCTCAACGACGCCCCGCCGAACGCCACCGCCAAGCTCCCCGGCTACCCCGAGCCGCAGCCGGACTACCTGGTCATCCACCAGCAGGACCTCCAGGCCGTGGTCAACGCGCTGTGGAACGGCGGCGCCAAGGGGATCAAGGTCATGGACCAGCGGCTGATCTCCACCAGCGCGGTGCGCTGCGTGGGCAACACCCTGATCCTCCAGGGCCGCGTCTACTCGCCGCCGTACAAGATCACGGCGGTCGGGGACCCCGGCAGGCTGCAGAAGGCCCTCGCGGACTCCCCGGCGATCCAGAACTACATGGTGTACGTCAACGTCTACGGCCTGGGCTGGAAGGTCACCGAGGACGGGGCGGCCACGCTGCCCGGCTACACCGGCACGGTGGACCTGCACTACGCCCGGCCCGTGGCGTAGCCGGCCAGGGTGATCCGGTCCGGAAGGCCGGAATCCGAGGGCATCGCGCCGTTAGTCTGGTGCGGTACGGCGTGAATCCGGTGCCGTGGGGAGACGGAAGGGACGGCATGTACGGCTGGATCTGGCGGCATCTGCCGGGCAACGCGTGGACGAAGGCCCTGATCTCACTGGTGCTGGCCCTGGCCGTGGTCTACGTCCTGTTCCAGTACGTCTTCCCGTGGGCGGAGCCGCTGCTTCCCTTCAACGATGTGACGGTGGACAACCAGTGAGTGCGCGGATTCTCGTCGTCGACAACTACGACAGCTTCGTCTTCAACCTGGTCCAGTACCTGTACCAGCTGGGCGCCGAGTGCGAGGTGCTGCGCAACGACGAGGTGTCGACCGCGCACGCCCAGGACGGCTTCGACGGTGTACTGCTCTCCCCCGGCCCCGGCACGCCCGAGCAGGCCGGCGTGTGCGTGGAGATGGTCCGGCACTGCGCGGCCACCGGCGTGCCCGTCTTCGGGGTCTGCCTGGGCATGCAGTCCATGCAGGTGGCGTACGGCGGTGTGGTGGACCGGGCGCCCGAGCTGCTGCACGGCAAGACCTCGCCGGTCGAGCACGCGGGCAAGGGCGTCTTCGCGGGGCTGCCCTCCCCGTTCACCGCGACCCGTTACCACTCGCTGGCCGCCGAGCCCGCGACCGTCCCGGCCGAGCTGGAGGTCACGGCCCGTACGCCCGACGGGATCGTCATGGGGCTGCGTCACCGGGACCTCCCGGTGGAGGGCGTGCAGTTCCACCCCGAGTCGGTGCTGACCGAGCACGGGCACCGGATGCTGGCCAACTGGCTGGCGGAGTGCGGCGACGCGGGTGCCGTGGCGAGGTCGGCGGGGCTCGCCCCGGTGGTGGGCAGGGCCACGGCGTGACCGCGCTGCGCCCCGAGCGCGAGTCCGGCGCCGACCGCTACGGCACGGAGGCCTACGCAGCCTCCGGGGACCCGTACGCGGTGGCGCCGTACGACTCGTACGGCTCGGTGGCGCCGTACGGCACGGGCGGTCCGTCGGCGGACCCGTACCGGCTGCCCACCGACGACGAGACGATGGCGCTGCGCGTCGCCGATCCGGCCGGAGCGGCAGGGACGGCGCCCGGGGCTCCGGGGCACTCGGTGGGCTCTGCCGCCCGTTCCGGGGCCGGGGTGGCCGGTGTGCCGTACGGGGGTCGCGCGGCCCGCAGGAAGGCCACCAGGAGCCGTCACAGCCGTCACAGCCGCCGCCGGGGCGCCGGGTCGGCGGCGGCCGGGCCTTCCTCGGAGGACGGCGGGCCGTCGGCGCCGCTGTCCCGGGTGGAGGCCCGTCGGCGGGCGCGGGAGCGCAGGCCCGGTGCGGGCGTCGTCGTCAGCCGGGCCGTGGGCGAGCTGTTCATCACCACCGGTGTGCTGATGCTGCTGTTCGTCACGTATCAGCTGTGGTGGACGAACGTCCGTGCGCACGCGCAGGCGGGCAGCGAGGCGCACCAGTTGCAGGACGACTGGGCGAGCGGCAAGCGCAGTCCGGGCGCGTTCGAGCCGGGGCAGGGATTCGCCATCCTGCACATTCCCGCGCTGGACGTGGTGGTGCCGATCGCGGAGGGCACCAGCAAGACGAAGGTGCTGGACAAGGGGATGGTCGGGCACTACGGCAAGGGTGACCTGGACACGGCGATGCCGGACGCGAGGACGGGCAACTTCGGGCTCGCGGGCCACCGCAACACCCACGGGGAGCCCTTCCGGTACATCAACAAGCTCAAGCCGGGCGACCCGATCGTGGTGGAGACGCAGGACGCGTACTACGTGTACAAGATGACGTCGACGCTGCCGGTGACCTCGCCCGGCAACACCGCCGTCCTGAACCCGGTGCCCAGGGGGTCGGGTTTCACGGGACCCGGTCGCTACATCACGCTCACCACGTGCACACCGGAGTTCACCAGCAAGTACCGCTTGATCGTCTGGGGCAGGATGGTCGAGGAACGGCCGCGCAGCAAGGGGAAGCCGGATGCGCTCGTCAGTTAAAGGGCAGAGGGAACAGTGGCAGCGACCGCGGACGACACGGCAGAGCACACAGAGGACGGCCCCGCACCACGCCCGCGCCGCCGGCGCGGCGGCCGGCTGGCCCTGGCCGTCAGCGTGTTCGGCGAACTCCTCATCACGGCGGGTCTGGTCCTCGGCCTGTTCGTCGTGTACTCCCTGTGGTGGACGAACGTCATAGCGGACCGCAAGGCCGACCGGCAGGGCCACAGGATCCGTGACCAGTGGGCGCACTCCGCCCCCGGCGGGCCCGGCGCGCTGGACACGAAGGACGGCATCGGCTTCCTGCACGTGCCGTCCATGCACAACGGCGAGGTGCTGGTGAAGAAGGGCACCTCGACGGACGTCCTGAACGACGGTGTGGCCGGCTACTACGTGGACCCCGTCAAGGCGGCCCTGCCGGAGACCGGCAAGGAGGGCAACTTCACCCTCGCCGCCCACCGGGACGGCCACGGTGCGAAGTTCCACAACATCGACAAGGTGGAGAAGGGCGACCCGATCGTCTTCGAGACCCGGGACAAGTGGTACGTCTACAAGGTCTACGACATCCTCCCGGAGACCTCGAAGTTCAATGTCGACGTCCTCGCCCAGGTCCCGAAGGAGTCGGGCGTGAAGAAGCCGGGCCACTACATCACGCTCACCACCTGCACACCGGTCTACACCTCGCGGTACCGGTACGTGGTGTGGGGCGAGCTGGTCCGCGTGCAGAAGGTCGACAGCAAGCGGACGCCGCCGGCAGAGCTGCGCTGAGGTGGGCGGGAACGCGGGAGGATTTCGTGCTCTAGCATGGCGGAGGCCCGAAGTCGCAAGCTAGGGATGCGACTTCGGGCCTTGTGCTGCCGCCTGTGGGCTCTACTTCAGGACCGTGAGCATTTCGCCTGCGTCCCACCTTTCCAGCAGGGTGCGGTGCACGGCGGTGATCCCGGCCTCGGCGGCGATGCTCAGGGCTTCCGGTGTGAAGCGGCACGTCGCGACGTAGAGGGCCACGTCCGAGGCGTACAGCACCTTGGCGGACCCGACGAACTTCTGCAGCTCGGGGCTGGTGATCCGCAGGTGGGGCGCGAACCTCTTGCACTGGACGGCGAGACGCCGGCCGTCGGCCGTGAGAGCGGTGATGTCGACGCCCCGGTCTCCGTGGCGCCCCAGGACGGCTACGTCGGTGCAGCCGTCGCGGCGCAGGAGCATGGCGATGTGGTGCTCGAACTCGCGGCCGGTCATGGCGTCCATGGCGGCCATGACTCCGGCGAGAGGGCGGTCCTGGCGGGGGCTTTCCAGCCGGCGCAGGCGGGTGTGGTGCTGCCGCAGCCGCCGCTCGATGTGCTGGACGCCCGTTCGCAGGACGATCAGCTCCCGCTGGTGTTCCCCCGCTGTCTCGATCAGGGCGTTGAACATGGGGACGACGGTCTTGCCGAGGATGTGAGTGATGCGCTGGTCGATGCGGTCGTCGATGCGTGCGTCGAGGGTGGCGATGTCCGGCTGCGGTGAGTTTTCCACAGGCTGTGTGCGGGCCAGGTATTCCATGTCGAGGAGGTACACACGCGCCTGACGTGCGACTTCGCTGTCGCGGAGCAGCATGGCGACGTTGAGGACGGCTCGGCGTGGGTACAGCGCCAGTGATCGGGAACGTGACTGGATCCCACTGACCTCCTTGAAGGAGGTCAGTTCTGTACCTGACAGGACGCGGTACCCGTTGGCCACCAACTCTGTCCGGTGATCGAGCACCAGAGACTCGATGGCCTTCCGGCTCACCTCGAAGTAGGTCGCCACCATCGCCGTCGTCACGTGCATTCCGTCCGGGAGGAGTGACAGGGCCTTCACCCGGTCGAGTACGTCCGTGCGGTCCATGACGCTGTGGCGCAGGCTCCTGGATTCCAGGAGTGCGGAGTCGGTGATCACGGTCTGCCCTTCTGTTCGTGTGCTGAGCACATGGCCAGGGCAGAGCGTTCGGAGTCCCCACCCCATCGGATCAACGAGGGTTCGTGGGCGAGGACACGAGCGAGGTGCGGGCAGGTGTGCGACAGGGCCCCGGCTGCTCTCGGGTGGAGCGCGGCCGGGGCCCGGGTGTCACGGGTGGCGGTGGGGGTCAGCCGAAGAGGCCGCCGTGGTTGTCGCCGCCGTTGCCGCCGTTGCCGTGGTTGTTGCCGCCGCCGCCGTTGCCGCCGATGGTCGTCAGCGTGATCTGTGTACCGGCGGGGTCGTCGACCTGCTGGCCCGGCTGCGGGTTCTGCTGGACGACGTAGGCGTTGTCGTTGTCCCCGCTGCCGTTGAACTGGATGTTGGTGAAGCCGGCGGCGGTCAGGATCTGCTTGGCTTCCGCCACCCTCTTGCCCTGCACACCCGGTACCTGCGTCTTCTGCTGGACCTGCTTGCCGACCTGGATCGTCACCTTGGAGCCCTTGTCGACCTGCTGGCCGGGGCCGGGGACGGTGTTGATGACCTTGCCGGCCTGGTTGGGGTCGCTGTTGTCCACCTCGACGCATTCGCCGGCGAGGTTGTTCGCCTGCATCTGCTGCTTGGCGGCGTCACAGGTCTGGCCGGTGACCGTGGGTACGGTGGCCTTCTCGGCGGCCTTGGCGACCGTCAGGGTGATGGTCGAGCCCTTCTCGACCTCCTGGCCCAGGCGCGGGTCCTGCTTGAGCACCGTGTCCGGATTCTCCGCGGACTCCTCGTACTGGACCTTGACCGTGAGGCCGTAGTCCTTGCCCTCGAGCTGGCTCTTGGCATCGTCGAGGGACTGCCCGATGACACTCGGCACCGCCACCTTCGGCGCCCCGGTCGACAGCACCAGGTTGACCGTGTCGCCCTTCTTGATGTCGGTCTTGGGCGCGGGCTCCTGGGAGCAGACCTTGCCCTTGGGCTGGTCGTCGCAGGTCTTCTTGGTGAAGGCGAGTTTCAGGCTGATGTTGTCCGCGGAGGTCTGGGCCTCGTCCCTGGTCTGGCCCACGAAGTTCGGGGCGGGGATCGTGCCGCTGGCCGAGCTGTGGCCGGTGAAGACGTACTTCCCGATCAGGATGGCGCCGACGAGGACCAGGACGGCGGCGACGATCAGGAGGATCGTGGAGGTGTTGGACTTCTTCTGCTGCTGCCGGCCGCGCCGGTCGGGGCGTTCGTCGTAGCCGTAGCCGCCGTCGTCCGGGTTCATGGGCGGCAGCATCGTCGTGGCGGCGGCCCCCGGGTCGGAGCGCAGCGCGGTCGTCGGCTGGTCGTCGGGGTAGCCGCCGTAGCCGACCGCGCCCATGGCGGCCGTGGCGGCGACGGGCTGGCCGTCGAGGCAGGCCTCGATGTCCATGCGCATCTCGTCGGCCGACTGGTAGCGGTAGTCGGGGTCCTTGACCAGGGCCCGCAGCACGATCGCGTCCATCTCGGGCGTGATCTCGGGGTCGAAAACGCTCGGCGACTGCGGTTCCTCGCGGACGTGCTGGTAGGCGACCGCGACGGGTGAGTCCCCGACGAACGGGGGCCGGACGGTGAGCAGTTCGTACAGCAGGCAGCCCGTGGAGTACAGGTCCGAGCGTGCGTCGACCTGTTCGCCCTTGGCCTGCTCCGGGGAGAGGTACTGGGCGGTGCCGATGACCGCGGCCGTCTGGGTCATGGTCATGCCGGAGTCGCCCATGGCGCGGGCGATGCCGAAGTCCATGACCTTGACCTGGCCGCCCCGGGTCAGCATGACGTTGGCCGGTTTGATGTCGCGGTGGACGATGCCGCTGCGGTGGGCGTACTCCAGGCCCTGGAGGATGCCGATGGTCATCTCCATGGCCCGCTCGGGGAGCAGCTTGCGGCCGCTGTGCAGCAGCTCACGGAGTGTGGATCCGTCGACGTACTCCATCACGATGTACGGGATCGAGACCCCGTCGATGTAGTCCTCGCCCGTGTCGTAGACCGCGACGATCGCGGGATGGTTGAGCGAGGCGGCCGACTGGGCCTCTCGGCGGAACCGGGCCTGGAAGGAAGGGTCGCGCGCCAGGTCGGCGCGGAGCGTCTTCACCGCCACGGTGCGGCCCAGGCGGGTGTCATGCGCGAGGTACACCTCCGCCATGCCACCACGGCCGAGCACGTGGCCCAGCTCGTACCGGCCGCCGAGGCGACGCGGCTCTTCCATAGCTACCTACCAGCCCTCTCCGTCGGTCCCGGCGGGCACCGCTTGTGCCGCCGGAGCTTCCGTCCGGGCCTACCGTACCCGGCTAGTTCTGTGGGACCCGGCCAAGCCCGTCACCCGATACAGGACCGGTATCGCACTGTGCACCGTTGTGAAGGTGCCGTGACGGATGTCACCTCTTGGAGTTGATGACCGCCTGCATGACGCTCTTCGCGATGGGGGCCGCGAGGCCGCCGCCGGAGATTTCCTCGCGGTTGGCCTGCTCGTCCTCGACGACCGCGGCGACCGCGACCGGTGAGCTGCCGTCGCTCGTCTTGGCGTAGGAGATGAACCACGCGTACGGCTTCTCGCTGTTGTCGACGCCGTGCTGGGCGGTACCGGTCTTGCCGCCGACGGTGACGCCGCTGATCTGGGCGTTCTTGCCGGTGCCCTCCTTGACGACCGTCTCCATCATCGACTGGAGGATCTGGGCGTTCTTCGAGGACAGCGGCCGGCTCAGCTCCTCCGGCTGGGTCTGCTCCAGGGTGTCGAGGTTCGGCGACTGGAGCTTGTCGACCATGTACGGCTTCATCAGCTTGCCGTCGTTGGCGACCGCCGAGACGACCATGGCCATCTGGAGCGGGGTCGCCGCGGTGTTGAACTGGCCGATGGAGGACTGCGCGACCTGCGAGGGCTCCATGTTGTCGGAGAAGACGGAGGCGTTGGCGCGCACGGGGGTGAACTGCTCGCTGGTGAAGCCGAACTTCTTGGCCTCCTCCAGCATCTTCTTGTTGCCCAGGTCAGCGCCGATCTTGCCGAAGACGGTGTTGCAGGACCAGCGCAGCGCCACCCGCATGGTGGCGTTCTTGCAGGGGATGTGGCCCTCGTTGGGCAGTGGGGTACTGGTGTGCGGCATGATCCACGGGTCCGGCGATTCGGTGGGCTCGTCGGCCGAGGTGTACTTGCCGTTCTCCAGTGCCGCGGCGGCGGTCACGACCTTGAAGGTCGAGCCCGGCGGGTAGGTCTCGCGCAGCGCCCGGTTCAGGGTCGGGTCGTTCGGGTCGTTCTCCTTGAGGAGCTTGTTGCGGGCCTTGCCGTCCGCCGCGGAGGTGCCGGCGAAGGAGCCGGGGTCGTACGACGGGTAGGAGGCCAGCGCGAGGATCTTGCCGGTGGACGGTTCGAGCGCTACGACGGCGCCCTTGCCGCGGCTCTTGAGCCCGTTGAACGCGGCCTTCTGGGCCGCCGCGTTGAGCGTGGTGACCACGTTGCCGCCCTGCTTCGGCTTGCCCGTGATCATGTCCAGGGTGTTGCGGAAGAAGAGCCGGTCGTCGTTGCCGGTGAGGATCTTGTCGTCCAGGTTCTCCAGCTGCGTGGTGCCGAAGGCCTGCGAGGCGAAACCGGTGACGGGCGCCCACATGGGGCCGTCCTTGTAGGTCCGCTTGTACTTCAGGTCGTCGAGCGCGTTGGTCTTGGTCTCCACGGACCCGGTGATCGGGGAGCCGCCGACGATGATGTCGCCGCGCGGGGTGGAGTAGCGGGCGATGGTGACGCGGCGGTTGTTGTCGTCGTTCTTCAGGGCGTCGGCCTTGGCGTACTGGAGCCAGTTGTCGCGGATGAGCAGCGTGAGGACCAGCAGGCCGCAGAAGATCGCGATCCGGCGCAGGGGCTTGTTCACGGGCGGACCACCTGGGTCATCTCGGCGTCGGGGTTCGAGGCGGGCGCGGGCGCCGGGCGGCGCGCGGTGTCGCTGATCCTGATCAGGATGCCGATCAGGGCCCAGTTGGCGATGACGGAGGAACCGCCGTACGCCAGGAACGGCATCGTCATACCGGTCAGCGGGATCAGGCCCATCACACCGCCGGACACCACGAAGACCTGGAGCGCGAAGGCGCCGGACAGGCCGACGGCGAGCAGTTTGCCGAAGGGGTCGCGGGCGGCGAGTGCGGTGCGGATGCCGCGCTCCACGATCAGGCCGTAGAGCAGGAGGATCGCCATCAGGCCGGCCAGGCCCAGCTCCTCGCCGAAGGTGGCGAGGACGAAGTCGGAGTTGGCGGCGAACCGGATGAGGTCGGAGTGGCCCTGGCCGAGGCCGGAGCCGAGGGTGCCGCCGGAGCCGAACGCCCACAGTGCCTGCTGGAGCTGTTCGGAGTGGCCCTGCACGCCCTTGTGGCTGAGGAGGTACTCGTGCATCGGGTCCAGCCAGGCCTGCACGCGCTGGTGCACGTGCGGTTCGACGCTGGCCACGCCGAAGGCGCCGACCGCCGACATCAGCAGACCGAAGACGATCCAGCTGGTCCGCTCGGTGGCGACGTACAGCATGATGACGAACATTCCGAAGAACAGCAGCGACGTGCCGAGGTCGGTCTCGAAGACCAGGATGAGGATCGAGATGACCCAGACGACCAGGATCGGTCCGAGGTCGCGGCCGCGCGGCAGGTACAGGCCCATGAAGCGGCGGCTGGCCAGGGCGAGTGCGTCCCGCTTCACCATCAGGTAGCCGGCGAAGAAGACCGCGAGGACGATCTTGGCGAACTCGCCGGGCTGGATCGAGAAGCCGCCGACGTGGATCCAGATCTTGGCGCCGTAGACGGGCAGGCCGAGGCCGGGGACCAGGGGCAGCAGCAGCAGGACCAGCGCGCCGACCATCGAGATGTAGGTGTAGCGCTGCAGGACGCGGTGGTCCTTGAGGAAGATCAGGACGACGGCGAAGAGCGCGATGCCCATCGCCGTGTACAGCAGCTGCGTGGGTGCCTTGTCACCGGCCTGCTTGATGTACTGGAGCAGTTTCGACTGGTCCAGCCGCCAGATGATGACCAGTCCGAGGCCGTTGAGCAGGGTGGCCAGCGGGAGCAGCAGTGGGTCGGCGTAGGGGGCGAACTTGCGGACGACGAGGTGGGCGACGCCCGCCATCAGACCCAGGCCCAGGCCGTAGCTCAGCAGGCCCGCGGGCACCTGGTTGTTGATGGCCAGGCCCACGTTGGCGTAGGCGAACACCGGGATGGCGACCGCGAAGACCAGCAGTGCCAGTTCGGTGTTGCGGCGGCTCGGCGCTCCGATGGCGCCGATCGTGGACGTGTGGTGCGTGGGCGAGTTGGTAGTACTGCTCATCGTGTGACAGGGCCTCTCACGGCTTGCCTACTGCTTACCGCACAGCGAGACGACCTTCTGCTCTTCCTCCGAGAGAGTGGGGCCGGGGCTGGATGTGGACGCGGTCGCGGTCGCGGACGTGGACGGAGACTTGGACGACGGGGACGAGAGTGTCTTGGACGTCGTCTTCGACGTCGACGAGTTCGGGGCCGACGGGTTCGACGTCGTCTTGGACGTGTAGGAGGCGGGGGTGGTTCCCGTGGTGCCGCCGTTCCTGCCCTTGCCCGTCTTGCCCTGGTCCGGTTTGTCCTGGTCCGTCTTGGCGCCGTTCTTCGCCTCGGCGGCGCGGCGCTCGGACTCCTTGCGGCACGCGGAGGCCTGCACCGACAGTTCGTCGACCTTCTTCTGCGCCTCCGGCAGGCCGCCCTCGGCGATCGTCGCCTTGACCTGCTTCTGCTGGTAGGGCGGCAGGTACTTGAGTTCGATCTCCGGGTGGTCCTTCTCCACCTTGGACAGCTTCACCCAGGCCAGGTCCTGGCTGATGCCGCGGTAGAGGGCGACGTGCTCCTCGTTGGTGCCGACGTAGTACTGGGTCTGGGTCCAGCGGTAGCCGCCGTAGAGGCCGCCGCCGATGACGGCGAGCGCGAGGACGCTGTACAGGGAGACCTTCAGCCACCCGCGGCCCCTGCGCGGCTTGACGAAGTCGTCGTCGCCGTAGCCCAGGCCGTCGGTGGAGATGAAGCCGGTGGTGTCGCCGGATCCGGGCGGTCCGAACTCGCCGCCCCCGCTGCCCTGCCCGGGGACCTGGCGGCCGAGGCCTGAGGCGCGGCCGGCCGGGGTCTGCATGATGCCGTTGTCGTGCAGGTGGTGCTGGTTCTCGGCGACCGCGCCGACCACGACCGGGGTGTCGGAGAGCTGGGCGGCGAGGGTGTCGCCGGTGTCGAGGTCGAGGACGTCGGCGACGATGACGGTGATGTTGTCGGGGCCGCCGCCGCGCAGCGCGAGCTGGATCAGTTCCTGCACGGTCTCCTGCGGGCCCTGGTAGCTGGCGAGGGTCTCCTCCATCGTCTGGTGGGAGACGACGCCGGAGAGGCCGTCGGAGCAGATCAGGTACCGGTCGCCGGCCCGCACCTCGCGGATGGACAGGTCGGGTTCGACGTGCTCGCTGCTGCCGAGGGCGCGCATCAGGAGGGCGCGCTGCGGGTGGGTGGTGGCTTCTTCCTCGGTGATGCGTCCCTCGTCGACGAGGCGCTGCACCCAGGTGTGGTCCTGGGTGATCTGGGTGAGGACGCCGTCGCGCAGCAGGTAGGCGCGCGAGTCGCCGACGTGTACGAGGCCGAGGCGCTGGCCGGTCCACAGCAGGGCGGTGAGCGTGGTGCCCATGCCTTCGAGCTGGGGGTCCTCCTCGACCATGGCGCGCAGCTGGTCGTTGGCGCGCTGCACGGCCGTGGCGAGCGAGGTGAGGATGTCGGAGCCGGGGACGTCGTCGTCGAGGGCGACGATGGTGGAGATCACCTCGGAGGAGGCGACCTCGCCGGCGGCCTGGCCGCCCATGCCGTCGGCGATCGCGAGGAGGCGGGGGCCGGCGTAACCGGAGTCCTCGTTGCCCTCGCGGATCATGCCCTTGTGCGATCCGGCGGCGAAGCGCAGTGACAGACTCATGCGCACCTCGCCCGTCGGCTCCGGGTACAGCCGATCGTGTCGAGCCACACTGCCCACCCTCCGGTCGGGAGCGCGCCGCGGCCCTGGGTGCAGGCCGCCGCTGCGTGCTCGCTCCGCTCGCTCATGTTCGTACTACTTCCGCAGCTCGATGACGGTCTTGCCGATGCGGATCGGCGCGCCCAGCGGGATCGGTGTGGGGGTCGTCAGCCGGGACCGGTCCAGGTAGGTGCCGTTGGTGGATCCGAGGTCCTCGACGATCCACTGGCCGCCCTGGTCCGGGTAGATCCTGGCATGGCGGCTGGAGGCGTAGTCGTCGTCCAGCACGATCGTGGAGTCGTGCGCGCGGCCCAGGGTGATCGTCTGGCCCTGCAGCGCGACGGTGGTGCCGGTGAGGGTGCCTTCGGTCACCACCAGCTTTGCGGGGGCGTTGCGGCGCCGGCCGCTGCCCTGCTGGCCGCGCTGCGGCGGCGGCGCGGCGGCGGTCTGGCGTGCCGCTTGCCGGCCTGCCTGTCGCCCGGTCTGCTGGGGCCGTGCGGCCTCCCGGCGGGACCCCCGCTGGGTGACGCGCGTACCGAACAGGTCGCTGCGGATGACCTGCACGGCCACGATCACGAACAGCCACAGTACGGCCAGGAAACCCAGCCGCATGACCGTGAGGGTCAGCTCTGACATTGCCCCCGGTTCACCCTTCGGCTTGCCTATAGATAACGGTGGTGCTGCCCACGACGATCCGCGAGCCGTCGCGGAGCGTAGCGCGGGTGGTGTGCTGCCCGTCCACCACGATGCCGTTGGTGGACCCGAGATCCGCGATCGTCGAGGGCGTTCCGGTCCGGATCTCACAGTGCCGGCGGGAGACGCCGGGGTCGTCGATCCGCACGTCGGCCTCGGTGCTGCGGCCCAGCACCAGCGTCGGGCGGGAGATCTGGTGGCGGGTGCCGTTGATCTCGATCCAGTAGCGGGTGCGGCCGCCGGCGGCCGGGGCCTGCGGGGGCCGGGCGGCGGCGGGCGGCGGGTAGCCGTACCCGCCGGGCGGCGGCGTGGCGGGCATGGGGGGTGCTGCCGCGGGCGGCGCGGCGGGCGGATAGCCGTAGCCGCCCTGGGCGCCGGGGCGGCCGGGCGCGGCGGACGGGCCGGGCGGGGACGCCTGGGGCGGGGACTGGGGGGCCTGCTGGCTGCTGGTGGAGGCGAGCGTGCGGCTGCGCACCCGGTACAGACCGGTGTCGAGGTCGTCCGCCTTCTCCAGGTGGACCTTGATCGGTCCCATGAAGGTGTAGCGCTGCTGCTTGGCGTAGTCGCGCACCATGCCGGCCAGCTCGTCGCCGAGCTGTCCGGAGTAGGGGCTGAGCCGCTCGTAGTCGGGCGCGCTCAGTTCCACGATGAAGTCGTTGGGTACGACCGTGCGGTCGCGGTTCCAGATCGTCGCGTTGTTGTCGCACTCGCGCTGGAGCGCACCCGCGATCTCCACGGGCTGGACCTCGGACTTGAAGACCTTTGCGAAGGTGCCGTTGACCAGACCTTCGAGGCGCTGCTCGAACTTCTTCAGGACTCCCATGGGGCACCTCCTCCGTCGTGGCCGTCGTTTCGGGTCTTGCCGGTGTTGCCGATGTTGCGGGTCTTGCCGTCGTGCTGATGCGTTCTGCTTGCCTGGTACTGCTTACTGATCGTATCCACGCGCCGGTAAATCGGCTGGTTCCCCCTGTCGGCCTCGTCGACGGGTCGTCGGCGTCTGCTGCCTCGGCGGCTGGTAGCGCTGAGTACTGCTCCGTACTCCTCCGTACTTGTGCCGTACTCCTGCCGTACTTCTGCCCAGGATCGTAGAGGCGGCCACGGACCAGTGTCCCGCACCCGGCGGCGGACCCGCCCCGGCTCCTGGGGAGACGGGCCGGACCGGTACGAGGTTGATACGTGAACAGGCACGGGTTGATACGTGAGCGGCGGGCGGCCGGGCCGGCGGGGCCGCGGGGCCGGGGCGGGCAGGTCGGGCCGGACAGGGGCGGAGGGCCCCGGGCCTGGGCACCTGCCCCGGGAAAGGGGTGTGAATCCACCCTGCGCGGCGTGCTAATGTTCTGCATGTCGGAAGGCGCCGGGCCCGAAAGGGAGCGGAGCCGGAGGACACACCCAATGCGCGGGTGGCGGAATAGGCAGACGCGCTGGATTCAGGTTCCAGTGCCCGCAAGGGCGTGGGGGTTCAACTCCCCCCTCGCGCACAGCTGAAAGCCCCGCAGGTCTCTGACCTGCGGGGCTTTCGCGTTCCCCCGGTCGGCGCCTACTCGGCCTGCTCATGTCACGTACTGCGACCGCCGGCCTTGTGAGGAAGGTCTCAGGAGGGGCAGGTCACTCGGCGCGCCACAGGGCGGGGACGTTGGGCGGCTCCCAGCCCGCCATCGAGGTGTGGGCCTGGACACAGGTGTAGCCGGCGCCGTTGTACGTCACCCGGTCGCCCGCCGTGTAGGAGTGCCCGGGGGCCCAGGTGCCGCCCGGCGGGTCGGTCGGCGGGTCGGTGGGGCCACCGGGTCCGGGTGTCCCGTCGACGTTCAGCACGAAGTCGAACGTGCCCTCCCTGCCGTTGCCGGCGCCGCGCACGTTCATCAGCAGCGCGGGGTCGAAGAGGGTGTCCGTGTTGTTGCGTGGCTCACCCGGGAAGTACAGCTGGGTCGTGAGCACCGGCTGACCCGGCGCCTGCGCCTTGACGTGGATGTGCCGGGTGCGGCCCGGGTAGAGCCCCGGGACGATCGTGGTGAGGGAGAAGGCTCCCTTGGCGTCCGTGAACTGGTGGCCGCGCAGGGTGAAGCCGGCCATGTCGTAGTTCCCGGCGTCGTCCGCCTGCCAGAAGTCCAGGAGGACCCCGGGGAGCGGGACGCAGTTGCGGCCGAAGACGTAGCCGCTGACGGTCAGCGGGGTGCCGTTGGTGCCCGAGGTCACCAGGTTCGTGCGCAACGGGGAGTTCGGCTTGAAGTAGGGGCCCTCGATCTGGTCGTGGGTCGGGCCGTCGCCGTCGCCGCAGGTGGGGGTCGCGGACAGGGAGCTCCCCCGGCCGGCGGAGTCCCGGGCGAGGGCCACCGTGCCCGTGAGCAGCGGGATGGCGGCACCGGCGGCGACGGCCGCCTTCAGCAGGCTCTTGCGGCTGATCACGCGGTCGGCCGCGGGGCCGGGGCCGGGCCGGGGACTGGGGCCGGGGCCGTCCGGAGCGGTTGGTGTCATGGCGGGTTCCTCGGTCTCCTCGGTGGGGGAAGAAGGACGGGACGTGCATGACAGGAGCGCGCCCGCCGCGCGGGGCAGGCTGTGTCTTGTCGGGCGGACGCGCTCCGTTGGTGATCGCGGACGATCGCGGACGACTGTAATCGCGCTGGTGGCGGGTGGAGGAGATACCGGTCGGCCCTCTGCACGGCGTTATGCAGCGTGGTGGGAGGGGGCGGTGGGGGGCGGTCGCGCGGGCGCGGGGGCGAGGTTGTGGTGTGCGGTGGGGTGGATGAGGTGTGCGGTGGGGGCTTCGGTGCGGGTGCCGGGGGCTTCGGTGTGGTGGCTGCGGGGGGCGCGGGTGGGTGGGGCGGGGGTTCGGTCTGGGGGGTACGGGTGGGAAGGGGGGTTCGGTCTGAGGTGTACGGGTGGGGTGAGGGTCCGGGCCGGGTGTGCGGGTGGGGTGGGGTTCTGTCTGCGTGCAGCGGTGGGCCGGGGTTCTGTCTGCGTGCAGGGGTGGTGCGGGCCGCTTCGCTGTAGCGTCGGGGCGCGCCGCGTGGGCGGGCAGGGCAGCAACGGGAGCGGGAGGGGCGGTTCTTGATGACCGAGGGCAGTGGGGCCGGGGCGGGATCGGGTACGGCGGCGGCCGGAAGCGACGAGGGCCAAAGCGGGGGCGATCCCGGGAGCGGGGCGGCTGCGGGGCGGGTGCCGGGGGTGCCCGGGTTCGCGCGGTGGCCCGCCGGCGGGTCGCCCAAGGCGGAGGGCAAGGCACTGCGCCGGCGCGTCGCACGGGCCGCGCACGCCGTGTTCGAGGCGGACGCGGGCCGGCCGGACGCCGTCACGGCCGTCGAGGAGTCCAACCATGGGCGGATACCCGACCTGATACCGATCAGGGTGGGCAGGATGGCGGCCACGCCGTTCGCCTTCCTGCGCGGCGCGGCCGGCCTCATGGCCTACGACCTCGCACGCACCCCCATGACCGGTGTCGCCGCCCAGATCTGCGGCGACGCCCACGCGGCCAACTTCGGTCTGTACGGCGACGCCCGCGGCGGCCTCGTCATCGACCTGAACGACTTCGACGAGACCGTGCGCGGTCCCTGGGAGTGGGACGTCAAGCGGCTCGCCGCCTCCCTGGTGCTCGCGGGCCGCGAGGCGGGCTGCGACGAGGACAGCTGCCGCGAGGCGGCCCAGGACGCGGTGGGAGCCTACCGGCGCACGATGCGCCTGCTGGCCCGGCTCCCGGTCCTGGACGCCTGGAACGCCATCGCCGACGAGGAACTCGTCTCCCACTCCGACGCCCACGACCTGCTCGGCACCCTGGAACGGGTCTCGGAGAAGGCGCGGGCCAACACCAGCGGGCGGTTCGCGGCCAAGTCGACCGAGCGGGCGGAGGACGGCGGGCGGCGCTTCGTGGACGCCCCGCCGGTGCTGCGGCGGGTGCCGGACGCGGAGGCCGCGGCGGTGGCGGCGTCGTTGGAGCAGTACCTGGCCACCCTCCCCGAGGACCGTCTTCCGCTGCTGGCCCGGCACGCGGTGCACGACGTCGCGTTCCGGGTGGTCGGCACGGGCAGTGTGGGCACGCGGTCGTACGTGGTGCTGCTGCTGGACCACCGCGGTGAGCCGCTGGTGCTCCAGGTGAAGGAGGCCCGGCCGTCGGCGCTGCTGCCGCACCTGCCGGAGGCTTCCGGGGCCGGAGAGGCCGGCTCTGCCGAGGTGGTCCACGAGGGCCGGCGCGTGGTGCTCGGGCAGAAGCGGATGCAGGTGGTCAGCGACATCTTGCTGGGCTGGACCACCGTCGACGGGCGGCCCTTCCAGGTACGGCAGTTCCGCAACCGCAAGGGCAGCGTCGACCCGGCGGCGCTGCCCGCCGACCAGATCGACGACTACGGCCGGATGACCGGCGCGCTGCTGGCGCGCGCCCACGCTCACAGCGCCGATCCGCGGCTGATCGCCGGCTACTGCGGCAAGAACCAGGAACTGGACGAGGCGATCGGCGCGTTCGCCGTCGCCTACGCGGACCGCACCGAGGCGGACCACGCGGACCTGGTCGCGGCGGTCCGCACGGGGCGGGTCGCGGCGGAGATGGGCGTCTAGGGCCGAGGCGGAGATGGGCGTCCAGGGCCGAGGCGGAGATGGGCGTCCAGGGCCGAGGTGGAGATAGGCGTCCAGGGCCGAGGTGGACCGGGCGCGAGGCCGGGGACCCGAGGGGGAGGGGGCTCGGTCTCGGTCTCGGTCTCGGGCTTGGGCTTGGTCTTGGTCGGTGGGCGGCGCGGGGGTGCCTCGCGTGTGGGGCCGTGGGGGTGCCTCTCGGACGGGGCCGTGGGGTCTCGGGCGGGGAGGCCGACGCGGGCATCGGGGTCTCGGGCGGGGAGGGCGGGCGTCCGCGTGGCCTACGCTGGTCGGGTGACGACTCCGGAAGCTGAGCAGGGTGGCGTCGCCGGAGCGGACCGGGCGACGTCCGAGAACGCTGCCGCGCGGCCCGAAGAGCGGTTGGAGCGGGCCGTCAGGGCCGCCGAGCAGGCGCTCATCGAGTTCGAGATCGCGGTGGAGACCTTCCGGGTGGAGATCGAGAACTTCTCCCGGCTGCACCACCAGCGGCTCGGCCCGCTCTACGCCCGCCTGGAGGAGCTGGAGGCGCAGATCGCCGAGGCGCGCGCCGCCCGCAGCGGCGATCCCGAGGACCTGCGCAAGGCCCAGGAGGCGCGGGCCCGGCTGGCGCCGATCCCCGGTGTGGAGGACCTGCTGCACGGCTGGATGGACGGGGACGGCCTGTTCCCGGAGGCCGTGGCGATGCTCACCGACCAGCCCGTGCGGCCCCCGCAGCGGGTGCGGCCCAGCGAGGAGGCCCGCGGTCTCTACCGTGACCTGGTGCGCAAGGCCCACCCCGACCTGGCCCAGGAGGAAGGCGAGCGGCAGCGGCGCGAGGAGTTCCTCACCCGGGTCAACGCCGCCTACGCCCGGGGCGACGAGAAGGAGCTGCGCGAGCTGGCCGAGGAGTGGGCCGCCGGGCCGGCCCCCGCCGAGCAGGAGCCGAGCCGCGCCGAGGAGCTGTACGCCCGCCTGGAGTGGCTCGCCCAGCGCAAGGAGATGCTCGCGCTCTTCGCCAAGGAACTGGAGGACAGCGCGATCGCCGCGATGCTCAGGCTCGCTCCGGACGACCCCGACGGCCTGCTCGACGAGATCGCCGGGCAACTGCGCGACGACGTGGCGGAACGCGAGTCGCAGCTCGCGCGGTTCCAGGACGGGACCGACTCCTGACCGGAAGCGGCCGGGTCCCCGTGCGCGGCGATCGCTGAACCGGGCGCGTCGGGTAGCGTCGGACCCATGGGTTTCGGAGCTGGTGTACCGACGGTCGAGGTCAAGGACCTCAAGGACGGCGACTTCCTGCTGGACGTCCGCGAGGACGACGAGTGGCAGGCGGGGCATGCCGAGGGGGCCCTGCACATCCCCATCAGCGACTTCGTCGCCCGCTACGGTGAACTCACCGAGGCGGCGCCGCAGGACGGGCGGGTCCACGTGATCTGCCGTTCCGGCGGCCGTTCGGCACAGGTCACGATGTACCTGGTGCAGCAGGGCATCGACGCGGTGAACGTCGACGGCGGCATGCAGGTCTGGGCCGCCTCCGGCCGCGCCGTGGTGACCGATGGCGGCGGCTCGGGCCACGTCCTCTGACGCAACGGGGCCCTGACAGAGCAGGACTCCGGCTGGGCGGGCCCTGACAGAGCAGGTTCCTGGCAGGCAGGGTCCTGACAGAGTAGGGCCCTGACAGGGCAGGCTCCTGGCGGAGCAGGACTTCGGTGGAGACGTGCGCCGGCGTAGGAGGGTGCTGCGTCTTCGTCTCCGGTGGGCGGGGCCCGTCGGCGCCCCGCCTTCTGACAGGGCGGGCGCGCCGTGCCGCCGACGGGGCCGCTGAGGCGGCCCCGCCGGTGCCGTGCCGCTCGGCGGGGCCGCGGTGGTCAGCGGTCGAAGTCCAGCTCCACCTGTTCCGTCGCCGGGTGCGACTGGCACGCCAGGACGTATCCCGCGTCCGTCTCCTCCGGCTCCAGCGCGAAGTTGCGGTCCATGCGTACCTCGCCCGCGACCAGGAAGGCCCGGCACGTTCCGCACACGCCGCCCTTGCAGGCGTACGGAGCGTCGGGCCGGTTGCGCAGGACCGTCTCCAGCAGGGTCTCCCCCTCCTGGACCGGCCAGGTCCCGCCGCGGCCGTCGAGCCGCACGGTGACCGTGCTGTGCGCGGGCGCCGTCGCCGGTGCCGCAGGGCCGGACCCCGTACCGGCGTCCACGTGGAAGATCTCCTCGTGGACCCTGGCCCGGGGCACCCCCAGGCCGCGCAGGGCCCGCTCGGCGCCCTGCACCAGCCCGTACGGCCCGCACAGGAACCAGCCGGCCACGTCGGGCAGCGGCAGCAACGCGGGCAGCAGCGCCGTGAGCCGCTCCTGGTCGAGCCGTCCGGAGGGCAGTCCCGCCTGCTGCTCCTCCCGGGAGAGCACCGTCACCAGTTGCAGCCGCGCGGGATAGCGGTCCTTCAGGTCGGCGACCTCCTCCAGGAACATCGTCGACGCGGTCGTCCGGTCGCTGCGTATCAGGCAGAACCGGGCGGCGGGTTCGCGGGCCAGCAACGTCGAGGCGATGGACAGCACGGGTGTGATGCCGCTGCCCCCGACGACCGCCGCGTACAGCCCGGGCGCGGGCTCCAGCGTGAACCGGCCCGCCGGGGTCATCACCTCCAGCTCGTCACCGAGGCCGATCTCTTTGAGGGCGTACGTCGAGAAGGCCCCGCCCTCCACCAGCCGCACGCCGACCCGCAGGGTCCGCGGTCCCTCGTCGCCGGGGGCGGGCGCCGGTGAGCAGATCGAGTACGTCCGCCGTACGTCGACCCCGTCGGCGCCCTCGGCCGCCCGGCGCAGGGCGAGGTGCTGGCCCGGCGCGTGCCGGTACTCCTCGCGCAGCTCGGGCGGTACCGCGAAGGTGAGGGCCACGGAGTCGTCGGTGAGCCGGTCGACCGCCGTGACGGGCAAGGGGTGGAAGCGGGCCATCACACCTCCTTGAAGTGGTCGAACGGTTCCCGGCAGGCCAGACAGCGGCGCAGCGCCTTGCACGCGGTGGAGGAGAACCGGCTGAGCAGCTCGGTGTCGGCGGAGCCGCAGTGGGGGCAGTGGACGGGCTCGGGTGGAGCGGTGTCCTCGGCGGGTGTCTGGTTCGTGGATGCGTTGTCCGCCGGTGTTCCGTCCGGCGGTGTGCGGTCCGCCGGGGCTCGGTCCGTGCGGGTGCGGGTCGGGCCGAGTGCCAGCGGGACGGGGGCCGAGGGCGACGTGCTCACGCGCGGGGGCGCTATGCCGAACTCACGGAGCTTGCGCCGTCCTTCGGCGGAGATGTCGTCCGTGGACCAGGCAGGGGAGAGCACCGTGCGGACGGCGACCTCGCGCATGCCGTGGCCGCGCAGCACCCGCTCGATGTCCAGCGACATGGCCTCGATCGCCGGGCAGCCGGTGTAGGTGGGGGTCAGTTCGACCTCCACGGCGTCCGTACCGCGCACGTGCACCGCCCGGACCACGCCCAGTTCCTCCAGGGTCAGCACGGGCAGCTCGGGGTCGGGGACCGAGCCGGCCAGACGCAGCAGTTCGGCTTCGAGCCCGGCTTCGAACGGGGTCGTCGTGGTCACCATGTCGCCCCCGGATGACTGCGGTGCAGGTGCTGCATCTCGGCGAGCATCCGCCCGAACGGCTCGGTGTGCAGGCCCTGTCGGCCCGCGCCCGCGGACCACGCCCCGGTCCTCGGGCCCTCGGGCAGCGTCAGCGTGGCCCGCTCCAGCACATCGGTGACGGATTCCAGCCAGGCTGCCTCCAGGCCGGTCCAGTCGACGTCCAGGCCCGGCACCGGTTGGAACATCTCGCCGGTGAACCGCCACAGCGCGGTGAGGGCGCGCCGCATGCGTTCGTGGCTGACGTCGGTGCCGTCACCGAGGCGCAGCGTCCACTGCTCGGCGTGGTCGCGGTGGTAGGCGACCTCCTTGACGGCCTTCCCGGCGAGCGGCGCGAACGCGCCTTCCCCCTCGGCCAGGCGGCCGTACAGCAGGTGCTGGTAGGTGGAGAAGAACAACTGGCGGACGATCGTGTGCGCGAAGTCGCCGCCGGGCTGCTCGACGAGCTGGAGGTTGGTGAAGGCGCGCTCCTCGCGCAGATACGCCAGCTCGTCCTCGTCGCCGACCAGGGACAGCAGCACGCGGGCCTGGCCCAGCAGGTCGAGGGCGATGTTGGCGAGGGCGACCTCCTCCTCCAGGACGGGCGCGCTCCCCACCCATTCCCCCAGGCGGTGGGAGAGCACCAGGGCGTCGTCGCCCAGGGCCAGGGCGGCGGTGGCGGGGACGGTGGCAGGGGCGGCCGTGGCGGTGGGGGCGACCGCGGAGTTGGCGGGGGCGGTGGGCGTCACAGGTGCTTCACCCCTTCCGGGATCTCGTAGAAGGTCGGGTGCCGGTAGGGCTTGTCGGCGGCCGGCTCGAAGAACGGGTCCTTCTCGTCCGGCGAGGAGGCGGTGATCGCCGCCGAGGGGACGACCCAGATCGAGACGCCCTCGCCGCGCCGGGTGTACAGGTCCCGGGCGTTGCGCAGGGCCAGTTCCGCGTCCGGGGCGTGCAGGCTGCCGGCGTGGGTGTGGGACAGTCCGCGCCGCGAGCGCACGAAGACCTCCCACAGGGGCCAGTCGGTGTTCGTCATGCCTGCTCCGCTTCCGTCGTGCCGGCGTGCTTGGCCGCGTGGGCCGCGGCCGCCTCCCGTACCCAGGCGCCCTCGTCGTGGGCCCGTCGGCGCTGGGTGATGCGCTGGTCGTTGCACGGGCCGTTGCCCTTGAGGACGTCCCAGAACTCGGTCCAGTCGATGGTGCCGAAGTCGTAGTGGTCCCGTTCCTCGTTCCACTTCAGGTCCGGGTCAGGCAGCGTGAGGCCGAGCGACTCGGCCTGGGGGACGCAGATGTCGACGAAACGCTGGCGCAGCTCGTCGTTCGAATGGCGTTTGATCTTCCATTCCATCGACTGCGCGGAGTGCTGGGAGGCGTCGTCGGGCGGTCCGAACATCATCAGCGACGGCCACCACCAGCGGTCCACGGCGTCCTGTGCCATCGCGTGCTGTTCGGGCGTGCCCCGGCTCAGGGTGAGCAGCAGCTCGTACCCCTGGCGCTGGTGGAACGACTCCTCCTTGCAGATGCGGACCATCGCGCGGGCGTAGGGGCCGTAGGAGCAGCGGCACAGCGGGACCTGGTTGGTGATCGCCGCGCCGTCCACCAGCCAGCCGATGGCGCCCACGTCCGCCCAGGTGAGGGTGGGGTAGTTGAAGATCGAGGAGTACTTCTGGCGTCCGCTGTGCAGTTTGTCGAGCAGTTCTTCGCGGCTGGTGCCCAGGGTTTCGGCCGCGCTGTAGAGGTAGAGGCCGTGACCGGCCTCGTCCTGGACCTTGGCCAGGAGGATGGCCTTGCGGCGCAGGGACGGCGCCCGCGTGATCCAGTTGGCTTCGGGCTGCATGCCGATGATCTCGGAATGGGCGTGCTGCGCGATCTGCCGGACCAGGGACGCCCGGTAGGCGTCGGGCATCCAGTCCCGCGGCTCGATGCGCTCGTCTGCGGCCAGTGTCGCGTCGAACGCGCGCTCACGGGTGTCGGCTCCCGCGGCGGCGTCCGGCGCGTCGCACGCCGGGGCGCCGGCCGTCTGCTCTGCGGCTGCTGTCGCCATGCGGTCCCCCTCGACCTTCGGCTGCTCCGTACTTCGGACTTCGTACTCCGGGTCCGGACTCCGTACTCCGTGGACTCCGCACTCTCCCGACCGATCGTTCGGTTCGGTCGAATTCCATGGTGCGGCCCGCCGCCGTAGGGTGTCAACCGCTGTGGACAACCGTGGACGCCTCCTGTGGACAGGGCGGACGTGCCGTGGGCGGCGCGCCGCCTCGGGGGCCATGCGGGCGAAGGGCCGTAGAGCGGTACGAAAAGCGGTACGAAAAGCGGTACGAAAAGCGGTACGAAAAGCGGTACGAGAGCGGATCACGGCCGCGCGGGCGCGGGACCGGGGCTGTGCCGCGCGGGCGGCCCTGAGTACCGTTCCGTGCGGCGCCCGGGAGTGGGCGACGCGGGCGCGGCGCTGCGACGGCGTCCGGAGTCCTCCGGGCGGCCTGGCGGCCGCAGGGCCGGGACGCGGACCGGAATCGGGAAACGGGGCGGAATGAAAGCGTATGACGGGGATGTGAACGCCCCGGACGGGGCGTCGGACGGGCCGGGCCGTACGTCCACCGGGCCCGCCGCGCAGACCGAACCTGTCACGGACGCCGAGGCTGCCGCGCCGACCGGGACCACCGCGCCGACCGGGACCACCGCGCCGACCGGGTCTCTGGCATCGGCCGAATCCACCGCGGCGGACCCCTCGGCTTGCATCGCTCCCTCTTCCTCTCCTGCTCTCTCCTCGCTCTCGCCCTCGCCCTCGCCCTCGCCCTCTCCGGGCGTCCGTCCGGGGATCGTCGTCGCCGGGCTGTCCCCGCGCTACGGGATCTGTGCGGTCCTGGCGCTGGCGGTCGTCGCGGTGGTCGCCTGTGTGCACGTCGGAATGGTGTTCCTGCACGTCGCGCCGTCGAACACGCTGACGAAACAGCACGGCCGAGCCATCGACGAATGGATCTACCCGGAGTTCGAGCAGAACTGGAAGCTGTTCGCGCCGAACCCGTTGCAGCAGAACATCGCCGTCCAGGTGCGGGCCGAGACCCGCAGGACGGACGGCGGCGACCGCACCACCGGCTGGTACGACCTGTCCGCGCAGGACGGCCGGGCCATCGACGGCAATCTGCTGCCCAGCCACACGCAACAGAACGAGCTGCGGCGCGGCTTCGACTTCTACGCCTCCTCGCACGACCGGCAGAACCGCCCCCTGGGTTTGCGCGGCACGCTGTCGCAGGAGTACCTGCGCCGCATCGTCGTCCTGCGCCTGGACCGTGACCACGTGGCCGGCCCGGGCGACGTCGTCGAACGCGTCCAGGTCCGCATCCGCACCGCCGCCGTTCCGCCGCCCGCGTGGAGCGGGGAGAAGGTGTCGGACGCGGCCTCGTACCGCATGCTGCCCTGGTGGTCCGTCCCGGCCGGCGAGGCCCGGGGAGGTGTGAAGTGACCGGTCTTTCGCTCGGCGTCTCCCGGGGGATCGCCCGGGTCACCGAAGCGGCCCTGGGGCCCTGCCAGGCGGCCGTGATACGCATCGGCTTCTCCGGTACCTGGCTGCTGTTCCTGCTGCGCGAGCTGCCGCACCGGCAGGAGATGTACGGTCCCGACGGTCCGTGGAACTGGGACCTCGCCCGGCAGCTGACCGACGACAACGGCGCCTTCACGGCCCTGATGTGGTTCCGGGGCCAGTTCTGGTTCGAGACCGTCTACTTCCTCGCCGTGCTGTCCAGCCTGCTGCTGCTGCTGGGCTGGCGCACCCGCACGACGTCCGTGCTCTTCATGCTCGGCGTGCTCTCGCTGCAGAACCGCAGCATCTTCATGGGCGACGGCGGGGACAACGTCCTGCATCTGATGGCGCTGTACCTGGTCTTCACCCGGTGCGGCCGGGTGTGGTCGCTGGACGCGCGCCGGGCCGTGCGGGCGCGGGCGGCACGCGCGCGTGGGGAGCGGGTGCCCGACCGGGTCGGGCCCGTGCTGTGGAGCGTGCTCGGGGCGGCCCTGATCGCGGTCACCTTCGCGGGCCGCACGCAGGGCGAGTGGCTGGTCGCCGCCCTGCTGTGGTGCGTGTGGGCGGCCCAGGGGGTGTACTGGCTGGTCGGGCGGCGGGCGCGGTCGGCCGAGCCCAGGGTCCTGCTGGACGTCGTCGGCAACATCGTGCACAACGCCGCCCTGGCCGTGATCATGGCCGAGGCGTGTCTGATCTACGCGACGGCCGGCTGGTACAAGATCCAGGGGTCGCGGTGGCAGGACGGCACCGCCGTCTACTACCCGCTCCACCTGGACTACTTCTCGCCGTGGCCGGCGCTGGCCGATCTGCTGTCCTCCAGCGGGACGATGATGATGCTCGTCACCTACGGCACGGTGATCGTGCAGGTCGCCTTCCCGTTCACGCTGTTCCACCGGCGGGTGAAGAACGTCCTGCTCGTGGCCATGATGACCGAGCACGCCGTGATCGCCGTCGTGCTGGGGCTGCCGTTCTTCTCCCTGGCGGTGATCGCGGCGGACGCGGTGTTCCTGCCGACGCCGTTCCTGCGCGGGCTGGGGCGCGCGGCGGCACGCGCGCGTGCCCGGCTGCCGCGGCGCGCGGGCCGCCCCCTGCCCGAGCAGCCGCGCTCCCCGGAGGAGAGCGAACCCGCCCGCGTAGGCTTCCCCGCATGAACGACCCCGTGGGCACCTGGCGCCGACTCGCCGGCGGTGCCGTGCTGCTCGACGGTTTCCACGCCCTCAAGCACGCGCTGCGCTTCGGTGCCGAGGTGCCGGTGGCGGTCGCCGCCGACCGGGAGGCGGCGCTCGCCCTCGCCGACGAGCTGGCCCCGGACGTCCGGGACGCCCTGGACGCCCTGCTGGTGGAGGTGGGGCGCGAGACGTACGCGTCGCTCGTGCCGCGTCCGCATCCCACGGCCGTGGCCGCGCTGGCCGTACGGCCCTCCCGCGAGGCCGGACTGCGGGCGCTGGCGCACATGCCCCGCAGCGCGCCCGTCGTCGTACTGGACGAGCCGCGCAACCTGGGCAACGCGGGCGCGGTGATCCGGCTGGCGGCCGGTTTCGGGGCGACCGGGGTGGTCACCACGGGCACGCTGGACCCGTGGCACCCGACGGTGGTGCGCGGCGGGGCCGGGCTGCACTTCGCGACCGTCGTGGAGCGGCTGAGCGTGCGGACGCTCCCGCGCGGGCCGCTGTTCGCGCTCGATCCGGAGGGCGAGGACATCCGCGGGCTGAAGCTGCCCGACGACGCCGTCCTCGCCTTCGGCTCCGAGCGCAGCGGGCTGAGCGCCGAGCTGCGCGAGCGCGCCGACCACCTGGTGGCGCTGCCGATGCGCCCCCAGGTCTCCAGCTACAACCTCGCCACCAGTGTGGCGATGACGCTGTACCACTGGAGCGCCGGCGGGGGCGCACCCGCGCGTTGCGGGGCCTGAGGCCCGTCCCCGTGAGGACTCAGGCCTGGCGGCGGACCTCCACCACCCGGAAGCGGTTCGCCACGAACGCCCCGTCGGTGAGGGCCGCGTTGGCCGCCGGGTTGCCGCCCGAGCCGTGGAAGTCGGAGAACGCGGCCGTCTGGTTGACGTACACGCCGCCCGTGAGGTTCAGGGACAGCTGGGCGGCCTCCTCCAGGCACACGTCCTGGACCGCCTGTTCGACCTCGTCGTCGGTCGTGTAGGCGCCCACCGTCATCGCGCCCTTCTCGCGGACCGTGCGCCGCAGCAGCTCCACCGCGTCGGCGGCCGAGTCGACGGCGACCGCGAAGGAGACCGGTCCGAAGCACTCGCTCAGGTAGGCGGCCTCGGCGTCCGGCTTGGCGCCGTCCAGCTTCACGATCACCGGCGTGCGGACCACCGCGTCCGGGAAGTCGGGGTGGGCGACCTCGCGGGAGGCGAGGGCGACCTCACCGAGGGCCGCCGCGGCCTCCAGGCGGGCCTTGACGTCCGGGTTGACGATCGCGCCGAGCAGCGCGTTCGCG
The DNA here is from genome assembly GCF_040641015.1 of Streptomyces sp. NPDC021356. Classification (NCBI taxonomy): domain Bacteria; kingdom Bacillati; phylum Actinomycetota; class Actinomycetes; order Kitasatosporales; family Streptomycetaceae; genus Streptomyces; species Streptomyces sp. NPDC021356. The sequence continues at coordinate 132,066 of NZ_JBFACU010000006.1, read as the reverse complement.
CGTGCGTCGTCACCGAGCAGGCCGTCGACCGCCTGCGCGAGGTCGGCGGTCACCTCGTCGTAGGACTTGGGGCCCTGGTCGGTGCGGATGCCGGTGCGGGGGATCAGCAGGTTCTGCGGGGTGGTGCACATCTGGCCGCTGTAGAGGGACAGCGAGAACGCCAGGTTGGCGAGCATCCCCTTGTAGTCGTCCGTGGACTCGACGAGCACGGTGTTGACGCCGGCCTTCTCCGTGTACACCTGGGCCTGGCGGGCGTGGGCCTCGAGCCAGTCGCCGAAGGCGGTGGAGCCGGTGTAGTCGATGATGCGGATCTCGGGGCGGGTGGCCAGGGTCTTCGCGATGCCCTCGCCGGGCCGCTCGGCGGCCAGGGCCACCAGGTCGGCGTCGAAGCCGGCTTCGGCGAGCACCTCGCGGGCGGTCTTCACCGTGAGCGCGAGCGGCAGCACCGCGCGCGGGTGCGGCTTGACCAGGACCGCGTTGCCGGTGGCGAGGGAGGCGAACAGGCCCGGGTAGCCGTTCCACGTCGGGAAGGTGTTGCAGCCGATGACCAGGGCGATGCCCCGGGGGACGGCGGTGAACGCCTTGGTCAGGGCGAGCGGGTCGCGCTTGCCCTGCGGCTTGGTCCATTCGGCGGTGTCCGGGGTGCGCACCTGCTCCGCGTACGCGTACGCCACCGCTTCCAGGCCGCGGTCCTGGGCGTGCGGGCCGCCCGCCTGGAACGCCATCAGGAAGGCCTGGCCGGAGGTGTGCATCACCGTGTGCGCGAACTCGTGGGTCCGCTCGGCGATCCGCTTGAGGATCTCCAGACAGACCGCCGCACGGGCCTCGGGGCCCGCGTCGCGCCAGGCCCGCTGTCCGGCCTTCATGGCGGGCAGCAGTACGTCGATGTCCGCGTGCGGGTAGGTCACGCCCAGTTCGATGCCGTACGGCGAGACCTCGCCGCCCACCCAGTCGTCGGTGCCGGGCTGGCCGAGGTCGAGGCGGGTGCCGAGGAGGGCGTCGAAGGCGGCCTTGCCCGCGGCGGCGTCCAGGCTGCCGTGCTCGCCGTAGGCCTTGGGGTGCTCGGGGTGGGGCGACCAGTACGCGCGCGTGCGGATCGCCTCCAGCGCCTGGTCGAGAGTGGGCCGGTGGCGGGCGATCAGCTCGTGCGTCGTCGGTTCGGCGGCCATGCGGGACCAACTCCTTGTCTCGAGAGCTCCTCGTCGAGCTCATGACCTGGCAGAAACATGGGCAGGGACGGCCGGTCAGAGTTAGAGTAACCGAACGATCGGTCGGGACAAGGGGGTCCGCCGCATCTGTGGAGAAGTCGGGCCAGGGGGGTCCGCCGCGTCTGTGGAAAACGCCGTGCGGGAGGATCGCGCACATGACAGCACTGGACCTCAGCAGCCCCGTGGCCGTCGTCGGCACCGGCACCATGGGCCAGGGCATCGCCCAGGTCGCGCTGGTCGCGGGCCACGTCGTGCGTCTGTACGACGCCCTGCCCGGGCGGGCCGCGGAGGCGGCCGCCGCGATCGGCGCCCGGCTCGACCGGCTCGTGGCGAAGGACCGGCTCACGGGCGCCGACCGGGACGCGGCCCGCGCCCGTCTGCAGCCCGCCGCCGGCCTCACCGAGCTGGCCGACTGCTCCCTGGTCGTGGAAGCCGTCCTCGAAGAGCTGGACGCCAAGCAGGAACTGCTGACGGAACTGGAAGGCATCGTCCCCGACGACTGCCTGCTCGCCACCAACACCTCCTCCCTGTCGGTCACCGCCATCGGCGGCGCGCTGCGCAACCCCGGCCGCCTGGTCGGCCTGCACTTCTTCAACCCGGCGCCGCTGATGCCGCTGGTCGAGGTCGTCTCCGGGTTCGCCACCGACGTCACGTCGGCCACGCGCGCGTACGAGACGGCCCGCGCGTGGGGCAAGACGCCGGTCGCCTGCGCCGACACCCCCGGATTCATCGTCAACCGCATCGCGCGCCCCTTCTACGCCGAGGCGTTCGCCGTCCACGAGGGCCAGGCCGCCGATCCCGCCACCATCGACGCGGTGCTGCGCGAGTGCGGCGGATTCAGGATGGGCGCCTTCGAACTGACCGACCTGATCGGCCAGGACGTCAACGAGTCGGTGACGCACTCCGTGTGGCGTTCCTTCTTCCAGGACGTGCGGTTCACCCCCTCCCTGGCGCAGCGGCGCCTGGTGCAGTCGGGACGGCTCGGCCGCAAGAGCGGTCACGGCTGGTTCGACTACGGCGACGGGGCCGAGCGCCCCGAGCCGCACACCGCGGAGCCCGCGCAGCCGCCCGTCCACGTCGTCGCCGAGGGCGACCTGGGCCCGGCGGCGGAGCTGCTCACGCTCATCCGGGAGGCGGGCATCCCCGTCCGCGAGGAGGACGAGGACCACGGCACCCGCCTGGTGCTGCCGAGCGGCGGACAGCTGGTCCTCGCCGACGGGCAGACCTCCGTGGAGTTCCGCGACGTCGTCTACTTCGACCTGGCGCTCGACTACCGCCGGGCCACCCGCGTCGCCCTGTCCGCCTCCCAGGACACCTCCCCGCAGACCCTCGCGGAGGCCACCGGTCTCTTCCAGGCGCTCGGCAAGGACGTCAGCGTCATCGGCGACGTCCCGGGCATGATCGTCGCCCGTACGGTCGCGCGGATCGTCGACCTGGCGCACGACGCCGTGGCCAAGGGCGTGGCCACCGAGGAGGACATCGACACCGCGATGCGCCTGGGCGTCAACTACCCGCTGGGCCCCTTCGAATGGAGCCGCCGCCTGGGCCGCACCTGGGCCTATGGCCTCCTGGACGACCTGCACCTGCGCGACCCGTCCGGCCGCTACGCCCCCTCCCTCGCGCTGTACCGCCACGCGTACGCCACCGACAAGCGGGAGTCCGCCTCATGACCACCGCCAGACGCGACACGTACACGCCGCAGACGCTGCTCTCGGTGGCCGTGCGGGTCTTCAACGAGCGCGGCTACGACGGCACCTCCATGGAGCACCTGTCCAAGGCGGCCGGCATCTCCAAGTCGTCGATCTACCACCATGTCGCAGGCAAGGAGGAGCTGCTGCGCCGGGCGGTCACCAGGGCACTCGACGGCCTCTTCGGGATCCTCGACGAGGACCACGCGCGCGCGGGAAGTGCCGCCGCCCGCCTGGAGTACGTCGTACGGCGCATGGTCGAGGTGCTCATCGCCGAACTCCCGTACGTGACCCTGCTGCTGCGGGTGCGCGGCAACACCGCGACCGAGCGCTGGGCGCTGGAGCGGCGGCGGGAGTTCGACCACCGGGTGGCCGAGCTGCTGAAGGCGGCGGCGGCCGACGGCGAGGTGCGCGGCGACGTGGAGGTACGGCTCGCGACCCGGCTGGTCTTCGGGATGATCAACTCGATCGTGGAGTGGTACCGGCCCGACGGGCGCGGGGCGAGCGAGCGGGAAGTGGGCGACGCGGTGGTACGGCTGGTGTTCGGCGGACTGCGGCAGTCCGGCTGACCACCGGGCCCGGCGGGCTGAGCAGCCGCACGGACCGCGGCTGCGTAGGGCAGGCATCACCGGATGAGTACGGCGCCCGATGCCGCGGCCTGCCGCCCGGTGATGGGCTGGGCGCATGCCTGACAACGACAAGGACAACGACAACGGTCTGCGGCCCAGGGGCGCTCACCCCACCTGGTGGAAGGCGCCGTTCGCGGCCACCGTGCTCGGTCTGCCGTTCCTCGTATGGGAGTACCGCTGGTTCGCCTCCGGCGACGGCGTCGGCTCCTTCGGCGGCGTCCTGTACTGGGCGTGCGGCCTGCTCGCCGTCGCCTGGGTGCTGCCGCACCGCCGGGCCGTGCGGACGGCGCGGGTGCTGACCGCCGGTGCCGGACTCGGCTGCGCGCTCCTGCCGGGGCTCATGGCCATGCTGCTGATCGGCGCGATGGCCGCCTCGTCCTGACGCGGGGCCCGCCCCCAGGCCTGACGCACGCGCGCCCTCGCTCCCGACGGCGGACCCGCACCCTCACCCCTGCGGTTCGAGATCCTCCTCCTCGAACACCAGCAGCGTGCGGGTGCTGAGTACCTCGGGGATCGCCTGGAGCCGGGTGAGCACCACCTCGCGCAGTGCCCGGTTGTCCGGCGTGTGCACCAGGAGCAGGACGTCGTAGTCGCCCCCGACCAGGGCGATGTGGGAGGCCCCGGGGAGCCGGCGCAGCTGGTCGCGCACCGTGCGCCAGGAGTTCTGCACGATCTTCAACGTGATGTACGCGGACGTGCTCTGCCCCGCGCGCTCGTGGTCGACCCGGGCACCGAAACCGCGGATGACGCCGTCCTCGACGAGGCGGTTGATGCGGGCGTAGGCGTTGGCGCGCGAGACGTGGACCCGTTCGGCGACCGACCGTATCGAGGCGCGGCCGTCCGCCTGGAGCATCCGCAGGATGTCCTGGTCGATGGCGTCCAGCGGGCGGGCCGGCGGGGCGGAGCCGGTGGCGTCCTCCGGGCGCCCGGTGTGCTCCGGGCGCTCGGTGTTCTCGGCGTTCTCGGCCATTCGTTCAGCCGGCATGTCCCCCCGCCTCTCCGTCATGGACGTACTGCATCCATACCAAGCTGTGGAGAACCGTTTGTCCACAGCCTGGGGGCGCCTGTAGCCAAAATGTGCCGACGACCGAACAATCGGTAGGTGAGGCGAGTCACAGCCGACGCGCCTCCCGTAGCCGCTCCCACGAGGAGGTGCCCGTCATGACGGTCATGGAGCAGCGGGGTGCGTACCGGCCATCGCCGCCGCCCGCCTGGCAGCCCCGTACCGACCCCGCACCGCTGCTGCCCGACGCGGAGCCCTACCGCGTCCTTGGCACGGAGGCCGCCGCGAAGGTCGATCCGGAGCTGCTGCGCAGTCTGTACGCGCACCTGGTGCGCGGGCGCCGGTACAACACGCAGGCCACCGCCCTCACCAAGCAGGGCCGGCTCGCCGTCTATCCGTCCAGCACCGGCCAGGAGGCCTGTGAGGTCGCCGCCGCGCTCGCACTCCAGGAGCGCGACTGGCTCTTCCCGAGCTACCGCGACACGCTCGCCGTGGTGGCCCGCGGCGTCGACCCCGTCGAGGCCCTCACCCTGCTGCGCGGCGACCGGCACACCGGCTACGACCCCCTCGCGCACCGGGTCGCCCCGCTGTCCACCCCGCTGGCCACCCAGTTGCCGCACGCCGTGGGCCTCGCCCACGCCGCCCGTCTCAAGGGCGACGACGTGGTCGCGCTGGCGATGGTCGGGGACGGCGGCACCAGCGAGGGCGACTTCCACGAGGCGCTGAACTTCGCCGCCGTCTGGCAGGCCCCGGTCGTCTTCCTGGTGCAGAACAACGGCTTCGCGATCTCCGTCCCGCTCGCCAAGCAGACGGCGGCGCCCTCCCTGGCCCACAAGGCCGTCGGGTACGGCATGCCGGGCCGCCTGGTCGACGGCAACGACGCCGCCGCCGTCCACGAGGTGCTCAGCGACGCCGTACGGCACGCGCGCGCGGGTGGCGGTCCGACCCTGGTCGAGGCGGTGACGTACCGCATCGACGCCCACACCAACGCCGACGACGCCACCCGCTACCGCGGTGACACCGAGGTCGAGGCCTGGCGCGCCCACGACCCGGTCGAACTGCTGGAGCGCGAGCTGACCGGCCGCGGCGTGCTCGACGAGGACGCCGTCGCGGCCGTGCGCGAGGACGCCGAGGCGATGGCCGCGCGGCTGCGCGAGCGCATGAACCAGGACCCCGTGCTCGACCCCATGGACCTGTTCGAACACGTCTACGCCGAGCCGACCCCGCAGCTGCGCGAGCAGCAGGCGCTGCTGCGGGCCGAGCTGGTGGCCGAGTCGGAGGAGGGCACGGCCCGATGACCACCGTGGCGCTCAAGCCGGCCACCATGGCCCAGGCCCTCACGCGCGCGTTGCGCGACGCCATGGCCGCCGACCCCACCGTGCACGTCATGGGCGAGGACGTCGGCACGCTCGGCGGTGTCTTCCGGGTCACCGACGGCCTCGCCGCCGAGTTCGGCGAGGACCGCTGCGCCGACACACCGCTGGCCGAGGCCGGCATCCTCGGCACCGCCGTCGGCATGGCGATGTACGGGCTGCGCCCGGTCGTCGAGATGCAGTTCGACGCGTTCGCCTACCCGGCGTTCGAACAGCTCGCCAGCCATGTGGCGAAGATGCGCAACCGCACGCGCGGGAAGCTGCCCCTGCCCCTGACCGTCCGCATCCCCTACGGCGGCGGCATCGGCGGTGTCGAGCACCACAGCGACTCCTCCGAGGCGTACTACATGGCGACTCCGGGGCTCCATGTCGTCACGCCCGCGACCGTCGCCGACGCCTACGGGCTGCTGCGCGCGGCCATCGCCTCCGACGACCCCGTCGTCTTCCTCGAACCCAAGCGGCTGTACTGGTCGAAGGACTCCTGGAACGCCGAGGAGCCCGAGCCCGTGGAGCCGATCGGCCGCGCGGTGGTGCGGCGCACCGGCCGCAGCGCCACACTGATCACCTACGGCCCGTCCGTGCCCGTCTGCCTCGAGGCCGCCGAGGCCGCCCGCGCCGAGGGCTGGGACCTGGAGGTCGTCGACCTGCGCTCGCTGGTGCCGTTCGACGACGAGACGGTCTGCGCGTCGGTGCGGCGCACCGGGCGCGCGGTCGTCGTCCACGAGTCCGGCTCCTTCGGCGGGCCGGGCGGGGAGATCGCCGCCCGTGTCACCGAGCGCTGCTTCCACCACCTGGAGGCCCCGGTGCTGCGCGTGGCCGGTTTCGACATCCCCTACCCGCCGCCGATGCTGGAGCGGCACCACCTGCCCGGCGTCGACCGGGTCCTGGACGCCGTCGCGCGTCTGCAGTGGGAGGCGGAGGGCTGATGGCACAGGTACTGGAGTTCAGGCTCCCCGACCTCGGGGAGGGGCTCACCGAGGCGGAGATCGTCCGCTGGCTGGTCGAGGTGGGCGACGTCGTCGCCGTGGACCAGCCGGTCGTCGAGGTCGAGACGGCCAAGGCCATGGTCGAGGTGCCCTGCCCGTACGGGGGTGTGGTCACGGCCCGCTTCGGCGCGGAGGGGGCCGAGCTTCCGGTGGGCGCGCCGCTGCTCACCGTCGCGGTCGGCGAGCCCGCCGCGCCGCCCGCGCCGAGCGCCCCGCCCGCCGCGGGAGGAACCGGCGGCTCGGGTGGCACGGACGGCCCGGGTGGCACCGGGGGCTCGGACGGCCCGGGTGGCACCGGGGGCTCGGACGGCCCGGGTGGCACCGGGGGCGCGGGCGGCGGTTCCGGCAACGTCCTGGTCGGGTACGGCACGGCAAAGGCCCCGGCGCGCCGCCGCAGGGTCCGGGCGGTTCCGGGCGCGACGGCCACCGCGGCCGCCGCGGGGTCCGCCGGCGTCCCGGCGCCGTCTCCGGACGCCCGGGGTGCCTCGCGCGCGGCCTCCGCCTCCGTGTCCGCCTCTGCCTCAGGTGCGGGCACGGCCGGTCGGCCGGCCGACGGTCCGGTCCCGGTGATCTCGCCGCTCGTGCGCAGGCTCGCCCGCGAGCACGGCCTGGACCTGCGGACCTTGCCGGGCTCCGGGCCCGACGGACTCATTCTGCGCGCGGACGTCGAAGGAGCCCTCAGGTCCGGCGGCACGGCGCAGGACCGGGCCACGGCGGCGGCCGGCGCGCTCCCCTCCGAGCCCGGCGCGTCCGCGCCCGCCTCGGTGCGGGGGCCGGCCACCGGCGCCCGGGTCCCCCTCAAGGGCGTGCGCGGGGCGGTGGCCGAGAAGTTGTCCCGCAGTCGCCGCGAGATCCCCGACGCGACCTGCTGGGTGGACGCCGACGCGACGGAACTCCTGCGCGCCCGGGCGGCCATGAACGCCGCGGGCGGCCCGAAGATCTCCCTGCTCGCCCTCCTCGCCCGGATCTGCACCGCGGCCCTCGCCCGTCACCCGGAGCTGAACTCCACGGTCGACACGCAGGCCCGGGAGATCGTCCGACTCGACCACGTCCACCTGGGCTTCGCCGCGCAGACCGGACGTGGGCTCGTCGTACCCGTCGTACGGGACGCGCACGCACGCGATGCCGAGGCGCTGACGGCCGAGTTCGCCCGGCTCACCGAGGCGGCCCGGGCCGGCACGCTCACGCCGGCGGAACTCACCGGCGGGACCTTCACGTTGAACAACTACGGCGTGTTCGGCGTCGACGGCTCCACCCCGATCATCAACCACCCCGAGGCGGCCATGCTTGGCGTCGGACGTATCGTCCCCAAGCCCTGGGTGCACGAGGGCGAGCTGGCGGTCCGGCAGGTCGTCCAGCTCTCGCTCACCTTCGACCACCGGGTGTGCGACGGCGGCACGGCGGGCGGATTCCTGCGCTACGTGGCGGACTGCGTGGAACAGCCGGCGGTGCTGCTGCGCACCCTGTGACGCCAGTGCGCCCGGCGGCCCCCGCGACCCGCCCGTGTTCCTCACGGTCACGGGCGGGACGCATACTCGGGGGGTGACCGCCTACGAGCATTCCGGCGCCCGGGACGTCCCGTTCGGCGACCCGCCGCCGGACCACGACGCCGTCGTGCTCGCCGGGGGAGCGGCGCGCCGGCTCGGTGGCGCGGACAAACCCGGTGTGCGCGTCGGCGGCCGGGCCCTGCTCGACCGGGTGCTCGGGGCCTGCGCCGGGGCGCGCACCACCGTCGTCGTGGCCGGCCCCCGGCCCACGGCGCGGCCCGTGCGCTGGGCGCGCGAGGAACCGCCCGGCGGCGGTCCGCTCGCCGCGCTCGCCGCGGGGCTGCGCCACACCACGGCCGGTCTGGTCGTCGTCCTCTCCGCCGACCTGCCCTTCCTGCGGCCGGACGCGGTGCGGCACCTGCTCGCCGCCCTGGACGCGGGGAGTGCCGACGGAGTGCTGCTCACCGACGCCGACGGCCGCGACCAGCCGCTCGTGGCGGCCTACCGCGCCCCCGCGCTGCGCCGCGAACTGACGGCGCTCACCCGGGAGCACGGCACCCTCACCGGTCTGCCCCTGCGCCGGCTGACCGCGGCACTCGACCTCACCCGCGTCCCCGACGACGTAGCCTCCTTCGACTGCGACACCTGGGACGACATCGCCACCGCCAGGGCACGCATCAGGGAGCATGGGCACGTGCTGGATGAATGGATTTCCGCAGTCAAGGACGAACTGGGCATCGACCTGGACGTCGACACCGCCGTACTGCTCGATCTCGCCCGCGACGCGGCCCACGGAGTGGCCCGGCCCGCGGCGCCCCTGACCACCTTCCTCGTCGGCTACGCCGCCGCCCGGACCGGGGCGGGCCCCGAAGCGGTCGCCGAGGCCGCCCGCAAGGCGGCGGCACTGGCCCTGCGCTGGGCGGACGAGGAGAGCACGGGCAGTGCGGGGGCGCAGGGCGACGTGGCCCCCGATGCCACGCCCGACACGCGCCCGGACGCCGGATGACGGCCCGCGGTGTGCGAACGGGCGAGGACGCCGAGGACCTCGACGTCGAGGAGGCGCTCGCGCTGGTGAACGAGAGTGCCGGCCACTTCCCCGGCGACGGCGACAGCAACGGCCCCGGAAACGGCCACGGTGACACGCCGGCCCCCGGCGGCGCGGCGTCCGCCGGCCACGCCACCCCCGGCCACGGCCTCTCCGGTCACCCCTCAGGGTGTCGTACCTCCGCCGGGGCACAGTCGGCCGGGCACGGCCCAGGCCCCGGAACCGGACCCGCCACGGCCCCGCACGCGCACGGCGCGCAGGCGGACCCGCACGGCCACGCGCGGGCCGTCGCCTGGCCGGCGGCCCGTGAGATCGCCGCCCGCGCCGTCCGTGCCGCCGCCCGCCGCTCCCCCGTCTCGGTCCCCCTGGACGCGGCCCTGGGCCTGGTCCTGGCCGGCCCCCTCGCCGCCCTCACCGATCTGCCCTCCTTCGACACCTCCGCGATGGACGGCTGGGCGGTCGCGGGGCCCGGGCCCTGGGACGTGCGCGAGGGCGGTTCCCTGGCCGGGCACGCGCAGCCCGAGCCGCTGACCGACGGCGAGGCCGTACGGATCGCGACCGGTGCCCGCATCCCGCAGGACACCACGGCCGTGCTGCGCACCGAGCACGGCCGGACGGACGCCAAGGGGAAGCTGCACTCCGTCCGCGACCCCGGCCACGGCCAGGACATCCGCGCCCGCGGACAGGAGTGCCGCACCGGCGACCAGTTGCTGCCCGTCGGCACCCTGGTCACCCCGGCCGTGCTGGGCCTGGCCGCCGCGGCCGGCTACGACACCCTCACCGCCGTGCCCCGGCCCCGGGTCGACGTGTTCGTGCTCGGTGACGAGCTGCTCACCGAGGGCCTGCCGCACGACGGCCGGATCAGGGACGCGCTCGGCCCGATGCTGCCGCCGTGGCTGCGCGCCCTCGGTGCCGAGGTGGCCGCGGTGCGGCGGATCGGCGACGACGCCAAGGCCCTGCACCGGGCGCTCACCCGGTCCGAGGCCGACCTCGTCGTCACCACCGGGGGGACCGCCGCCGGCCCCGTCGACCACGTCCGCCCCACCCTGCGCCGCATGGACGCCGAGCTGCTGGTGAACGGCGTCCAGGTGCGTCCCGGCCACCCCATGCTCCTGGCCCGCACCAAGGAGAACCAGCACCTCGTCGGCCTCCCCGGCAACCCCCTCGCCGCCGTCTCCGGACTGCTCACCCTCGCCGAGCCGCTGCTGCGCACCCTCGCCGCGCGCCCGGCCCCGGAGCCGTACACGCTGCCGCTGCGGGACGCGGTGCACGGGCACCCCGGCGACACCCGGCTCGTCCCCGTCGTCCTGCGGGGTGATCACGCGGTCCCGCTGCACTACAACGGCCCCGCCATGCTGCGCGGTGTCGCGGCGTCCGACGCGCTGGCCGTCGTACCGCCGGGCGGTCTCCGCGCGGGCCAGGAGGCCGAACTGCTGGACCTGCCCTGGGCCGCCGCCGGAATCGGAGTGTGTTTCACGTGAAACTTCCGGGCCATGACGCGATCGCCCGCCAGGCGGACGAGCATCTCGTGACCCATCGGGTGAAACTCCCGAGGAAAGTGGTCGACCGTCCCATACGCCAGGTCGGGAAGCGACTGGCCATGGCACTGCTCGTACTGGTCGTGACCGTCGTGGTCGTCTACGCCGACCGCGACGGCTACCACGACAACGCCGACAGCTCCGTGGACCTCCTCGACGCGGCGTACTACGCGACGGTGACCCTCTCCACCACCGGGTACGGCGACATCACGCCCGTCAGCGACAGCGCCCGGCTCACCAACATCCTCGTCATCACGCCGCTGCGCGTGCTGTTCCTGATCATCCTCGTCGGCACCACGCTCGAAGTCCTCACCGAGCGCACCCGCGAGGAGTGGCGTCTGAGCCGCTGGAGGTCCACCTTGCGCGAACACACCGTCGTCATCGGTTTCGGGACGAAGGGAAGGTCGGCGATCCAGACCGTCTGCGCGACCGGGCTGAAGAAGCAGCAGGTCGTCGTGGTCGACCCCAGCGCCAAGGTGATCGACGCCGCCACGGCGGAGGGATATGCGGGCATCGTCGGCGACGCCACCCGCAGCGAGGTGCTGAAACGGGCGGAGGTCCAGCGGGCGCGGCAGATCATCATCGCCACGCAGCGGGACGACACGGCCGTCCTGGTGACCCTGACGGCCCGGCAGCTCAACCGGGCGGTGAAGATCGTCGCCGCGGTGCGGGAGGAGGAGAACGCCCCGCTGCTCAAGCAGTCCGGGGCGGACGCCGTGATCACCAGCGCGAGCGCGGCGGGAAGGCTGCTGGGCCTCTCCGTGCTCAGCCCCGCCGCCGGCATGGTCATGGAGGACATCATCCAGCAGGGCAGCGGGCTGGACATCGTCGAACGGCCCGTCATAAAGGCCGAGGCGGGCCGCAGTCCACGTGAGATCGACGACCTGGTGGTGAGCGTCGTCCGCGGTCACCGGGTCCTCGGGTACGACGATCCGGCCGCCGCCTCCCTGCAGTTGACGGACCGCCTGATCACGATCGTGCGGGCCACCCCCGGCACCCAGGTCACCCCGGACACCCGCCCGCTGCCGCTGGACTGACCTCGGGGCCCGCGCGCACGGCCCGCGACCGTCCCACGGCACGCGACCGGTGCACCGCCCGCGATCGGTGCACCGCCCGCGATCGGTGCACCGCCCGCGATCGGCGGGCCGACCCGCGGCACGCGCGCGGGCCGGGGCCCGCGGCGCGGGGCCGGGCGAGGAGTAGCGTCGGCCCCATGCATGCGATCACGATTCCCGAACCCGGTGGGCCCGAGGCGCTGGTGTGGGACGAGGTACCGGATCCCGTCCCCGGCGAGGGCGAGGTGCTGGTCGAGGTGGTGGCCGGCGCCGTCAACCGGGCCGACATCATGCAGCGCCAGGGCCACTACGACCCGCCGCCCGGCGCCTCCCGCTACCCCGGCCTGGAGTGTTCCGGCCGGATCAGCGCCCTCGGGCCGGGGGTGTCCGGCTGGGCGGTCGGCGACGAGGTGTGCGCGCTCCTCGCGGGCGGCGGCTACGCCGAGAAGGTCGCCGTCCCGGCCGGCCAGCTGCTGCCCGTCCCGCCGGGCGTGGACCTCAAGCAGGCGGCGGCCCTGCCCGAGGTGACCTGCACCGTCTGGTCGAACGTCTTCATGGTCGCCCATCTCCGCCCCGGCGAGACCCTGCTCGTGCACGGCGGCTCCAGCGGCATCGGCACCATGGCGATCCAGCTGGCCAAGGCCGCCGGCGCGCGGGTCGCGGTCACGGCGGGCACCGAGGAGAAGCTGGAGAAGTGCGCCGAGCTGGGCGCCGACATCCTGATCAACTACCGGGAGCAGGACTTCGTCGAGGAGATCCGGCAGGCCACGGACGGGGCAGGCGCCGACGTCATCCTGGACAACATGGGCGCCAAGTACCTGGACCGCAACGTCCGGGCGCTCGCCGTGAACGGGCGGCTCGCGATCATCGGCATGCAGGGCGGCACCAAGGCCGAACTGAACATCGGCGTCCTGCTGGGCAAGCGGGCCGCGGTCAGCGCGACCTCGCTGCGGGCCCGCCCGCTCGACGAGAAGGCGGCCATCGTGGCGGCCGTCCGAGAGCACGTGTGGCCGCTGTTCGCTCAGGGGCACGTCAGGCCGGTCGTCGACCGGGAGGTGCCGATGCGGGAGGCCGCGTCCGCCCATCGGCTGGTGGAGGAGAGTTCCCACGTCGGCAAGGTGCTGCTGGTGGCCTCCTGAGCGGCGCCGCGACACCGTGCGGTTCCGGCGCACCGAGCCCGGCGCCGGGTCCGCACCACGGGGTGGGGGAGGTCACCGCAGCGGCAGGCGGTCTTGATCCCGGGGACGCTGGTACGGCCGTCCTGGCCGCCCGGCAGGAAGGGTTCGGGCGTCTTCGCCCCGGGCCGCCCGCGACAGACGGAGCCGTCGGCCATGTCGGCGGTGTACACGTAGTGCTGGTCGGCCGCCACGTTCTCGGTGGAAGACCTGGCTGCCGTCGACCTTGATCGAGTGGCCGCTGTCCTGGCGGTGCCGGTCCGGCGCGGCGGCGGCGGGCAGCGAGAGGGCGGCCAGGGCGGTGACCGTCGCGGTGAGGGTGAGGGCCGCGCGCCGCCATGAGGCGTGCGCGGTGGCGCGCGTGGACATCGTGAAGCACCTTTCCGGGCGAGCGGGCCGGGGCGAGCGGGCCGGAGCGAGCGGGCCGGGGCGAGCGGGCCGGGGCGAGCGGGCCGGGGCGAGCGGGCCGGAGCGAGCGGGCCGGGGCGAGCGGGCCTCGGGGTTCAGACCAGGAGCGCGGCGTGCTCCCGCGCGGATTCGGCGGCACGCTCCAGCGACTCGCGTTCCGACTCCTCGGCCTGCGGTACCAGGGCGGCCATGGCGGGGTTGACCGGGGCCATCGTCAGTTCGCGTGTGATGACCTCGACCTGCAGGCCGAGCCCGCCGCCCAGCACCGTCTCCAGGTAGTTGGTGTCGTGCTCGAAGCCGGCCCGCGGGGTGCCGGGGCGGTAGGAGCCGCCGCGCGAGGCCGCGACCACGACGCGCTTGCCGGACGGCGGCACGCCCTCGCCGAAGGTGCGCCCGGCCAGGATGATCTGGTCCAGCCAGGCCTTGAGGGTGGAGGGGATCGTGAAGTTGTACATGGGGGCGCCGATGACGATGACGTCGGCCTTCTCGAACTCGGCGATGAGTTCCTCGCGCAGCGGGGGGAGGGACTCGGCGGTGACGGTGGCGGCGTCCAGGTGCGGCACCGGGGCGGCGGCCAGGTCGCGGTAGATGACGCTGCCCTGCGGGTGCGCCTCCTGCCAGGTCTTGCGGAAGGCGTCGGTGAGCCGGCGCGAGCCGGAGTTCTCCAGCGGGAAGAGGGACGAGTCGAGGTGCAGCAGGACGGCCATGGAAGGTGCTCCTCGGGAGGGCCGCGCGGGGCGCGGCAGGGGTGGTCCGGGCGTGCGGAGGCACCCGGTTTCATACGGCAGCTTCGTCAGCTACTTACGAAATTACAGTACCCTACTTTTCCGCAGTAAATGAACGGTGGGCGGTACCATGGGCGCATGACAGTGGAGCGACAGGACGCGGGGCAGTGCTCGGCGGTGGGCGGCGCGGTCGAACGCGTCTTCCTGCTTCTCGGCAAACGCTGGAACGGCGTGATCCTCGCCAGCCTCATGAGCGGTCCCGGCCGCTTCGCCGAACTGCGCCGCGCCGTCAGCGGGATCAGCGAGCGCATGCTCTCCGACCGCCTCGCCGAACTCGGGGAGGCCGGCCTGGTCCGCCGCGAGGTGGACGCCGGCCCGCCCCTGCGCGTCTCCTATCGACTCACTCCCGCGGGCGAGGCCCTGAGGCCGGCCCTCCAGGAACTGGGCGGCTGGGCCGAGCGGTTCCTCGGGACGTCCGAGCAGGACGGCTGCCCCTCCCTGCGGCAGCGGGAAACCGAGGACACCCGGAACGCGTGACGCCCCCGCCCTACGTGCCTACGTGCCTACGTGCCTACGTGCCTACGTGCACCACGGTCCGGCTAGGCCCGGCGGACCCGCAGGGCGATGAACGCCAGTCCCAGGCCGAGCCCGATCAGGACCAGCCCGCTGCCCAGCGGCAGCATCTCCAGTACGGGACCGGTCGCCGGCCCGTCCTCGACCGCGGGCCGGGGGACGGGCGCGGTCCGCGGCGCGGAGGGCGAGGGGGCGACGGCCGCCGGCGCCTGGGGCGCGGCCGTCGGTGTGCCGCGCGCGCCGGAATCCGCGCCGTCGTCCCGGTCATGACGCGGCCGGCCCCGGTCGGCGCCCTCCACCTCGCTCTCGTGCCGATGGGGGCGGCCCGGCCGCTGCCGCCCCTCCTCCGCCGCGCTGCCCGCCCCTGACGGCTCGTGGAGCAAGGGGGCGGCGGCCGACGGGGCGATGGCGGCGGCCACCGGGGAAGGGGTGGAGGCGGCCGACGAGGAGAGCGGCGGGGGCGTGCCGTGCGACGCGGGGGGCTGCGTACGTGGGGGCGGCGTAGGGGACGGGCTCGGCGGGTCCGGCGAGGCGACGGTGTCCGGGCCGGGCGCCGTGGCGGAGGGCGGCGCCGTGGGGGTGCGCTCCGACGCGGAGGAGGATGGCTCGTACGCGGGGGCGCACGCCCGGGCGGGAGCACCGTGCAGGGCGAGCGCGCCCAGCACGACCAGTGGTCCCGCCGTACGCAGTGCGACGCGCAGCCATGGAGTCACCCGGGGACCCCCTCACGGTGGCCGATCGGTGCCGATCAGTGTCGGTCAATACCGATCAGCGGTGTGCAGTGCCACCACAGTCACATCGCCGGGCCGATCCGGCACTCCGGGTTCAGCCGCCAGGCCGAATCCACTGCACAATCCGGTTATGGCGATACCGCACGCGCTGCTGGCACTCCTGGCGACCGGCCCCCGCTCCGTCTCCCGGCTGCGCGCCGAGTTCGAGGCCCGCACCGCGGCGGCGTGGCCCCTGCACCTCGGCCGGGTCTGCGCGGCCCTGGGCCGTCTGGAACGGGACGGCCTGGTCGTCCGTGAGGGCGTGGACCGGGCCGGACGGGCGACGTACGCGCTGACCGAGGCGGGCCGCGTCGAACTGGGGTCCTGGTACACGCGGCCCGTGGAAGGCGCCGAGGAGCGGGGCGCGGAGCCGCCGGGCGAGCCGGCGCCCGACGAACTGACCGCCAAGCTGGTGCTGGCCGTGGGAGCCCCCGGCGTCGACGTGCGCGAGATCGTCGATGCGCAGCGCCGGCACGTGTCCGAGGCGCTGCAGGACCGCGTACGGCAGCGGGCGGAGGTCCTCGCGCGGCTGCCCGAACACGCCGGGGAGGTGGCCCGGCTGCTGGTCCTGGAGCAGTCGATCTGCCGCGCGGAGGCCGAGTCCCGCTGGCTGGACCACTGCGCGGCCCGCCTGGAGCGGCTGGCCCGTCCGGCGGACTCCGGCGGCGTTCACACGGTGGATCACCCTCCCCGGGGGGCACCAAGGAGATGAGAACTGCCGGTACGAGAGAATGGCCGCATGGAGATGCCGAGGAACGAACGGTCGCCGGAGAATCCGCAGATCCTGGTCGTGGGCCAGGACGGTATGGCGCTCGGGGGCGGCGGAGACGACGACTCGCGCGAGACCCCGGTGACGGAGCAGGTGGAGCAGCCCGCCAAGGTCATGCGGATCGGCAGCATGATCAAGCAGCTGCTCGAAGAGGTGCGGGCCGCTCCTCTGGACGAGGCCAGCCGGGTCCGGCTCAAGGAGATCCACGCCAGCTCGGTCAAGGAGCTGGAGGACGGTCTCGCGCCCGAGCTGGTCGAGGAGCTGGAGCGGCTCTCCCTGCCGTTCACCGACGAGGGAACCCCGAGCGACGCGGAACTGCGCATCGCCCAGGCGCAGTTGGTGGGCTGGCTGGAAGGACTCTTCCACGGGATCCAGACGACGCTGTTCGCGCAGCAGATGGCCGCCCGCGCCCAGCTGGAGCAGATGCGCCGCGCCCTGCCGCCGGGAGTCGGCCACGAGGGCGGCGACGACCCCCACCTGGGCGGCCGGTCCGGGGGGCCGTACCTGTAGACCGTACGCACCACCGCATCGGGCGAGGGCCCGGCAGCTCGGCTGCCGGGCCCTCGCCCGTCGGGAACCGCGGCCGGTCCGGCCGGTCCGGCGGTCAGGACGAGGCCGGGTCGCCCGTCGACACGTTGAGCTGGATCACCGGCATCTTCTTCGGGTCGACGTCCGTGTCGGCCGCGGGGAACTGGCTCATGACCGTGCCCTGGCCGTACGTGTTCTCGTCCTGGTCGATCACCTTCAGCTGCCAGCCCGCGGCCTGGAGGCACTCCTTGACCGAACCGATGTACTTGAACTGGAAGTCCGGCACCCTGATCAGCTTCGGGTCGTTGTAGGACTCCTGCGGCTCCTTGCACGCGTTCACGTCGATCGTCTTCGACGTGTCGGGGCCGCGGTGGCCCTCGACGGCCGCCGAGGAGGAACCGGGGCTCGCGGTGGTGCTGCCGCCGCCGCCTCCGGCGGTGTCGCTGCCGCCGTCCTTGTTCAGCAGGAGCGCGGCGACCAGGCCGACGACCGCGATCACGGCGACGGCCGCCGACGCGATGATCACCGCCTTGTTGCTCCTGCCGCCGCCCGGCGAACGGTCCGGCACGCCGCCCACCGACTGCGGCGGGACGCCGTACGGCGGCGGGGTCGACGCCTGCTGCGGGGCGTACGGCGAGGCGGCGTGCGGGGGCTGGTACCCGGCGTGCTGCCCGGCCTGCTGCTGCGGATAGCCGTACGCCGGCGAGGGGGCGGCCGGACCCGGGGCCGGGGTGCCGTACGGGTTCGGAGCCGGGGCCGGCTGGTACGGCGTCTGCACGCTGCCCTGGACCGGCGGGGCGGTGTCGACCGGCGGGAACACCGCGGAGCCGACCCCCGCGCCGCTCGGCGCGTGGGCGCCCGGGACGATGCTGGGCGGGGCAGCCTGGAAGGACGCCGCCACGCGCAGGCACTCGTCGCGCATGGACTCGGCGCTCGGGAAGCGTTCGTTGGGGTTCTTCTTCAGCGCGCGGGCGACCAGCGCGTCCACCGCCGGGGGCAGCGAACGGTTGACCGAGGAGGGCGCGACCGGCACCTCCTGCACATGCGCGTACGCGATGGCCAGCGGCGAGTCCGCGTCGAACGGCAGCCGCCCGGTGACCAGCTGGAACAGCATGATGCCGACCGAGTACAGGTCGGAGCGGGCGTCCACGCCCCGGCCCAGCGCCTGCTCGGGCGAGAGGTACTGCGGGGTGCCGACGACCATGCCCGTCTGGGTCATCGAGGTGACGCCGGACTGCATGGCACGGGCGATGCCGAAGTCCATGACCTTGACGACGCCGCGCTTGGTCACCATCACGTTGCCCGGCTTGATGTCGCGGTGGACCAGGCCCATCTCGTGGCTGATCTCCAGCGCGGCGAGCACGTCCGCGGTGACCTTCAGGGCCTGGTCGGCGGGCATCGCGCCCTGCCGGCGCACGTCCTCGTCGAGCACCGAGCCCAGCGGCCGGCCCTCGACGTACTCCATGACGATGTACGGCATCGGCGTGCCGTCCCCCGCGGTGGAGCCGTCGGCGGCCAGCGTGTCCTCGCCGGTGTCGAAGACCGAGACGATGTTCGTGTGCGTGAGTTTCGCCACTGCCTGGGCCTCGCGGCGGAACCGCTCGCGGAACGCCGGTTCCCGGCCCAGTTCGGTGTGGAGCGTCTTGATCGCGACCTGGCGGTCGAGCACGGAGTCGTAGGCGAGGTGCACCGAGGCCATGCCGCCCTCGCCGAGCAAGTCGCGCAGCTGGTAGCGGCCGCCGGCCAGCGCCCGCCCCGCGAACCGGCCTTGCGCGCCGTCCTGGCTCATCTTCTGCGTCCCCCATGTGCGCGGCTGTGCGCGACGCCGGCGGCTGCCGCGTCCGCGCGGTCGGCTGTCCGTCGACGGTCCCGGGACCGGACCTGACCTGACCGCATGTCCGGATCTCGATGATCGAAAGTGTTATTCCCGGCCAAGTCTGCCCCAGGGCACCGACACGTCAAGCTCGGTGCCCGTTCCGTGACCGTACGCGAAGGAAGCGTCGCGGAAGCGTTACAGCGGACGTACGACCGGCACAAGGAATTTGCACGACGGCGGCCGATCGCGGTTTGATGGCCGGTCCGTCCCGGACCGGTGCCCGCGGCGAACCCGGACCGTCGGCTTGCGCCGAGCCTGTAGCGTGGCCGACGGAGACCGTGACAACACCGCGCACCGCGGGCAGAAACGACGGCGAGGACTGATGGCACAGACGCAGCGCGCCCAGGGCCCGTCCGACCCCGAGGCGTCTGGCGGCGGCGGTATGTCGGACGCGCCGGAGTTGTGGGGCAACGGCGGCCTGGTCGGCGACGGCCGCTACCGGCTGACGCGCAGGCTCGGCCGCGGCGGCATGGCCGAGGTGTTCGCGGCCGAGGACGTGCGCCTGGGGCGCACCGTCGCGGTCAAGCTGCTCCGCGCGGACCTGGCCGAGGACCCGGTCTCCAAGGCCCGCTTCACGCGCGAGGCCCAGTCGGTCGCCGGCCTCAACCACCATGCGATCGTGGCCGTCTACGACTCCGGCGAGGACCTCGTCGGCGGTCAGTCGGTGCCGTACATCGTGATGGAGCTGGTCGAGGGCCGCACCATCCGCGACCTGCTGCTCAACGCGGAGGCGCCGGGCCCCGAGCAGGCACTGATCATCGTCTCCGGTGTCCTGGAGGCCCTCGCCTACTCGCACCAGCACGGCATCGTGCACCGCGACATCAAGCCCGCCAACGTCATCATCACCGACAACGGTGCCGTGAAGGTGATGGACTTCGGCATCGCGCGCGCCCTGCACGGGGCGTCCACGACGATGACGCAGACCGGCATGGTCATGGGCACCCCGCAGTACCTCTCCCCCGAACAGGCGCTCGGCAAGGCCGTCGACCACCGGTCCGACCTGTACGCCACCGGCTGCCTGCTGTACGAACTCCTCGCGCTGCGGCCCCCCTTCACCGGCGAGACCCCCCTGTCGGTGGTCTACCAGCACGTCCAGGACCTGCCGGTGCCGCCGTCGACGACCTCGCAGGGCGCCTGCCCGCCCGAACTCGACGGCCTGGTCATGCGGTCGCTCGCCAAGGAGCCCGACGACCGTTTCCAGACGGCCGAAGAGATGCGCGGAATGGTCCAGTACGCGCTCCAGATGCTCTACGACCAGGGCGGCCACACCGGCACCTGGAACACCGGCCCGGTGGCCGCGCCCGACGGCCGGCACACCCCGGCGGCCGGTTTCGCCGGCACGACGGTGATGCCGCACCACGGCGACGGCCAGGCCGGCACCACGCAGATCCCGCAGCCGATCCTGCCCGCGGGCTACGGCAACGGCGACGACGGCGGCTTCGAGGGACACGGCAACCAGGGCAGTGGCCGGGGCAAGCTGTGGATCCTCGCCGTGCTGGCCGTGATCGCCATCGCGGCGGGCGTGGCGCTGGCCCTGCAGAGGAGCGGCGACAAGGGCGGTGGCGGCGGCACCGGCACGACCCAGTCGCCCTCGGCCACCCAGTCCGCCGAGGACCAGCAGCCCAGTTCCTCCGCGACCGGCGAGCCGACCGGCCGGCCCTCGGACCACTCGGCGGACACCGGCTCGGGTTCGGGCGGCTCCGGGTGGGACTACACGCCGTCGCACCGGCCGTCGTGGACACCGTCCCAGACGCCGTCGGACGACACGTCCGACCAGCCGTCGGGCGAGCCCAGCTCGCACGAGGTGTCCAGCCCGCCCCCGCAGACGCAGTCCCCGGGCAACGGCGGCAGCCAGGGCGGCAACGGCACGCCGAGCGAGGGAACCGACCAGGGCACCAGCAGCGGCAGCGGCGACACCAACGGGACGTCGGACGGGGCCGCCGGCCCCGGGGGCGACAACAACGGCTGACCGACCCTCACGCGCGCGTGGAGCCTCGACGGGGCGCCACGCGCGCGTGGCGTATCAGCGGGCCGTAGCAACACCCCGCCCCGCCCGCGCCCCCTCCCCGCGCACTGTGCTCGCCGCGTTCACCCCGCTCCCCGCGCTCACTCCGCGAAGGCCCCGCACACCGCGTCGTACTCCCGTGTCCACCACACCACCAGGGCCGACGCGGCCGGGAACTGGGGATCGGCGCGGGTGTCGCCGCGCTCGTAGTGCCAGCGCAGCATCCAGAAGTCGTTCAGGCGTTCCCACCACACGCGGTGCACCGCGGCGGCCAGCTCGGCAGGCGTGGCCCCGGCCGCGCGCCGGTACGCGCGCGCGTACGCCGCGATCTTCGCCAGGTCCAGGGTGCCGCCCGGCCGGACGAAGAAGATCGCGGCCGCCCGTACCGCCTCCTCCGCGCGGGGCTGTACGCCGAGCCGGTCCCAGTCGACGATCGCGGCGGGGGCGTCCCCCTGGTAGAGCACGTTGTAGGGGTGGAAGTCGCCGTGCACCCAGCCCACCGGGCCGCCGGGGGGCGGCCGGCGGTCGGCGTGCTGCTCGAGGAGCGTGCGGCGCTCCAGGAGCCGGTGCCGGGCCAGTTCGTCGAAGGCGTCCGGCGGCCGGTGGCGGTGGACGTGGCCGAGCAGGTCGTCGATCAGGGCGAGCGTGTCGGCCGGGTCCGCGCTGCGGACGGGGTGCGGGCTCGTGGCGGGGCGGGTGCGTCCCTTCGGGGGCATCACGCGCTCCAGGCAGGCGTGCACGGCGCCCAGGAGCGCACCGAGGCGGGCGCACTGGCCGGTGGTGAGCTGGCCGCCGTGCCGGTGCCGGCCGTCGATCCACGGGTAGAGGGCGTAGGCGTGGCCGCCGATGACGGCGACCGTGCGGCCGTCCCGGCCCGCCAGCGCCGGTGCCACCGGGACCCCGAGATCGGCGAGGCGCTGGGTGGCGCGGTGCCGGCGGGCGATCGACGCCGGGTCGGCGGTGTCGGGGTCGAAGTGGTGCTTGAGGAAGTAGCGGCCACGGGTCGTGCACAGGCGGTAGCCGCGGTTGAGCAGCCCCTGGTCGACCGGCTCGCAGGTGACGGCGGAACCGGCGGCGTACTGGCGCAGCAGGGCACTCAGAGGGGGCGCGTGGGGCACAGAGGGTGGTACACATGAGCGCGGCACGCGGCAGATGCTAGGGCAACGGACGGGGCTGTGAGCTGGGGCTTGTCACAGACAGTCGTCAGTAGTCGCTTTCGGTCACAGGAGATCACGGTGCGGTTCTCCCTTCGTCCCGGTTTCAGGGCCCTCGGCCGCCCGGCGGCGTCCTTCGTCAAGAGCGGTTCCGGCCACTCGTGAACTCTTCCCGACTACGGGGTGACCGGGATAACGTGCCGGTGTTCCGGCCCCCTGCAAGGCTGTGACCAGCGGCTGCCCCGAACGCCCGGCGAGGTACTTGGACGTCCAAGCGAAAGTACTTGGAAATCCAAGGAAACACGCAGGTCAGGAGGGGTTTCCCAGAAATGTGGAGCACTGGGTAACGTGACTGTTGCAGGGCGCTCGCCGGGGCACCTGTCACGCCTGTTCCCGGCCGAGTGGCACCCACCCCGTGCCCCGTGGTCCAAAACAGGTGAGCCTCCCCCAAGCTCTGACGAGCAGCGGGGACCCCCAGGCCCACCGGCAACCCCGGGGGGCCGGACCGACGGAGGAGTACACGTGACCGAGGAGAGCACTGCCGCGCGTACACCGCGACGCAGCGCCGGGAGCAAGGCCGGGACGTCCGGCACGAAGGCGTCCGGCACCACGGCCGGCACCACCGGCACCAAGCGCACGACCCGCACCACCAGCACCACCCGCACGACCGCCAAGAAGGGCACGCGAGCCGCGGACGGCGCCGAGCCCGGCCTCGTGCAGCTGCTGACGCCCGAGGGCAGGCGCGTCAAGAACGCCGAGTACGACCGGTACGTCGCCGGCATCACCGCCGAGGAACTGCGCGGGCTGTACCGCGACATGGTGCTCACCCGGCGCTTCGACGCCGAGGCCACCGCCCTGCAGCGCCAGGGCGAGCTGGGCCTGTGGGCCTCGCTGCTCGGCCAGGAGGCCGCCCAGATCGGCTCCGGCCGCGCCCTGCACGACGACGACTACGTCTTCCCGACCTACCGCGAGCACGGCGTCGCCTGGTGCCGCGGCGTCGACCCGGCCAACCTGCTGGGCATGTTCCGCGGCGTGAACAACGGCGGCTGGGACCCCAACAGCAACAACTTCCACCTGTACACGATCGTCATCGGCTCGCAGACGCTGCACGCCACCGGCTACGCGATGGGCGTCGCCAAGGACGGCGCGGACTCGGCGGTCATCGCCTACTTCGGCGACGGCGCCTCCAGCCAGGGCGACGTCGCGGAGTCCTTCACCTTCTCCGCGGTCTACAACGCCCCGGTGGTCTTCTTCTGCCAGAACAACCAGTGGGCGATCTCCGAGCCGACCGAGAAGCAGACCCGGGTGCCGCTCTACCAGCGAGCGCAGGGCTACGGCTTCCCCGGCGTGCGCGTCGACGGCAACGACGTGCTGGCCTGCCTCGCGGTCACCAAGTGGGCGCTGGAGCGCGCCCGCGCCGGAGAGGGCCCGACCCTGGTCGAGGCGTACACGTACCGCATGGGCGCCCACACCACCTCCGACGACCCCACCCGCTACCGCCACGACGACGAGCGGGCCGCCTGGGAGGCGAAGGATCCGATCCTGCGTCTTCGCCGCCACCTGGAGTCCGCAAACCACGCGGACGAGGGATTCTTCGCGGAACTCGACGCGGAGAGCGAGGCGTTGGGAAGACGAGTGCGCGAAGCGGTCCGCGGCATGCCCGACCCGGACCACTTCGCCATCTTCGAGAACGTGTACGCGGACGGGCACGCGCTCGTCGACGAGGAGCGCGCCCAGTTCGCCGCCTACCAGGCGTCGTTCGCGGATGAAGGGGGTCACTGATGGCCGAGAAGATGGCGATGGCCAAGGCCATCAACGAGTCGCTGCGCCACGCCCTGGAGGCGGACCCCAAGGTCCTCGTCATGGGCGAGGACGTGGGCAAGCTCGGCGGCGTGTTCCGGGTGACGGACGGCCTGCAGAAGGACTTCGGCGAGAGCCGCGTCATCGACACCCCGCTCGCCGAGTCCGGCATCGTCGGCACGGCGATCGGCCTGGCCCTGCGCGGCTACCGCCCGGTGGTCGAAATCCAGTTCGACGGTTTCGTCTTCCCGGCCTACGACCAGATCGTCACCCAGCTGGCGAAGATGCACGCCCGCTCGCTGGGCAAGGTCAAGATGCCGGTCGTCGTCCGCATCCCCTACGGCGGCGGCATCGGCGCGGTGGAGCACCACTCGGAGTCGCCCGAGGCCCTCTTCGCCCACGTGGCGGGCCTGAAGATCGTCTCCCCGTCCAACGCGTCGGACGCGTACTGGATGATGCAGCAGGCCATCCAGAGCGACGACCCGGTGATCTACTTCGAGCCCAAGCGGCGCTACTGGGACAAGGCCGAGGTCGACGCCGAGGCCATTCCCGCCCCGCTGCACAAGGCGCAGGTCGTCCGCGAGGGCACCGACCTCACCCTGGCGGCGTACGGCCCGATGGTGAAGCTCTGCCAGGAGGCCGCCGCCGCGGCGGCCGAGGAGGGCAAGTCCCTGGAGGTGCTGGACCTGCGGTCGGTCTCCCCGCTGGACTTCGACTCGATCCAGGCGTCGGTGGAGAAGACCGGCCGCCTGGTCGTGGTCCACGAGGCCCCGGTGTTCTTCGGCTCCGGCGCGGAGATCGCCGCCCGCCTCACCGAGCGCTGCTTCTACCACCTGGAGGCCCCCGTCCTGCGGGTCGGCGGCTACCACGCGCCGTACCCGCCGGCGCGCCTGGAGGAGTCCTACCTGCCGGACCTGGACCGCGTGCTCGACGCCGTCGACCGCTCGCTGGCGTACTGAGGGAGAGGGTCGTGACGACGATGACGGATGGTGCGTCCGTACGCGAGTTCAAGATGCCGGACGTCGGCGAGGGGCTGACCGAGGCCGAGATCCTCAAGTGGTACGTCCAGCCCGGTGACACCGTCACCGACGGCCAGGTCGTCTGCGAGGTCGAGACGGCCAAGGCGGCCGTGGAACTGCCCATCCCCTACGACGGCGTGGTCCACGAGCTGCGCTTTTCCGAGGGGACCACGGTGGACGTGGGCACGGCCATCATCGCGGTGGCCGTCGGCGCCGGTGCGGCCGCCTCCGCACCGGCCCAGGCCGAGGTACCGGCCCAGGCCGCGCCCGAGGAGGAGCCGGAGGCGCAGCCGCAGGGCCGCCAGCCCGTCCTGGTGGGCTACGGCGTCTCGACGTCCGCCACCAAGCGCCGCCCGCGCAAGGGCGCGGCGGCCCCGGCGGACCAGGCGGCCGGCGCGCTCCAGGCCGAGCTGAACGGCCACGGCGCGCAGCCCGCCCCGGCTGTGCCGGCCCGGCCGCTGGCGAAGCCGCCGGTGCGCAAGCTGGCCAAGGACCTCGGCGTCGACCTGGCGACCGTGGTCCCCTCGGGTCCGGACGGTGTCATCACCCGCGAGGACGTCCACGCGGCGGCGGCACCGGCACGGCCGAGGACACCGGAACCGGCCCCGCCCCAGGCCCCGGTTGCTCCGGCGGCCCGGCCCGCCGCGGCACCGGTGCCGTCGTACGACACGGGCCGGGAGACCCGCACGCCGGTCAAGGGGGTCCGCAAGGCCACGGCGGCGGCGATGGTCGGCTCCGCGTTCACCGCCCCGCACGTCACGGAGTTCGTGACGGTGGACGTGACGCGCACCATGAAGCTGGTCGAGGAGCTGAAGCAGGACAAGGAGTTCACGGGCCTGCGCGTGAACCCGCTGCTGCTGATCGCCAAGGCCCTCCTGGTCGCCGTCAAGCGCAACCCGGACATCAACGCGTCCTGGGACGAGGCGAACCAGGAGATCGTGCTCAAGCACTACGTCAACCTGGGCATCGCCGCGGCCACCCCCCGGGGCCTGATCGTCCCCAACATCAAGGACGCCCACGCCCGGACGCTCCCGCAGCTGGCCGCGTCCCTGGGCGAGCTGGTCTCCACGGCCCGCGAGGGCAAGACCTCCCCGGCGGCGATGCAGGGCGGCACGATCACGATCACCAACGTCGGCGTCTTCGGCGTCGACACGGGCACGCCGATCCTCAACCCCGGCGAGTCCGCGATCCTCGCGATCGGCGCGATCAAGCTCCAGCCCTGGGTCCACAAGGGGAAGGTCAAGCCCCGTCAGGTCACCACCCTCGCCCTCTCCTTCGACCACCGGTTGGTCGACGGGGAGCTGGGCTCCAAGGTCCTGGCGGACGTGGCCGCGATCCTGGAACAGCCTAAGCGGTTGATCACCTGGGCCTGACGGCTCCGATCGGCTAGTCTCAGCGACCTGGAGGGGTCGGCCGCAACTATGTCTTGCGACCGGCCCCTCCGCTCGTGTCCGGCTCAGGCCCGGCCGAGCACGTACACGGGAGCGCCGTCCTTCGCCGCGCCGCGCGAACGGATGCAGGCGTGCTTGCGCAGCATCCGCAGGCATTCGTCGACCCGGCGCACCGGCAGGCCCGTGCGGGCCGCGATCGATTCGAGCGGCCGGCGCAGTTCGCCCTCCTCGACGAGCACCGGCGCGATCACCACGGCCACCGTCCACACGTCCTCGGTGACGGACAACCGCTGTCGCCAGTCGGCCAGTACGGACTCGGTGGTGGGGCTGGTGGGGCTGGTAGGGCCTACGCCGGTGGTGCGCGCCGGCGCGGGCGACTGGAGGGCCAGGGTGTCGAGCCGGTCCGCGATGCGTCCCATGGCCTGGGCGATGGCCTGCTGGGCGGCGAGCGTGGCGTGCTGCGCGGCCAGCATCTCCTTCTGCACCGCGAGCGATTCACGCTGTGCGGACGCAATCTCCTCGTCGACCTGGAGGTTGTGCGCCTCCAGCCGGACGATGGCGTCGGCGACCTGCTCCGGCATGGCGTACGCGATCGGCGCCCCGGGGGCGGCGGGCTGCACCTCGGCTTCCGCCAGGGTGTAGGACCCCTCGCGCTGAACGGCCTCGATCACCTCGGCGACCCACTGTTTGAAGGGCGCGCAGGCGGCTTTCGTGCAGGCGTTGACGAGGAGGACCAGACCTTGGAGATCGATGAGATTCAGGTCTCGACGCCACTCTCTGCCTGCGGGAACGCTGAGACCGTAAGCTCCGGTGACGGTCTCGAGAATCTCTCGGTGCTCATCGGGGACATGATCGGAGAGCGCCTGCCTGGAGTTGCTGTGACCCAACCGCTTGCAGACGTCCACCGCCGGGAACCAGTGGGTGCCGTCCGGCATCGTGAGCCGGCGGATCCTCGACCCCGTGGCCGCGTACACGAAGTCACTGATGTCGATCGCCCCGTGCCGCTGGGCCGGCTGGGGCTTCTTGCTGGGTTCGTTCATGTGAACCACCTCCGCTGCGGAAGGTAGAGCGCGCAAATCCGCATATGCGAGCGGAGATCGTGATGTTCACGATTGCGAGGGGAGTTCCCCGATTCCGCTGCGGGGGAGGGCCGGAGTGTGCCTGGCCGGGACGCGAAAGGGGCCCGTCGCTGTTCCGCAGCGGCGGGCCCCCTTTGGTGCGCGGCCTGCTCAGCCGAGGCGCGCGAAGCCGTAGTTCAGGATCCTGGTCGCGTCCGTCGCACGCTGGTTGACGGAGGTGGAGGCCAGGACCGTGCCGATGACGGTCTTGTTGCCCTTGGTGGCGGCGAAGACGAGGCAGTACTTGGCCTCGGGGCCGGAGCCGGTCTTCACGCCGATGGCGCCGCGGTAGCTGCCGAGCAGGGTGTTGGTGTTCGTCCACGTCGCCATCGAGCGGGTGCTGCCCGTCCTGGTGATGGTCTTGGCGCGGTACGACTTGGTCTTGACGATCGAGCGGAACGTGGAGTTGCGCATCGCGCTGCTCGCGATCTTCGTCAGGTCGCGGGGCGTCGAGTAGTTCTTGCCCCGGCCGATGCCGTCGAACGAGTCGAAGTGCGTGTTCTTCAGCTTGAGGTCGTTCGCGGCGGAGTTCATCTTGCCGATGAAGGACTTGACCCGGGCGTCACGGGTCTTGCCGGAGCCGAACTTGTCGGCCAGCGCGTAGGCGGCGTCGCAGCCCGAGGGCAGCATCAGCCCGTACAGGAGCTGACGGACGGTCACCTTGTCGCCGACGATCAGGTGGGCCTGGGAGGCGTTGTTGCGCACGACGTAGTCGCTGTACGCCTTCTGGATGGTGACCTTGGCGTTGAGGTCGAGGTTCCGCTGGGCCAGCACGACCTTGGCGGTCATGATCTTCGTCGTGGAGCCGGTGGACAGCCGGGTGTCGGCCTTCTTCGCGTACAGCGTCGAGCCGTTCGCGTTGTTCATCGCGTAGCCGCCCTTCGCCGCGATCGACGGCGTGGCGACGGCCTGGGCGGGCGCGGCGGTCAAGGCGCCCGCGGCGAGCACGGCCCCGGTGGTCAGGGCGACGGCTGCGGCTCTGCGGAAGCGGTTGGCCTGGATGCCGGTTTTCAAGTGAGATACCCCGATTATGTCGAATGCCCCTATGGTGCGGCCGAGTTGAATGCCCATAAAGGGGGGCCGCGTCTATAGGACACGTAACTAGCACAGTTGGTTGTCCCCGGGACGGGGGAAATTCCGTGAAGTCCGCGGACGGTCCGCATGGTGGACGGCGCACGCCATGCGTACGTGTTGTATCTATGCTGTCGGCATGAGCCTGGCAGTGAAACAGCCTCCCGCCGCCGACCGCGTGTACACCCACGTCAAGCAAGCCGTCCTCGACCGCCGCTACGAGGGCGGCACCCTGCTGACCGAGGGCGAGCTGGCCGAGGCCGTCGGCGTGTCGCGCACCCCGGTCCGCGAGGCGCTGCTGCGGCTGGAGGCCGAAGGCCTCCTCAAGCTCTACCCGAAGAAGGGAGCGCTCGTCCTGCCGGTCTCCGCCCAGGAGATCGCGGACGTCGTCGAGACCCGGCAGCTGGTCGAGGAGCACGCGGCCCGCAAGGCCGTGCCCGCCCCGGCCGGGCTCATCGAGCGGCTGGAGGAGCTGCTGGAGCAGCAGAAGGCGCAGGCCGCCGCCGGCGACCTCACCGCCGCCTCCGTCACCGACCGCTGCTTCCACGCGGAGATCGTCCGCAGCGGCGGCAACGAGATCATCTCCCGCCTCTACGACCAGCTGCGCGACCGCCAACTGCGCATGGGGGTGGCCGTCATGCACTCCCACCCCGACCGGATCGCCAAGACGCTCGCCGAGCACGAGGAGATCCTGGACGCGCTGCGCTCGGGCGACGCGGAGGCGGCCGTCGACGTCGTCCACCGGCACGTCAGCTGGTTCTCCCACCTGGCACGGGGTGAGGTCCGATGAGTTCCACGTCGCACACGACGGCCGCCGTCTCCCTGCCCGGCGACCCGCCGGGCGGCCGGCGGGCCGTGGCCGTGTGGTGCACGGGCGTCGCCGTCTACTTCGTCGCGGTCGTCTTCCGCACCTCGCTGGGCGTCGCCGGACTCGACGCGGCGGACCGCTTCCACGTGGGCGCCTCCGCGCTGTCCACCTTCTCGATCCTCCAGCTCCTCGTCTACGCGGGCATGCAGATACCCGTCGGCCTGCTCGTCGACCGGCTCGGCACCAAGAAGGTGCTGGGCATCGGCGTGGTGCTGTTCACGGCCGGTCAGCTCGGCTTCGCCTTCTCGCCCTCGTACGGCACCGCGCTCGCCTCCCGGGCGCTGCTCGGCTGCGGTGACGCCATGACCTTCATCAGCGTGCTGCGGCTGGGCACCCGGTGGTTCCCCGCCCGGCGCGGGCCGCTGGTCGCCCAGCTCGCCGGACTCGTCGGCATGGCGGGCAACCTGGTCTCCACGCTGGTGCTGGCCCGGCTGCTGCACGGGCTCGGCTGGACGCAGGCCTTCGCGGGCAGCGCGCTGGCCGGCGTGGTGGTGCTGGTGCTGCTGGTCCTCTTCCTGAGGGACCACCCCGAGGGCCACGAACCGGCGCCCCTGCCGCACCAGGGCGCCGCCTACGTCCGCGGGCAGATCGCCGCCTCCTGGCGCGAGCCGGGCACCCGGCTCGGGATGTGGGTGCACTTCACCACCCAGTTCCCGGCGATGGTGTTCCTGCTGCTGTGGGGCCTGCCTTTCCTGGTGGAGGCGCAGGGCCTGTCCCGCGGGACGGCGGGGGAGCTGCTCACGCTCGTCGTCCTGTCGAACATGGCCGTCGGCCTCGTCTACGGGCAGATCGTCGCCCGGCACCACGCGGCGCGGCTGCCGTTGGCGCTCGGCACGGTCGCGGCGACGGCGGCGATGTGGGCGGCGACGCTGCTGTACCCCGGTGAGCGGGCGCCGATGTGGCTCCTCGTGGTGCTGTGCGCGGTGCTCGGCGCGTGCGGACCCGCCTCGATGATCGGGTTCGACTTCGCCCGGCCGGCGAACCCGGCCGAGCGGCAGGGGACCGCGTCCGGCATCACCAACATGGGTGGTTTCATCGCCTCGATGACGACGCTGCTGGCGATCGGTGTGCTGCTGGACGCCACGGGGGACGACTACACGGTCGCCTTCTCCGCCGTGTTCGTGCTCCAGGCGCTCGGCGTCAGCCAGATCCTGAGGCTGCGCGGGCGCGCGGCGCGCAGGGAACGGGAGCGCCTGGTGGCGAGCCGGGTCGAGACCGTGCACGTGCCCGCCTGAGGCGCGGGCCGGCCCGGGCGGCGGTTCCCCGGCGTCCTCAGCGTGTCACCGCGAAGTTCCGCAGGATCGCCGCCGTCAGCTCCGGGTCGCCCTCCGTCTTCACCCGGTCCGTCACCGCCTCCGGTGTGACACGGCCGCAGGCCAGGCGGACGTACGTCTCCCAGTCGAGGGTGAGGGTCGCGGCCGGGCCCAGCGCGGGAGCGGTCTCCAGGGTGCCGCGGCCCTGGATGTCGACGCGGATCGTCCGCAGGAACTCCACCGGCCCGTGCACGTCGAAGACGATCGCCGAACTGCGCGGCGCGTCCGCCCTGACCGCGACGACGTCCGGCAGGGCGTCGAGCAGGTGGTCGCGGGCCACGTACGCGCCGGGCGAGTCGAGGTTTCCGGGGCGTCCGAGGGCGGCGCGCAGGTCCTGCTCGTGCACCCAGATGTCGAACGCCCGGTAGCGCATCGACTCCTCCAGGGTGATCTCCGCGCCCAGCGGGCCGCGCACCTTGGTCCCCGGGTCGCGCGACTCGCCCCGCAGCTGGCGGTTGCGGCGGATGACCGTGTACTCCAGCTCGGACGTCATCTCCGGCGCCGTGTGGTGGCGGCGGACGTCGACCTGCATCTCCATGTAGCGCTGGTGCTCGTCGGTGACGTGGAACAGGTCGCGCGGCAGGGAGTGGATGGGGCGGGGATCGCCGAGCGCCTCGCAGTCCAACCCGATGACGTGCGAGACGACGTCGCGCACGGACCAGCCGGGGCATGGGGTCCGCCGGTTCCACTCGCCCTCCACGAGCGGCTGCACCAGCTCGGATATCGCCTCGACGGAGTGGGTCCAGGCATCGGCGTAGGGCTGGAGGGTGGGATGCAGACTCACGGAACGGGACCCCTCGGCGGTCGGTACACGGTCAGGTTGTGGCGGCATTGCCAGTGGGGAGTGGCGGCGGTCGGCGGGCGGCTCGGACTCCCCCGAACTCTCGCTCCGCTTCGAGCAGGGGGGGATCCCCAAGTTACGCTGCTGTGAGGCACCCCGGCAGTGCTTTCGTGTGACGATCGTAGGCCCGCCGGGACAACTCGATTGCCAGGACGGTGGTAGTGTGCGCGCCTCGCTGATCCAGATCGCCGTGGACGAGGGCGAATCGGTCGTTTCGCGGCGGCGGCGGGCGGCCGCCCTGGTGCGCGAGCAGGCGGGAGCCGACCTCGTCGTCCTGCCTGAGCTGTGGACCACCGGGGCCTTCGCCTTCGAGGCGTTCGCCGGTGAGGCCGAGCCGCTGGACGGGCCGACGCACGAGGCCATGGGGCAGGCGGCACGCGACGCGGGCGTGTGGCTGCACGCGGGCTCCATCCCGGAACGGGACACCGACGGCACCCTCTACAACACCTCCCTCGTCTTCTCCCCCTGCGGTGACCTGGCCGCCGCCTACCGCAAGATCCACCGCTTCGGCTTCGACAAGGGCGAGGCGGTGCTGATGGGCGCCGGGCGCGAGCTGGTGACGGTCGCGCTGCCGGAGACGACCCTGGGCGTGGCGACCTGCTACGACCTCCGCTTCCCCGAACTGTTCCGCGGCCTCGTGGACGCGGGCGCCGAGACCCTGGTGGTCCCGGCGGGCTGGCCGGAGCGCCGCCGGGCGCACTGGACGCTGCTGGCCCGCGCGCGGGCGGTGGAGAACCAGGCGTTCGTGCTCGCCTGCGGAACGGCCGGGACCCACGCGGGAGTTCCGCAGGCCGGTCACTCGATCGTGGTGGACCCGTGGGGCGAGGTGCTGGCGGAGGCCGGGGCGGACGAGGAGGTCCTGAGCGTCGAGATCGACCCCGGCCGGGTCGCCGCGACCCGGGAACAGTTCCCCGCCCTCAAGGACAGGGTCCTCTGAGCCGCCCTCAGGCCTCGTCCCGCTCCTTCTCCGCCAGGTGGATCACGCACACCGCCACCGCGATCAGCAGCGCCGGGTCCGCGTCGTCCCGTACGACGTCGACGCCGTAGGTCTCCACGACGCTCAGCCACCGCCGGGAGATCACCGCCAGCAGCTCCCCGTCGTACTCGACGGCGAACTCCCGGTCGAGGATCTTGCCGCTGACGTCCAGCTCCGTGCCGTCGACCAGGGCGACCCGGTAGTGGTTGCGCAGCAGCGACAGCCGCTTGCGCCGGATCTTCGCCAGCGCCTCCCCGCCCCGCTCGATCACCATCGTCTCCCGCAGGGAGAACATCTTCTGGTGGATGTCGATCAGGACCCGGCCGCGGGCGTCCTTCAGCTCGAAGGTGTCCCGCAGCCGCATGGCCTTGCCGTCGACGAGGAAGACCTTGTCTCCGTGCTCGTCCTCGATCCAGTAGTCGTCACCGATGCCGAGGATCCGGTCGCGTACGAGGAATCTCATGCCCTTACCGCTTCCCCGGCCGGGCCCGGGCGTACCGCAGGGCCTGCGTATACCGCCCGGGGCGGCTCAGGCGTATCGCCCGGTGCGGTTCACCGGTCTCTTGCGAGGAGGCCCCGGCGTTCACGCCGGGGAGGGCGCGCAAGGGATCCCTTCCCTCCCTTCAGGGAGGGGGGCATTCAAACGCCGTAGCCGTCGGTGTAGCCGTCCCGGGGCCCGTGGTGGTGGCGTTCCTCCTCGACGACCGTTGTGGAGGGCGGGACCATCACGCGGCGGCGCCGGGCGATGCTGCTGAACGTCGTGACGCCGATCACGCCCACGATCATCAGGATGACGCCGACCATGTGCAGGTTGACCCCCTGCATGTGCCAGTCGGTCGCGAACGTGAGGATGGCTCCCACGGCGATGAGGATGATGCACCCGCCGAGGCCCATGACTGTCGCCTCCTACTCCGGTGTCAGGTCCGGTGGTTCCGGCCCGTCCGGTCCCTTCCGGTCAACTCCGGGTACCCGCAAGCCGGGTGAGCATGCGGCGGCGACTGCCCATGGGCCCTCGCGCTCAGCCCTCCAGGAACGCCACCAGCGCGTTGGCCAGCAGGAACGGGTCGTCGGCCGCGCACAGTTCGCGGGCGCTGTGCATGGAGAGGATGGCCACGCCGATGTCGACGGTCCTGATGCCGTGCCGGGCCGCGGTGATCGGGCCGATCGTCGTGCCGCACGGCATGGAGTTGTTGGAGACGAAGGACTGGAAGGGGACGCCCGCCTTCTCGCAGGCCGCCGCGAACACCGCCCGGCCCGAACCGTCGGTGGCGTAGCGGTTGTTGACGTTGACCTTCAGGATCGGGCCGCCGCCCGCGCGCGGGTGGTGCGTCGGGTCGTGGCGCTCGGCGTAGTTGGGGTGCACGGCGTGGCCCGTGTCGGAGGACAGGCAGACGGTGCCCGCGAAGGCGCGCGCCCGGTCCTCGTACGACCCGCCGCGGGCGAACACCGAGCGCTCCAGGACCGACCCGAGCAGCGGGCCGTCCGCGCCCGTGTCGGACTGGGAGCCGTTCTCCTCGTGGTCGAAGGCGGCCAGGACCGGGATGCAGGGCAGGTCCTGGCCGCTGGTCGCCACCGCGGCCAGGGCGGCGGTGCCGGCGTGCACGGAGAGCAGGTTGTCCATGCGCGGCCCGGCCATCAGCTCGCGGTCGCGGCCCAGGTAGGCGGGGGCCTCCACGGAGTGGGTCATCAGGTCCCAGCCGGTGACCTCGCCGGCCGGCAGGCCCGCCTCCCGCTCCAGGAAGGCGATGAGGTCGCCGTCGCGGACGTCGTCGCCGAGGCCCCACACCGGCTGGAGGTGGCGCTGCTTGTCCAGCTTGAGTCCCTCGGTGGACACCGAGCGGTCCAGGTGGATGGCGAGCTGGGGGACGCGCAGCAGCGGGCGGTCGACGTTCACCAGGCGGGTGGAGCCGTCGCGGAGGGTGAGCCGCCCGGCCAGGCCCAGGTCGCGGTCGAGCCAGGAGTTCATCAGCGGGCCGCCGTAGATCTCCACGGCGATCTGGCGCCAGCCGTGCGCCCCGGTGTCGGGCAGCGGCTTGACGCGCAGGTTGGGCGAGTCGGTGTGCGCGCCGACGATGCGGAACGGGGTGTGCGGGGCGGCGTCCTCGGGCACGTACCAGGCGATGACCGCGCCGCCGCGCAGCACGAACTTCCCGCCCTTCGTGCCGTCCCACGCGTCCGTCTCGGCGACCTGCCGGAAGCCGGCCTTCTCCAGCCGCTCGGCGGCGTTCGCCACGGCGTGGTACGGCGACGGGCTCGCCGCCAGGAAGGACATCAGGTCGTCGGTGTGGCCGCGGTCGAAGGGCCGGTTCGTACTCATGGGTTCACCTTAACCACGCCGAGGGGCCCGCTCCCGGCGGAGGGAGCGGACCCCTCGGCGGGACCCTCGGCGAAGCCGTGGCGGGGCGACGGTGCCTAGAACGCGGCCTCGTCCAGCTCCATCAGGTCCAGGTCGACGTTCTGGGCCAGCTTGCGGGCCAGGGTGACGCCGGGCAGGACGTTGGCCGCGAAGAACTTCGCCGCCGCGATCTTGCCGGTGTAGAAGGCCCGGTCCTTGGCGGAGGCGGTCTCGAGCTTCTCGGCGGCGATCGCGGCGCCCTTGAGCAGCAGGTAGCCGACGACCACGTCACCGGAGGCCAGCAGCAGGCGGGTGGTGTTCAGGCCCACCTTGTAGATGTTCTTGACGTCCTGCTCGGTGGCGGCGAGGTCGGTCAGCAGCAGGCCGACGACGGCCTCCAGCTCGACGGCGGCCTTGGCCAGGTGCTCACGGGAGCCCGCCAGCTCCTCGCCGCCGGTGGCCAGGGCCAGGAACTGCTTGATGTCCTCGGCGAGCGAGTTCAGCGCGGCGCCCTGGTTGCGGACGATCTTCCGGAAGAAGAAGTCCTGCCCCTGGATCGCGGTGGTGCCCTCGTACAGGGTGTCGATCTTGGCGTCGCGGATGTACTGCTCGATCGGGTACTCCTGCAGGAAGCCGGAGCCGCCGAAGATCTGCAGGGACTGGGCGAGCTGCTCGTAGCCCTTCTCGGAGCCGTAGCCCTTGACGATGGGCAGGAGCAGGTCGTTCAGCGCGTGCTCGGCCTTGGCGTCCTCGCCGTTCGCCTCCTTGACCGCGATCGCGTCCTGGACCGAGGCGGTGTAGAGGACGAGGGCGCGCATGCCCTCCGCGTACGCCTTCTGCGTCATCAGCGAGCGGCGCACGTCGGGGTGGTGGGTGATGGTGACCTTGGGCGCCGTCTTGTCCATGAAGTCGGCGAGGTCCGGGCCCTGGACGCGCTCCTTGGCGTACTCCAGCGCGTTGAGGTAGCCGGTCGACAGGGTGGAGATCGCCTTCGTGCCGACCATCATGCGGGCGAACTCGATGATGCGGAACATCTGGCGGATGCCGTCGTGCTTGTCGCCGATCAGCCAGCCCTTGGCGGGGTGGCGGTCGCCGAAGGTCATCTCGCAGGTGTTGGAGGCCTTCAGGCCCATCTTGTGCTCGACGTTGGTGGCGTAGACGCCGTTGCGCTCGCCCAGCTCGCCGGTCTCGAAGTCGAAGAGGTACTTCGGGACCAGGAAGAGGGACAGGCCCTTGGTACCGGGTCCCGCGCCCTCGGGGCGGGCGAGGACGTAGTGGAGGATGTTCTCCTCCATGTCGTGCTCACCGGAGGTGATGAAGCGCTTCACGCCCTCGATGTGCCAGGAGCCGTCCTCCTGCTGGACGGCCTTGGTGCGGCCGGCGCCCACGTCGGAGCCCGCGTCGGGCTCGGTGAGCACCATCGTGGAGCCCCAGGTCCTCTCGACCGCGACCTTGGCGGCCTTCTTCTGCTCCTCGGTGCCCTCCTCGAAGAGGATGCGGGCGAACGCCGGGCCGGAGGAGTACATCCAGACGGCCGGGTTGGCGCCGAGGATCAGCTCCGCGTAGGCCCAGATCAGGGACGGCGGTGCGGTGGTGCCGCCGATCTCCTCGGGCAGGCCGAGACGCCAGTACTCCGAGTCCATGAAGGCCTTGTAGCTCTTCTTGAAGCTCGCCGGGACCGGCGCGGTGCTGGTCTGCGGGTCGAAGACCGGCGGGTTGCGGTCGGCGTCCGCGAAGGACTCCGCCAGCTCGTTCTCCGCGAGGCGGGTCAGCTCCGCCAGGACGGACTTGGCGGTCTCGGTGTCCATCTCCTCGAACGGGCCGCTGCCGTACAGCTTGTCGCGCCCGAGCACTTCGAAGAGGTTGAACTCGATGTCACGGAGATTCGACTTGTAGTGCCCCATGGCCACGGCTCCCGTTGAGGACTCGGCGAGGCACTGGCTCCTCGCATCCGGTTCACGTACCAACTAGTAACACCGATGATGCTACCCGTCGGTAATAAGAAGCAACCCCGAGCGGGCCATCTGTGACTCAGTACTCTTGCGTCCATGTACGGCTACGACCAGAGCGCGGGCGCGGGCGCACAGCAGGGATACGTCCCGCCGCAGCAGCAGATGCCCGGAGGCGTCGGCGGGTACGGGCAGCAGCCGCCGCTGTATCCGGAGCCGTCCCCTCCGTCGCTGGCCGACGCGGTGCGCGCCTTCACCACCGGGCAGATGGCCGCCGAGGACTTCCAGCAGATCTTCGCCACCTCCAAGGTGTACTGCCCGCGCGGCGACACCCCCGGCTTCCTCGCGCTGCACAACACCCAGCAGCCGGTGATCCCGATGTTCACCTCGCTCAAGGAACTGCGCCGCTACGCCGGCAAGGAGTCCAAGTACTTCGTGATCACTGGCGCGGAGGTGATCGACCTGCTGCCCACCGGGTACGGCTTCGTGCTCGACATGGAGGGCGAGCACCGGATGGTCTTCGACGCGAAGGCGGTCGAGCAGATGGTCGACTTCGCGATGCGCCGCATGTACGGCTGAACCGCTCGTTCCGCCCGGGGGCGCTCCTGGGGTGCCCCCGTGACCTGCTTCGACACCGCGCCGCCGGTCCTGCACGGACGGCGGCGCAGCGCTGCCCGGCTGTGCCCGGGTGAGCTGCTGCTCGACGCCCGGCTGCTGCGCCGCCGCATACCCGTGGCGGCGATCGAACGCGTGCTCGTCGGCGGGGCCGGCGGGCGCACGCTGACCGTCGTGCTGACCGCCGCCGGTGCCGAGCCGCCGGCCGCGTACTCCCTCACCTGCCGCGACGCCGCCGCCGTGCGCGCCTTCGCCGACGCCCTCGGCCGGGAGCTGCCCGCGCGCGAGCGGTGCTCCCCGCCCGGACGGGCCGGAGCAGGTGCGCGAGGAGCGGCTGGAGCGGTGGGCGCCCGTGCCGCGCCGGGGAGCGGGACGGGCCGCCGGGGCGGTCTACGTGCTCGTGGCCGCCGCCCTCCTGGTGAAGGGGGCCGGGGCCGGGGCCGTCTTCGGCTGGCTGGCGGCGCCGCTGGTGATCGCGCCCGCCGTCGTCGCCGTGGCGGGCGGGGCGGGGCTGGTCCGGCGGGTCCGGGTGCTGCGGGTGCGCGGGATCGCGGCGCCGGCCCGGCTGAGGCGCTCCTACGCCGTGCACGGGGGCGACGAGCCGTCCGAGCACCACGTCTACACGTACGTCGACGCCGACGGGCTGACCCGGGAGTGGCGCGGGGCGGGGAACGGGGCCGAAAGGGCGGAGATCCTCTACGACCCCGCGGACCCGGAGGTCGCGGTGTTCGGCCGTGACACCACCGGCCGTCCGGTCGGCGGGACGGCCTTCGCGGTGGGCGTCGGGGGCGTGCTGCTCTTCATCGGCGTGATGCTGGTGGCGCCCGCGGCGGGCGCGCTGACCGGCTGGGGGCGCTGAGCGGCAGAACCGCGTCGTGAGTCCGGGAATGCCCCGGGGCCGTCCTCCGTTGTGGCTGGCAGAAAGTTGAACGCTCAACTAGAGTGAGCGCACAAGGAGGTACCGACATGCCTGCAGTGACCGTCGAGAACCCGCTGGCGCTGCCCCGTGTGGCCGCGCCGGCCGACGCCGTGGCACGCCCCGTGCTCGCCGTCACGACCGCGCCGAGCGGTTTCGAGGGCGAGGGCTTCCCGGTGCGCCGGGCGTTCGCCGGGATCAACTACCGCCATCTCGACCCGTTCATCATGATGGACCAGATGGGTGAGGTGGAGTACGCGCCCGGCGAGCCCAAGGGCACCCCCTGGCACCCGCACCGCGGCTTCGAGACCGTCACCTACATCATCGACGGCGTCTTCGACCACCAGGACTCCAACGGCGGTGGCGGCACCATCACCAACGGTGACACCCAGTGGATGACGGCGGGCAGCGGACTGCTGCACATCGAGGCGCCGCCGGAGTCCCTGGTCATGTCCGGCGGCCTCTTCCACGGCCTCCAGCTGTGGGTGAACCTGCCGGCCAAGGACAAGATGATGGCCCCGAGGTACCAGGACATCCGCGGGGGCAACGTCCAACTGCTCACCTCCCCCGACGGCGGGGCGCTGCTGCGGGTCATCGCCGGTGAGCTGGACGGCCACCAGGGTCCCGGCGTCACGCACACGCCGATCACCATGATCCACGCGACGCTCGCGCCGGGCGCGGAGGTCACCCTGCCCTGGCGGGAGGACTTCAACGGGCTGGCCTACGTCCTCGCCGGGCGCGGCACGGTGGGCGCCGAGCGCCGGCCGGTCCAGGTCGGTCAGACCGCCGTCTTCGGCGCCGGCGGTTCGCTGACCGTCCGCGCGGACGAGAAGCAGGACTCCCGTACGCCGGACCTGGAGGTCGTCCTGCTGGGCGGGCAGCCGATCCGTGAGCCGATGGCGCACTACGGCCCGTTCGTCATGAACACCAGGGAAGAACTCCAGCAGGCCTTCGAGGACTTCCAGAAGGGGCGGCTGGGCTCCGTCCCGGCCGTGCACGGCATGACCGGCAGCGGCCCGCAGGACTGAGCCGCCGCCCCGCGCGGGCGCGAGGTCACCCGGGCGGGCCGTCCGTGCAGGACAGCCCGCCCGGCGCGTGGTCCGCTGGTGGGGTGCGACTGCTGCCCGAGCCCGTCCGGCGCCTCGCTGCCTGGTGCGCCGTCGCGCTGCTCGTCTCCGGCGTGGTGTGGATCGTGGTGCGGCTGTGCGTGGCCTTCCGTACGACGGTCACGCCGGTGCTGCTCGCGCTGCTCGGGACCGCGCTGCTGCGGCCCCTGTTCCGGCGGCTGGTGCGGGCGAAGGTCAACCGCTCGCTGGCGGCCGGGATCACGTGTGCCGCCGTCCTGGTCGTCGTCGGCGGCGTCGGCTACATCGTGGCGCTCGCGCTGATCGACAGCGGGCCGCAGATCGTCTCCTCCCTGGAGAGCGCGGCGAAGTCGCTCGCCTCGCACTTCGGGGCGGCCGGCACCTCGCTCGACGACCTCGCCGGCCATGCCAGGCAGCTGCTGTCCAAGTTCGGCGGGACGGCGGTCTCCAACGTGATCAGCGGGGTCAGCGTGGTCGCCGAGTACATGGCGATGGCGGTGCTGGCGCTGCTGCTCGTCTTCTTCTTCCTGCGTGACTCGGGCCGGGCGCTCGACGCGCTGCGTTCGCTGGCGCCGGGCGGGAGCGCGGACACGGCGGAGGCGATGGCCCGGCGGGCGTTCGCCGCCGTCGAGGGCTTCATGCGCGGGACCACGCTGATCGCGTTCATCGACGCCGTGTGCATCACCGTCGGGCTGCTGCTGCTCGACGTGCCGGGCGCCGTCGGACTGGGCGCGCTGGTCTTCGTCGGGGCCTACATCCCCTACCTGGGGGCGTTCATCTCCGGGGCGGTGTCCGTGCTGGTCGCGCTCGCCGACCGGGGGTTCGCCGTCGCGCTGTGGGCGCTCGGCGTGGTGCTGGCCGTGCAGGTCCTGGAGGGGCACGTGCTGCAGCCGGTGATCCAGAGCCGGACCGTGCAGCTGCATCCGGCGGCGGTGCTGCTGGCCATCACCGCGGGGGCGTCGGTCGCGGGAATCGTCGGGATGCTGCTGGCGGTGCCGCTGACGGCGGCGGCGTCCGGGGTCGCGCACGAACTGCGGCAGCGGTTCTCGTAGCGGCGGCCCGAGGGCCGCCGCGGCCCGGCCCGGGTGCCGGCCGGTCTCACAGCTTGGGGTGCGGGGGCTCGTACAGCTCGAACCAGATGCTCTTGCCCACCCCCCGCGGCTCGACCCCCCAGGCGTCCGCGAGCAGTTCGATCAGGACCAGGCCCCGCCCGGAGGAGGCCAGCTCGCCCGGCCTGCGCTTGTGCGGGAGGTCGTCGCCGGCGTCGGTGACCTCCACCCGCATCCGCCGCTCGCCCCGTTCGCCGCTCACCTCGGCCAGCAGCAGCGCGTCGGTGTCGGTGTGCACGAGCACGTTGGTCAGCGTCTCGGACAGCAGCAGCACCGCCGAGTCCACCTGGTCGGCGGACGACCAGTCGTGCAGCAGCTCCCGCAGCTGCTGGCGGGCCAGCGCGATCCGCTCCGGCTCGGCCTGCGCCACGGTCAGCAGGGTGCGCCGGATCTCCGGCCGGGCGGTGACGGCGCCGCCGTGGCCGCCCGGGAGCCGGCTCAGCAGCAGGACGGCGATGTCGTCCTCGCGGCGGTCGGCGAGCGGGCCGGTGGTGTGGTGCGAGGACGGCCCGTGCACCGCCTGGACGAGCGCGTCGGCCAGCTCCTCGGTGTCGCCGTCGTGCTGCTCCAGGATGGCGCGGATGCGCTGCCAGCCGGTGTCCAGGTCGTGGCCGCCGGTCTCGATCAGGCCGTCGGTGCAGAGCATCATGGTCTCGCCCGGTTCCAGGACGAACCGGGTGGTGGGGTAGTCGGCGTCCGGGTCGACGCCCAGCGGCAGCCCGCCCGCCGTCGGGCGCAGCAGCACCGTGCCGTCCGCCATGCGGATCACCGGGTCGGGGTGCCCGGCGCGGGCGACCTCCAGGATGCCGGTGCGGGGGTCGACCTCGGCGTACAGGCAGGTCGCGAAGCGCAGGTCGGCGAGGTCGTCGTCGGCGCTGTCGGCGCCCTCGTCGATGATGCCGTGCAGGAAGCGGGAGGCGCGGGTGAGGACCGCGTCCGGGCGGTGGCCCTCGGAGGCGTAGGCGCGCAGCGCGATGCGCAGCTGGCCCATCAGGCCGGCGGCGCGTACGTCGTGGCCCTGTACGTCCCCCATGACCAGGGCGAACCGTCCCGCGCCGGCCTTCGTACGGGTCCGGGAGGGGCCGCCGGGCAGCGGGATCACGTCGTACCAGTCGCCGCCGACCTGGAGGCCGCCGCCGGTGGGGACGTAGCGGGCCGCCACGTCCATGCCGGGGACGGCGGGGCCGGTCGTGGGCATCATCGAGCGCTGCAGGCCCTCGCTCAGCGCCCGCTCGGTCTCGGCCGTCCCGGCGCGGGAGAGGGCCTGGGCGAGCATGCGGGCCACCGTGGTCAGCACCGAGCGTTCGTCGGGCGTGAAGGCGACCGGATAGGTGAAGGCGGCCATCCAGGCGCCCATGGTGTGGCCCGAGGCGGTCAGCGGCAGGAACGCCCAGGAGCGGCGCTCGAAGCGCTGGGCCAGTTTCCAGGTGAGCGGGTAGCGGGCCTGGTACTCCTCGGGGGAGGCCAGGTAGACGGCCCGTCCGGTGCGGACCACCTCGGCGGCCGGGTAGTCGGTCTCCAGGGCCATGTGCACGAAGGGGACCTCGTCGCCCTCCTGCTGCCCGTGGTGGCCGATGATCGTCAGGTGGTCGGCCTCCACGCCGAAGACGGCCAGGCCGTCCGGTGAGAAGCCGGGCATCGACAGGCCGGCCGCGACCCGCAGCACCTCCGCGGTGGAGCGCGCCTCGGCCAGGGCGCGGCCCGCGTCCAGCAGGAACGCCTCCCGTGAGCGCCGCCAGTCGCCGGTGACCGCGCTGCGCCCGGCCGGGGAGCCGGGCGTGGGTTCGGTGACCTCCTGGAGGGTGCCGATCAGTTCGTAGGCCTTCTTGCGGGAGTCGTAGGCGGGGCGGGAGCGGCTGCGGACCACGCGGATGATCCGGCCCCGCTCGTCCATGATCCGGATGCGCACCTCGGCGAGGGTGCCTTCGGCGGCGGCGAGCCGGACCACGCCGGTGATCTCGTTCCAGTCGACCGGGTGCAGGCGGGCGCGCACCTGGGCCTCGGTGAGGGTGGCGTCCTCGGCGGGCAGCCCGAGCAGCCGTGCCGCCTCGGCGTCGACCGCGACCAGCCCGGTGGAGGTGTCCCAGTGCCACAGCCCGGTCGCGAGGGCGGCCAGGACGTCCCCCACGGCGGGCAGGGGCTCACCAGTGCGCATTGCCCCACTGTAAGAAGAGGCTCTCGAACACTGCCACCGAAGACGTACGGGCGTGCGGGCCCGGGGCGGCCGCGAACGGGCCGGTGGGGACGCCGGGATCACGGTCGGCGGCGTGGGCCGTGATATGGGGGAGAGGCGATCTCCCCTCGGCCGGTAGGCTGGGTGGGTCCGGGCCGTGCCCGCCCGGTGATCCCCGATCCGCGAAGACTGGATGAACGACGATGCATCGGTACAGGTCCCACACCTGCGGCGAGCTCCGCGCCTCTGACGTCGGCACCGACGTCCGGCTGAGTGGCTGGCTGCACAATCGGCGCGACCTGGGCGGCATCCTCTTCATCGATCTGCGCGACCACCACGGCATCACGCAGCTCGTCGCCCGTCCCGGCACGCCCGCGTACGAGGCGCTGGACAAGCTGTCCAAGGAGACGGTCGTCCGGGTCGACGGCGGCGTTGTTTCACGTGGAACCGAGAACGTGAACACCGACCTGCCCACCGGCGAGGTCGAGGTCGAGGTCGGTGAGGTCGAGGTGCTCGGCGCCGCCGCCCCGCTGCCCTTCACGATCAACGCGGAGGACGGGGTCAACGAGGAGCGGCGCCTGGAGTACCGCTTCCTGGACCTGCGCCGCGAGCGCATGCACCGCAACATCATGCTGCGGACGGCCGTGATCTCCGCGATCCGGCACAAGATGGTCGCGCTCGGCTTCAACGAGATGGCGACGCCGATCCTGACGGCGACCTCCCCCGAGGGCGCCCGTGACTTCGTCGTGCCCTCGCGTCTGCACGCCGGCCGGTTCTACGCCCTGCCGCAGGCGCCGCAGCAGTTCAAGCAGCTGCTGATGATCTCCGGCTTCGACCGGTACTTCCAGATCGCGCCCTGCTTCCGCGACGAGGACGCCCGCGCGGACCGTTCGCCGGGCGAGTTCTACCAGCTCGACGTCGAGATGAGCTTCGTCGAGCAGGAGGATGTGTTCCGTCCCATCGAGCAGCTGATGACCGAGCTGTTCGAGGAGTTCGGCGGCGGCCGTCACGTCACCTCCCCCTTCCCGCGCATCCCGTTCCGCGAGGCGATGCTCAAGTACGGCTCCGACAAGCCGGACCTGCGCGCCAAGCTGGAGCTGGTGGACATCACCGACGTCTTCGCGGGCTCGGAGTTCAAGGCGTTCGCCGGCAAGCACGTGCGTGCGCTGCCGGTGCCGGCGGTCCAGGACCAGCCGCGCAAGTTCTTCGACCAGCTGGGTGACTACGCGGTGTCGCTGGGCGCCAAGGGCCTGGCCTGGGTGCGGGTGGCCGAGGACGGTTCG
Organism: Streptomyces sp. NPDC021356; assembly: GCF_040641015.1. Taxonomy (NCBI): domain Bacteria; kingdom Bacillati; phylum Actinomycetota; class Actinomycetes; order Kitasatosporales; family Streptomycetaceae; genus Streptomyces; species Streptomyces sp. NPDC021356. The sequence goes on along the minus strand of NZ_JBFACU010000006.1, from coordinate 88,209 downwards.
CTGACCGGCCCCATCGCGAAGTTCCTCACCGAGGAGAACGTCGCCGAGCTGACCAAGCGACTGTCGCTGGCCGCCGGGCACGCGGTGTTCTTCGGCGCGGGCGAGTTCGACGAGGTCTCGAAGATCATGGGCGCGGTGCGGGTCGAGGCCGCCAAGCGCGCCGGGCACTTCGAGGAGGACGTCTTCCGCTTCTGCTGGATCGTCGACTTCCCGATGTACGAGAAGGACGAGGAGACCGGGAAGATCGACTTCTCGCACAACCCGTTCTCGATGCCGCAGGGCGGTCTGGACGCCCTGGAGAACCAGGACCCGCTGGACGTCCTGGCCTGGCAGTACGACATCGTCTGCAACGGCGTCGAGCTGTCCAGCGGCGCCATCCGGAACCACGAGCCGGACATCATGCTCAAGGCCTTCGAGATCGCGGGCTACGACAACGAGACGGTGGAGCGCGAGTTCGCGGGCATGCTCCGCGCGCTCCGCTTCGGCGCCCCGCCGCACGGTGGCATCGCCCCCGGCGTGGACCGCATCGTCATGCTCCTGGCGGACGAGCCCAACATCCGCGAGACGATCGCCTTCCCGCTCAACGGCAACGCCCAGGACCTGATGATGGGCGCCCCGACCGAACTGGACGAGTCCCGCCTGCGCGAACTGCACCTGACGGTGCGCAAGCCGCAGCCGAAGTAGGCCGCGCAACGGCGAGGCGGTCCGGAACCGATGTCGGTTCCGGACCGCCTCGCCGTTTTCGCACCCCGCTCACCGGGGGCGGTAGGCACTACTGCGGCTCGCCGCCGAAGCGCTCCTTGTAGGCGGCCAGGTCGTCCTCGGTGAGCTTGGCGAACAGGACCGGCGGGACCGTGAAGGGGGTGCCCGCGGGCAGCGAGTCCAGGGACTTCGCCTCCTCGGGGGTGACCCAGGTCGCCGTGTCGTCGGCGAGGGCGAACGCGGCGCGCATCGCCTTGGCCGTGGTGGGGATGAGGGGCTCGGAGACCACCGCGTACAGGTGGATCAGGTTCATCGCCGTGCGCAGGGTCAGGGCCGCGCCGTCCTGGTCGGTCTTGATCTCCAGCCAGGGGGCCTTCTCCTCCAGGTAGGAGTTGCCGGCCGACCACAGCGCGCGCAGGGCCGCGGCGGCCTTGCGGAACTGGAGCGCCTCCATCTGCTCCTCGTACTCGGCGAGCAGCCGGGCGATCTCCTCGCCCAGCCGCGCCTCCGCCTCGCCCGGCGCACCACCGGCCGGGACCTCGGCGCCGAAGCGCTTCTTGGAGAAGGACAGCACGCGGTTGACGAAGTTGCCCAGGGTGTCGGCCAGGTCCTTGTTCACCGTGGCCGTGAAGTGCTCCCAGGTGAAGGAGGAGTCGTCCGACTCGGGCGCGTTGGCGATGAGGAAGTAGCGCCAGTAGTCCGCCGGGAGGATCTCCAGGGCCTGGTCGGTGAAGACGCCCCGCTTCTGCGAGGTGGAGAACTTCCCGCCGTAGTACGTCAGCCAGTTGAAGGCCTTGACGTAGTCGACCTTCTTCCACGGCTCACGCACGCCGAGTTCCGTCGCCGGGAACATCACGGTGTGGAAGGGGACGTTGTCCTTCGCCATGAACTCCGTGTAGCGGACGGTGTCGTCGGCCTCGTACCACCACGACTTCCAGTCGCGGCCCGCCGGGTCCTCGTCCGCCCACTCCTTCGTCGCGCCGATGTACTCGATGGGCGCGTCGAACCACACGTAGAAGACCTTGCCCTCGGCCGCCAGCTCCGGCCAGGTGTCCGCCGGGACGGGGACGCCCCAGTCCAGGTCGCGGGTGATCGCGCGGTCGTGCAGGCCCTCGGTCAGCCACTTGCGGGCGATGGAGGAGGCCAGCTGCGGCCAGTCGGCCTCGTGGCGGGCCACCCACTCCTCGACCTCGTGCTGCAGCTTGGACTGGAGCAGGAAGAGGTGCTTGGTCTCGCGGACCTCCAGGTCCGTCGAGCCCGAGATGGCGCTGCGCGGGTCGATCAGGTCCGTCGGGTCCAGCACGCGGGTGCAGTTCTCGCACTGGTCGCCGCGCGCCTTGTCGTAGCCGCAGTGCGGGCAGGTGCCCTCCACGTAACGGTCCGGCAGGAAGCGGCCGTCGGCCGGGCTGTACACCTGGCGGATCGAACGCTCCTCGATGAAGCCGTTCTCCTGCAGCCTGCGCGCGAAGTGCTGCGTGATCTCCACGTTCTCGGGAGAGGAGCTGCGGCCGAAGTAGTCGAAGGCGAGTGCGAAGCCGTCGTACACCGCCTTCTGCGCGTCGTGCGCCTGCGCGCAGAACTCGGCGACCGGGATGCCCCGTTCCTTGGCGGCCAGCTCCGCGGGGGTGCCGTGCTCGTCCGTGGCGCAGATGTACAGCACCTCGTGGCCGCGCCGGCGCAGGTAGCGCGCGTAGACGTCCGCCGGGAGCATGGACCCCACCATGTTGCCCAGGTGCTTGATCCCGTTGATGTACGGAAGGGCGCTGGTGATGAGGTGTCGAGCCATCGCGGGCTGCTCCCAAGTCGCTACGTGGGGTGACGGCGGGCGGCCTCCTGCGGCCGTCCGATTCGTCTACGAACCTTGAAATCGTAGCCGACACGACCGCGCCGCCCGCTTCCCGTTCTACGGGCTGGGAAGCGGACGGCGCGGGGTGTCGTGCGGTGGCTGCGGTGCGTTACGGGCGCCAGGCCGCCAGCACGCCCTCGTACAGCTCCTTGTCCGACAGCTCGCGGGGGGCGGGGCCGGCGTGGAAGAAGGACGCGTTGGCGCTCTTCAGCCTGCGGAGGTAGTCGAAGGCCTTGTTGTCGTGCTCGCCGAAGGCGACGAACGAGAAGAAGACGCCGGGGTGGCTCGCCGCGGCCTCGGTGAGGGCCTGGGTGGCGGGGGTCTTGGCGTCGGGCGCGCCGTCCGTCTGGAAGAGCACCAGTACGGGGGCCTGCGGCGCCCTGCCGTTCTCGTCGAGGTGGGCCAGGACCGCCTCCACGGCGGCGTGGTAGCTGGTGCGGCCCATGCGGCCGAGCGTGCCGTGCACCTCGTCGATCCGGCCCTCGTGGTCGGCGAGGGTGAGGTCGGTGGTGCCGTCCACCTCCGTGGAGAAGAAGGTCACGTGGACCGTGGCCTCGGGGTCGAGGTGCGCCGCGAGGGCCAGGGTCTGCTCCGCGAGGGTCTGCGCGGAGCCGTCCTTGTAGTACGGGCGCATGGACGCGGAGCGGTCGAGGACGAGGTGGACCTCGGCGCGGGCGCCGGTGAGGTCGTTCTTCTTGAGGGCGGCGGTGGCGGCCTTGTAGGCCGGGGCGAGGCCCGGGGCGCGGGACTTCAGGCGGGGGAGGGGGGTGGCGGGTCTGGCGGGGGTTTCGGGGTCCGGGGCGGAAGCGGTGGCGGGTTCGGCCTCGGGTTCGGCGTCGGCCGGGTTGTCGTTCCCACTCGCAGCACCCGTGCGGCTTTCGCCGTCGGGTGCGGGCGGCCCCTGGGGGGCCTCCTCGCCGTCGGCGGCTCGCGGGGGCTCGGGGGCCTGGTCCGCTTCCGCGGACTTCGAGGGCCGCGCGGGCTGCTCCGGCTGCGCCGCCGGTTCGGGCTCCTCGGGGTGTGCCGGTCCGTGCGGTGCTGCCGGGGGTTCTTCCGCCGCCGTCGGTTCCGCCGCCGTCGGCTCCGGCAGTGCCTCCGGCTCTGTCAGTGCCTCAGGCTCTGTGGGTTCCGCCGGTTCAGCCGTCTCCGTCGTCTCTGTCGGCCCCGCCGGTTCAGCCGTCTGTGCCGGTTCAGCCGGCCCCGCCGGCTCAGCCGTCTCCGTGGTCTCTGCCGGCCCCGCCGGTTCAGCCGTCTGTGCCGGTTCAGCCGACTTCGCCGTCTCTGTCGGCCCCGCCGGTTCAGCCGTCTCCGTGGTCTCTGTCGGCCCCGCCGGTTCAGCCGTCTCCGTGGTCTCTGTCGGCCCCGCCGGTTTCGGGACCGTGACGTTGTCGAAGGCCGCTGCCACCAGTTCGTGCTCGTCGTCGACGGGTGTGCGCTGGTCCGGGACGTGGGCGACGGGCGCCGGGGTGGGCTCCGGGGCCGGGGCCGGGACCTTCGGTGTCGGCTCCTGTGCGGGCGCCGGGGCCGCCTCCCGGGTCGTCGGAACCTGCTCCGCACCCTCTGCCTCGGCCGTACGCCCCTTGCGTGACCGGCCGAACGCGTTCCGCAGGCGAGTGAGAATGCCCATGTGCGCAACCCTTCGCGTGAGTTGATCCCGTCAATCCCTGGCCAGGACGGACACGTAAGGTTAGCGGCCCTCGGGGGCGATCCCGGCCACGGGAGAGGGACGGCGGCCGGGACCGTGTCAAGAGCGGCCGGGCGTGGCCTGCCGCACGTGCATGAGGGCCCGCGCGCCCGTCAGGCCTCGACCCGGGTCGGTTCCTGCTGCTGGGGCGGGGTCGCCGCCTCGGGCGCCCGGCCGCGCCGGCCGAGGCGGAGCAGGAGCCGGAGGCGGCCGCGGGGCCGCGGGCCGGCGCCGGGGCGGGACCGGGTGCGTCCCGGGCGGCGGCGGGTGAGCCAGGTCAGGGCGGCCACGGTCAGGCCCAGGGCCACCAGCAGCCAGGAAGTCGTGCGCAGCGTGGACGTCAGGGCGTCGTAGACGGCGCCCACGGCGGGCTGCGAGACCTCCTGGGGCAGGTCGGAGAGGGTCAGGGCGCGGCCCACGGCGAGCGCCAGGGCGAGCAGCGCGCCGCCCAGGGCGGTGCCGAGCGCGGTCGCGGTGACGGCCCGGCGGCGGCGGGCGGCCAGGGCGATGCCGGCGACGGCGAACGCGACGGCCGAGACGGGCAGCCAGAAGCCGGCGACTTCGAGCACGTGGAATCCCTTCCGCATGCGGCCCACGTCCTGGGCCGGGAGCAGGGCGACCTCGGTGTGCTCGACGGGGATGCGGTCGGCGAGCGGCACGTGGTCCTGGGCGAGCTGGGCCTTGACCTGGGCGGTGACCGGGGCGAGGTCGACGGTGACGGGGTGGTCGCGGTCGTCCTGCCCGTCCGGCCCCTCCTGTCCGTCCCGCAGGGCCCGCAGGACGGCGTCGTGGGCGACCCGGTTGCCCTCGTTCCAGGCGGTGCGGAACGCCGAGGTCTGGGTGAACGAGCGGACCGCGTCGTGCACGAAGGGCGCCACGGTCGCGCGCAGCACCCGGGCGTCCGTCTCCCGGCCGATCTCCTCCACGATGCCGTTGCCGACCGTGTCCGCGATCGCCTCGCGCACGTCCGGGTCGGCGGCCAGGGGCGCCATCGTGGTGACGTAGCGGCCGGTGTCGGCGAGCCCGTACGCCGCCCAGGCCGTCAGCGCGCCGAACGGCACGAGGAGGCAGGAGAGGACGATCAGCACGGCCGACAGGCCGCTGCGCAGGCGTCGGGTCACCCTCCCAGCGAAGTCTCCCGGCGGCGGCCGCGCGAGTGGCGCACGGCATTCGGGTGACGACGCAGCGTGGGAGGAGTGGGAGGACAACACAGAAGCGGGAGGACGGAGACGCGGGAGGACGGAGAAGCGGGAGGACCGAGAAGCGGGAGCCGCACGGGCAGAGCCGTGGGTCCCGGTGTGCCGGTCCGGGACCCACGGCTCCGGTTGCCTGCCGGACGGCGAGGGCGGCGTCAGTCGATGCGGCGGCCCTTGGCGTCCTCGTGCGTGTAGACCCAGTAGAAGCAGATCAGGCCCACGGCCACCCCGAAGGCCAGGGACAGGCCGATGGTCAGCAGGACGGACTGCCCGGACTGGTCGTACAGGAACCCGAAGGCCGCGCCGGTGAAGAGGAACCACAGGAAGGCGTGCAGTTCGCGCGGCAGCCGGGAGGCCAGGGTCAGCACGCCCGCCATGAGCAGCGTGAACACGACCGCGGTCACGAAGCCGAACACCAGGTTCCCCACCGTGATCGGCCCGCCGGAGCGCCGGTTGGCGGCGGCCCAGTAGCCGTAGACGAGGCCGATGGCGAAGGGGCCCGCCCACCGGGCGACGAGGTGGGCGCGGGTGTCGAAGATGTCGGGTGTCCTCGGGTGCCGGGCGCGGGTGCCTGCGGTGCGGCCGGACACGGGTGCCGCGTGAACCATGGATGCGCTCCTCTCTCCTCTCCCCCGCCTACCAGAGCACACCTGGGAGGCGGCCCTGGCAAGTCGGACGGGACATCGGCGGGGCATCGGCGGACGCGGATGTTCCACGGTCCGGCACCCGCCCTCGTACCAGCAGCGGTTACGGTGCTGAGGTACGCGACCGACGACCGGATCACCGCGGGGGGACCATGCCCGGAACCGTGCTGCTGCTCGCGGCCTCGCCCGTGGGCAAGGGCCGTCTGGTCGACGCGGCCTCCGTGCTGCCGGTGCTGGCCGCCGTCGAGCCCGCCGTGCTGTCCGGCACCCCGACCGCGAGCGTCGTCGAACTCGCCGACCCGCTGGAGCCGCAGGCCGTACTTTCCCGGCTGCGGGCCGCGGCGGCGGCGCCGGGGCCGCTGACGGTCTTCGTCACCGGCCAGCTCCAGCTCGACCGCCGCCAGAGCCTGCCGCACCTGGCGCTCGCCCGCACCACCGCGGCGACCGTCCGCTACACCGCCCTGCCCTGGCACTGGCTGCGCGAGGAGCTGCGGCTGCGCCCCGACGGCACGACCACCGTCGTGGCGGACCTGTACGCCGACCAGGAGAGCTGGCGGCAGCTGGCCGAGCGCCCCCTGGACACCGGCCGCAACATCGCCGTGTACGGCAGGATCGCGCCGCCGCCCGCCCGACGCGCGGTGGCCGCGCCCGCCTACATGAAGGCGGTGGCGACGATCCTGCGCAGCGGGCACCGGCCGCCGGTGGACGAACTGCACGAGCAGGCGCTGGCGCGGCTGGCCGTGGAGGAGGGGGCCGGGGCCGGGGGGCGCGGGAGTTCCGGCGGTCCCGGTCTCGTGCTCGCCGCGGGTCGGCCGGCGGCGGCCGACCCGCACGCCTCCATCGCGGCCTGGGTGGAGTCCGGGCGGCACGAGGAGGCCGACGCGCTCGCCGCGCGCTGGGAGCAGGACGCCGTACGGGAGCACGGGGCGGCCTCGGAGGAGGCGCTGCACTGGAGCGAGGTCCGCGCCGACCTCGCGATGTTCGCGGGTGACGCGGCGGGCAGCTGCCGTGCCTGGCTGTCCGTCGCCGCGACCCGGCTGGCCATGGGGCAGGGCGCCGGTGCGGCGCAGGTCGAGGCCGCCGTGGACCGGGCGCACCACCAGTGGGGCCACATCCGCGATCCGGAGCGGGCCCGGGAACTCGGGCCGCTGCTGGCCGAGTTGCGCGGGCGGGTGCCCGGCCGGCAGCAGGGCGCGCTGGACCATGTACGGCGCCAGCTGCGGCAATTGCAGACGGCACGGGGCTGAGGGCGGAGCCGGGGAGGGCGGGGAGCTGACGGGGCGCCGGCGCGCGGGTGTGAGGGATCGGTGTCCGACGCGTCCGCCCCCTCCCCAGGGCCCGCGCGCGGTGCCAGAATGATGAGTTATGGCTGAGGGGGAGGGCGTGGCCGGCCGAGGTATCCGGGTCCGGCTGGACGGAAGTGCGAGCAACCGGGACATCGATGCGCTGAAGGCGTGGCTGGAGCGGGAGAACCCGCTGGAGGACCTGGTGGCCGACGGGCGGCTGCGGATCCTCGAACAGCCGCGGTCGGACACGCCGTCCGGGCACATGGGCGCCGGCATGGAGATCCTGCTGGTCCTGGTCGGCGCGGGCGCCGAGGTGGTGTTCGGCGAGCTGCTGGAGCAGACCAGGAGGGCGGTGGCGGCCTGGCGGGAGAACCGCCGCCGGGTGGAGCCCGGGCCGCCCCCCGAGGAGCGCGTCGATCCGGTGAACCCCGGCGGGGAGTAGCCCCGTGAGCCGCTTCGACCCGCGGGGGCGGGTGAATCGGGCGCTGCTGGTCGGCGTGTCGGAGTACGAGCACACGAAACCGGCCGCGTGGGACGGAGTGGCCGGCCAGCTGCCCGCCGTCCGCAACAACGTCAGCCGGCTGCGGCAGGCCCTGCGGGGCGGGGTGTTCGAGGACCGGGAGATCACGGACTGCCGTTCGCCGTCCCACGACGACTTCGGCGAGGACCTGCGCAAGGCGGCCCACGAGGCCGAGGGCCTGCTGCTGTGCTACTTCGCCGGGCACGGCGCCGTGCCGAGCGCGGGCAACGAGCTGTTCCTCCAGATGCGCAACGCGCGCGTGGTCGCGGGCGCGCAGGCGGTCTTCCCCAACGCGACCTCGTTCACCGAGGTGCTCACCGTGCTCGCCGGGAGCGGCGCCGAGCGGATCGTGGTGATCCTCGACTGCTGCTACGCGGGCAACGCGGCCAAGGTGTGGCACGACTTCCCCGGCCGGCAGAAGATCCTGCTGCTGATGAGCGTCCAGTCCAACCGGCTGATCGACTCCGGGGACGACGCGGGGCCGACCCCGTTCACCGGCGCACTCGTCCGGCTCCTGGCGTCGGGCGAGGAACTGTCGCTGCTCGAAGTCTTCGGGCGGCTGCGCGCGGAGATGCTCGGGGCGGGTCTCACGACCGTCTTCGGGGACCCGTGGGAGCCGCAGCTCGCCGCCGCGCCGGACACGGACGTGCTGCTGGCGGGGGCCCGGCCGGTCGATCCGGACCCGGTGGCGCCGGTTCCGCTCCCGGTGCCGGACACGCCCTCGTCCCCGCCACCGCGTCCGACGCCGCCGGCCACGACCCCCTCGACGGACTTACCTCCGCCCCCCTCCCCCTCCCCCTCCTCGTCCCCGTCTCCGTCTCCGTCTCCGTCTCCGTCCCTGCATGCGGCGCCGCCGGACTCGTCCTCTCCCACGCCACCGGGCTCGCCCTCGCGTCCGTCGTCGGACGAGCGCTCGTCCCCGCCGCCGGCGCGGGAACCCTCCCCCGGAGCGTCGCCGGGCCCGCCCCCAGGGCCGCGGGGCGAGCGCGAGCAGCAGCGGGACCGGGAGCCGTCGGAACCCCTGCTCCGGCGGGTGCTCGCCGCCCTGCGCCGTGCCGTCCGCGCACTGATCGGGGCCGTCGGGGCGCTGTTCGGCGCGGTCGTACGGTGGTTCGTGCGGTTCGGGCTGCCGGGCCGGGCCGTGCTGATCGCCGCGCTCGTCATCGCCCTCGCCGGTGTCGGCTACGCCGGGCACCGGTTCATCGGCGCCGGGGGCGCCCACGAGTGCCGGCCGCCCCTCGAACTGCGGGTGCTGACCGACCCCGACCTGGAGCCGGCGGTGCGCACGGCCGCGGACGCCTACCTCACCGCGGGGGCCGACACCGACGGGCACGGCTGCCGCCGTACCGGCATCACCGTCTACAGCGCGGGTGCGAGCGCGGCGGTCACGGCGCTGCGCCAGCAGACCGACGCCTGGCAGGAGCCGCGCGAGGAGGACACCAACCCGCAGCGGGACGTCGGGCCGCAGCCGGACGTCTGGATCCCCGCCTCCATGACGGACGTGGCCCGGGTGACCACCGATCCGACCGGGCGCACCTTCGTCGGGCTGCACCCGGACCCGCAGCCGTTCGCGTACTCGCCGATGGTGCTGGCGGTGCCGGGGAAGACGGCCGGACAGAGCGCGGGGGAGCGCGCCGGGCAGCCGCTGTCCCGGCTGATCGCGGACCTGCACAAGCGGGCCCCGGGCACCGGGGTGCTGCGCGCCGACCCGGAGGTCACCGACTCCGCGCTGCTGGCGACGATCGGCCTCTACGGCGGCGGCGCCGATCCACGCGCCGCCGAGCAGGGCGTCCGCGGTACGGGACCGCCCGCCGCGACGGCCGCCGCCCTGCTGTGCTCGCTGCCGGCCGACCCCGCCGCCGACAGCAGTACGGCCGTCCTCGTCCCCGAGTTCCTGCTCGACAGCGGGGTGGGCTGCGCGCAGCGGACCCGGGTGCCGCGGACCGGCGAGTACCCCGCCGACGTACCGGCGCTCACGCCCACGTTCGTGCGGGTCGGCTGGGACGGCGGGGACCGGGACGCCGCCGACCGGCAGGACGCGGTGGACCGCTTCCACGCGTGGCTCACCGGCCAGGACGGGCTCGCCGCGTTCGCCGACGCCGGTTTCCGCGCCGCCTCGGGCGCCGGGCACGCGCTGCTCGATCCCGGGCCCGCCGGTGCCGGGGTGCTGCGCGACGCCGATCCGCTGCCGGGGGCCGCCGGGCGCGCGGCGATGGACACGGCACTCCAGCGGTACCGCAGCGCGAACGGTCCCGGCCGGGTCCTCTACCTCCTCGACAGCTCCGGTTCGATGCACACGCGGTGGCCGGGGCCCAGCGGCGGGCCCGGCATCCTGAAGCAGTCCCTGGGCGGGCTCGGCACGCAGGACGAGTACGGCGTGTGGGGCGTCTACGACGGCTCCGGCGGCGGCAACCACGACGAGGTGCTGGGCTTCGGACACCACCGCCGCACCGACGCGGAGCACCGTGTCGACGCGGCGGCGCGCGTGCGGGACGCCGAGTCCGATCCGCACGCGGCGCTGCTCGCCGCGCTCGACTTCATGGGGACGCGGGGCGCCGACGACAAGCGGCCGCAGTTGATCGTGTACATCACGGACGACGAGGACGACAACCGGCTGACCGGGAAGAACCTCTCCGAGGTGCTGGAGCGGGCACGGCAGCGCAAGGTGCCGGTGGACATGGTGTCCCTGGTCGGCGGCTCCTGCGACCAGGGCCGGCCGGCCGCGGCGGTCGCCGCGGCGAGCCACGGCCGCTGCCTGGACGTGGGCGAGGACCTCGGCGCCCGTCTGCACGACGAGGTCGCGCGGGTGGGGACGGGGGAGGACTGATGCGGCGGGGACACGACCGGCGTGCGGACCGGCCGCAGGCCCGGTGGGGGGACCGGCCGGTGGTCCGACGGGGGAAACGGCCGGGGGAGCGGGCCGGGGGCCGGTGGGCAGGGCCGCCGTCGCGCGCGACGGGCGGGCGCCGCGCCGTACCCGGGATGCCGGCCGGGCCGCTCCCGCGGGTCGTGTCGGCCGTGCTGGCCCTGCTGTTCGCCGCCACCGCCTGCACCACCGGCGGCCCCGACGCGACGCAGTCGCCCGCCGCCGACGTGCCCGGTGACATCGTCGTCGCCAGCGGCCGTGACGTCACCGGCAAGAACGGCATCCGGCAGCAGCTCATAGACGCCTGGAACCGGCAGCAGGACAAGGAGAGCACCGGCTACCGCGCGCGCCTCGTCGAGCTGCCCGGCTCCGCCGACGAGCAGCGCAGCCAGTTGCTGGGCGCCCTGCAGTCGGGCAGCGCCGACTACGACGTGGTGAACCTGGACGTGACCTGGGTGCCGGAGTTCGCCGAGGCCGGGCTGGTCGCACCGCTGCCGGACAGCACGCTCGACGGTGACGTCATCGGCTCGGTCGCGGCCACGGCGTCCTGGAAGGGCCGGGTCTACGCGGTGCCCTTCAACACCGACGTGGGGCTGCTCTACTACCGGCGCGACTACCTGCGCGAGGCGGGTGTCCAGCAGACCACGCTCGGGGCCGGGACGACCTGGGCGGACCTGCGCGACCTCGCCGACACCCTGGACGCGCACCCGCCCAAGGGCTATGAGAAGGCCTGGACGACCCAGCTCGCCGCCTACGAGGGCCGTACGGTCAACGCCGTCGAGGCGTTCGCGTCCGCCACGAAGGACTTCTCCCTGACGGACGGCTCAGGGCACTACACGGCGAGCCGCCAGGAGCTGATCGACGGCATCGCGGAACTGCGCCGGCGCACGGAGAAGCCGTACACCCTCGACCATGCCTTCACCTCCGACGAGGCCGCCTCGCTCAGCGACTTCGCCGGGGGCCGCACCGCCTTCCTGCGGCAGTGGCCGTACGCCTACGGCACGCTCCACCAGACCTTCTCCGCCGACCAGGTGGGTGTGGCGGCGCTGCCCGGCCGTGCGGTGCTCGGCGGGCAGAACCTGGCGGTGGCCCGCTCCTCGGAACGGGCCGGGAAGGCCGCCCAGCTCATCGCCTACCTCACCAGCGCGCGGAGCGAACGGTGCCTGCTGGACGCCGGGTTCGCCGCGACCCGTACGTCGGCGTACGTGGACGACCACGTGCGGTGTCCGGTGGGCGCGGGACCGACGGCGGCACCCACCGGGGAGAGCACGGACCGGATGCCGCGCGACGCGGGCGGGCGGCCGGACTACGCGCGCGGCATCCTCTACCCCGCCCTCACGCACGCGGTCCCGCGCCCGCGCACCCCCCTGTACGGCGCCTTCACCCAGACCTTCACCACCGAACTGGGCCGGCTGTTCACCCCTGACCCGCCGGACGACGCGGCCCTGGCCGACAGCCTGGACAAGGCGCTGCGCAAGGTGCTGCCGGGCGGCTCGTAGGCCGGGCTTCGGCCCCGCGCCCTGGTCCGCCCCTGGTCCGCGTCCCGACCCGCGCACCATTGTGCGTCCCGGCCCGCACGAGGTCGCGGCTGGGCCCTGCCGTCGAATTCCCGCCTGCCTCGCGACGCCATGCACGTACTCTCGCCGCACCGGGCCCGGACCCGAGTACATCCGGTACGGGGGCCAGGACCCGGCACTCCCCCAAGCTCTTCGAGCAGGGGGGGACCCCCGGAGCACGCGCCTGACGCCGCGCGGCCGCCCTCCGGGCAGACGACGGGAATTCGACGACAGGACCTAGCGGTCCTGGACGGCGACCTGCCGCACGGGATCGGGGTCGGTGGTGCCGGCGGGGCCCGCGTTGGCCGCGGCGACCAGGGCGGCGACGGCGACGAGCGCCGCGCCGACTGCTCTGACATGACGTGCACGGATGCGACCGGGGGGCGCGACAGGGCGTCCGAGCAAGGCGACCGACCTCACAGCGGCAGTGAACGACAGTGGGGGGTTAAGCAGGTTTAACGCTCTCTCCAACCTAGGGGGTGGGAGCGCTCGGCCGGAAGAGGCACAGGAAGGGAACGGCACGGGGGCCGAGGGCGGAACAGGAAGTGAACAAGGGGGAGTTGGCAGGGCTCTCTGGCGTTCGGCCCCGCCTGACACCAAGTCAGGGAAGCGGGTCTTCGTAAGTCCGCTTACTGGCATGATGAACCGCATGGCGAAGCGGGACGACCCGGAGACCATCGGGCGCAGGGTGCAGCGGCTGCGACGTGAACGGGGTATGACACAACGGCAGTTGGCGGAACCCGCGTACACGCCCGCCTACGTCTCCACGCTGGAGGCCGGCCGGGTGCGTCCCTCCGACGACGCGCTGCGGCACCTCGCAGGCCGGCTCGGCGTCGCCTTCGAGGAACTGGCCACCGGCCGCCCCGCCCACCTCGCCACCGACCTGCGGCTGCGGCTGACCGAGGCGCAGCGCACCCTGGCCACCGGGGAGACCGGCAGGGCCGCCGAACTCTACGCCGGGCTGCTCGCCGAGGCCGAGGACCACGAACTCGGCGACATCCAGGCCGACGCGCTCCTCGGGCTCGGCGAGTGCGCCCTGGAGACCGGCGAGCTGGAGAGCGGACGGCAGTACTTCGAGCGCTCCGAACGGGCACTGGCCGACGCCCCGCTGACCGCCCGCGTCCCGGCCCTGCGCGGCCGTGCCGTCTCCCACTACCTCACCGGCGAACTGCGCTACGCCGTCTACCTCTTCGAGTCCACGCTCGACGAACTCAACCGCGCCGGGCTGCACGACCCCGACGCCCTGCTCCTGCTCTACGCGAGCGTCATCGGCCCGTACATGGACATGGGCGCGCACGCGCGGGCGGCGCAGGCGGCCGAGCTCGCCCTCGCGCTGGCCCCGCAGGCGGGCGATCCCGCGCTGGTGGCGCGCATGCACCGGTCGGTGGCCCGCACCCTGCTCGCAGAGGGCCGGATCGCCGAGGCGGACGCCTCGCTCGCCAAGGCCGCCGAGCTGTACCGGCACCTCCAGCTGCGCACCGAACTCGCCAACTGCCACTGGATGCGCGGCTACGTCTGCGCGCAGAACGGCGAACTGGAGCGGGCCGAGACGGAGTTGCGCGCCGCGCTCGACATGCTGACCGCCAAGCGGGCCGGGCTCTACACCCGGCAGGTCGCCGTCGAGCTGGCCGACGTGCTGCACCGGCGCGGCCGGTCGCAGGAGGCCGCGGAGCTGCTGCGGGGCGTGCTCGGCGACCTGTCCTCCGAGCGGGGCGCGATGCACGCCGCCGCCGCGCACCGCCTGCTCGGCATCATCGCCGAGGACGCCCGCGACGCGGAGGCCGCCGAGGAGCACTACGTCCGCGCGCTGAGCCTGCTGGAACGGGCAGGCGCCGCCGGCGACCTGGCCGACCTGTGCCGGCTCCTCGGCGACCTGCTGCGCCGGACCGGCCGGGTCGAGGCGGCGCTGGACGCCTACCGCACCGGTCTGGGCCACCGTACGGCGCCGGGCACGACCACACTGGGGCCGGCGCCGGCGCAGCCGCTGCTGTGACCGGGGCTCCCGGCACCCCGGGCCTCCTGTGATCCGCTGGCGCCGGCCGCCGTCGTGGCCGGAGCTCAGGCCTGGGCGCGGCCTGAGCCGCGGACGGCCGTCAGGCGCTCCACGCCCCGCCGGACCGCCGCGTCGGTGGCGCCGGACGGGAGCGTGCCCGGGGCGCCGTCGGTGAGGGCGAACGCGTCGCCGCCCACGCGTACGGCGACGACGTCCACGGAGAGCGTGGTGACGTCCGCGCCGTCCCCGCCGTCGGACCCGTCCGTGCCGCCGGAGCCGGAGCCGGACCCGTCCGCGCCGTCCGGCGGCCCGGTGAAGGTGACCCGCAGTCCCTGCCGGGCGTCCCCGGCGGCGGGCAGCGCCAGGTCGCTGACCCGCACGGTCTGCACGCCGGCCCGGGTGGTCGTCGCCGTGAACCGGGCGCAGGTCTTCGGCAGGGTGCGCAGCCAGGCGAGCGAACGGTCCACGTCCGCCGGGCGCGGCGAGAGGACCTGCTGGCGCAGCTGGGCCGCGCCGTCGCCGTCGTCGAAACCGGTCACCGCGTACGTCCCCTTGGGGACGCCGAGCGGCTGGTCGGCGTAGAGGGCGTCGAGGAGGCGCCGGCAGTCGGGCGCGGCGGTGGTGCGTGCCTTGAGGATGCCGTCCCGCCAGGTCGCGACGCCCTCGGCCGGCCGCCAGGTGGCACCGAGGTCGTCCTCGGTGAGCAGCGCGGCCTGGGCCTGGGCGGCGGTGAGCGCGGCGGGGGCCGGCGAGGCGGGGCCGGCCGGCCGGGTGGCCGCGGCGGCGGAGGGCGAGGCACCGGCGGCCTGCCCCGCCTGACCGGAACCGCAGGCGGAGACCGCCGGCACGGCGCCCGCGCAGAGCACGGCGGCGGCAAGGGCACGAACGGCCGGGGGACGGGGCATGGGCGGGTCCTCCACAGGAACGGGGCACGGCGCGAACCGGACGGTCCTCCCACGGCACCACCCGGTGGCGCCCCCCACCACCGCGCCGGGCCGTCCGGGTGAGACGAGGGGCCGACGCGGCGCCGGGCCGGCGGCGACGGCGGCATAGGCTCGTGGAGACGAAGCAGCGCACGCATGTCTCCCAGGGAGCCCGCCGTGACCGAGCAGTACACCTCCGACGCCACCCCCGTGATCATCGACTGCGACACGGGCGTCGACGACGCGCTCGCCCTGCTGTTCGCCGTACGCCACCCGGGCCTCGACCTGCGCGCCGTGACCTGCGTGGCGGGGAACACGGACGTGGACCAGGTGGTGCGGAACACGCTGACCGTGCTGGAGCAGGCGGGCGCGCCCGACATCCCCGTGGCGCGGGGAGCCGAGCGCCCGCTGATCGAGCCGGTGCGCACCGCGCTGCACGTGCACGGCAGGGACGGCATGGGCGACCTCGGGCTGCCCGCCCCGGCCCGCCGGCCCGCCGACGTGGACGCGGTGGCGCTGCTGCGCCGCGAGATCCTCGCCTCGCCCCGCCCGGTCACCCTGATCCCCACCGCGCCCCTGACCAACATCGCGCTGCTGCTGCGCACCCACCCCGAGGTGACGCGCAACATCGAGCGGATCGTGTTCATGGGCGGCGCGGTGGCCACCGGGAACGCCACGGCGGTCGCCGAGTTCAACGTCTGGCACGACCCGGAGGCCGCCGCGATCCTGCTGAGCGCCGGGGTACCGATCACGATGTACGGGCTCGACGTGTTCGAGCGGGTGATCGTCCCGGCCGGTGACGTGCGGCGGCTGGGCGCGAGCGCCGAGGCGGGCGAGCGGCTGGCCGGCCGGCTGCTGGCCCACCGCGACCCGGTGACGAGCGAGGAGGACCCGGCGGGCGGGCTCGGTGACGCGGGCGCGGTCTGCGCGGTCGCCGACCCGGCGGGGCTGACCACGCGCCGGCTGCCGGTCGAGGTGAACCTCGCGCCCGGCCCGGCGCGCGGCCAGACGGTCGTCGACCGCCGCCCGCGCCCCGGCGAGGCGGAACTGCACGGCGAGGCGCGCGAGCAGCGGCTGGTCGACGTGGCCCTGGACATCGACGTGGACCGGTACGTGAAGCTGTACCTGGCCACCGTCGAGAACGCGGGCCCGGGCGCGTAGGCCCTGACCCGCCGGGCGGCCGCGGGCGGGCTAGTCGGCTGCCTCCCCCGCTCCGCCCCGCGCCGCCCAGCGCTGCTCGACCCTGGCCGCCTTCCAGTACGCCAGCGCCGCCGCCCACACCACCACGAACAGGATGACGATGACGTAGCCCACGTGGTCGAGGTCGAGTCCGGCGATCCAGCCGGTGACCGTGTCGCTCAGGTCGAGCTTGTCGTGCAGGACGCCGACCAGCTCGATCGTGCCGATGAAGAAGGCGACCGCGATGGACAGGCCGGTGATGGTCAGGTTGTAGAACACCTTGCGGACGGGGTTGGAGAACGCCCACTGGTAGGCGAAGTTCATGAACGTGCCGTCCAGGGTGTCGAACAGGCTCATGCCGGCGGCGAACAGCAGGGGCAGGCAGAGGATCGCGTACCAGGGCAGTCCGGCCGCCGCGCCGGAGCCGGCCATCACCATCAGCGTGACCTCGGTGGCGGTGTCGAAGCCGAGGCCGAAGAGGAAGCCGAGCGGGTACATCTGGCCGGGCCGGGAGATCGACCTGGTGAGGCGGCCCAGGATCCGGTTCATGAACCCCCGTGAGTCCAGGTGGGCCTCCAGCTCCCGCTCGTCGTAGGTGCCCGCGCGCATCGCCCGGAACACCTTCAGGATGCCGACGAGGGCGACCAGGTTGAGGGCGGCGATCAGGTAGAGGAAGGTGCCCGAGACGGTGGTGCCGACGATGCCGAGCGTCTGGTGCGTACGGGAGTCGTCGTTCATCAGGGTGCCCGCGAGCTGGGCGCCGCCCGCCACCAGCGCGGCCATGGCCACCACCACGCTGGAGTGGCCCAGCGCGAACCAGAAGCCCACCGACACCGGCCGCTTGCCGTCGGCCATCAGCTTGCGGGTGGTGTTGTCGATGGCGGCGATGTGGTCGGCGTCGAAGGCGTGCCGCATGCCGAGCGTGTAGGCGGTGACGCCGAGGCCGATGCCGAAGGCCTTGGTGCCGACCTGGTAGTGCTCGGGGACGACGAGCAGGAACAGGATGCCGAAGGCGACGACGTGCAGGGCGGCTATCACCGCCAACAGGCCCGCGGTCTTGAGGGTGTCCTCACGGCGCCAGCGGAAGGACGCCGCCGGGGCGGGCCCTTTGGGGACGGCCGCCGGCGTCGGGGCAGGCTTGGGCAGGGTCATCCGGTATCACGCTCCAGCACCTCGTGGATCACTTCGTGAGCTGCCGTGGCCGGTCTCCTGGCTTAGGGTCCGTACGTCCTCCCTCCCTGCCTTCCCGGTCGTGCGACCAGTGGCCCGGCGGATGCCGGACGGAAGGGGAACTCCCCGATCACAGTGGCGAGGGCCGCGTCGGCTTCGCACCGACTTCCCGAGCACCACGGCCCGCCCACGGTAGAGGGAGGGACCGTCGTCTGCATAGCTGCATACCTGCGCAGGTACGGAAGATCACACATCGGTGCCTGCGAGGATGGGGGCATGCATCTCGTCCCTGCTGACCGCGCGGACCGTCGCACCATCGACGGCCACCGGGTGTGCGACGCCATCGCGGCGATCGGGGAGCCCGGTCACGTCCGCGCCTGGGCGGAGCGCTTCTCGCTGCTGGCCGACCCCAAGCGGCTCGCCCTGCTGCTGGCCCTGCACCGCACCGGACCACTGGCCGTCTCCGACCTCGCCGTCGCCACCGGCATGAACGATCCGGCGGTCTCCCAGGCCCTGCGCCTGCTGCGCGCGGCGGGCACCGTCCAGGGCGAGAAGGAGGGCCGCGTGGTGCGCTACCGCCTGGTGGACGAGGACGTACGGCACCTGCTGGAGCACTGCGCGGCGGACACGGACTGACGCCGGCTCCGGGGTGACGGCGCGCCCCGCCGGCCGCCCCCTGTGCCCCGGTACCACCCCACGTGTTCGCTTTTCCGGGGATCTGGACAGATTCTCTGTGTCGCTCCGACGCACGAAGAGGAGACCGCGTGACCGACCGCACCGACGACGCGCCGCCCGACCTGTCCTCCCGCAGTCCCGACTGGTGGCGGCAGGCCGTCGTCTACCAGGTCTACCCCCGCAGCTTCGCCGACGCCGACGGGGACGGACTCGGTGACATCCGGGGCGTCACCCAGCGGCTGACGCACCTCGCCGCCCTCGGCGTGGACGCCGTGTGGCTCAGCCCGTTCTACCCCTCCGAACTGGCCGACGGCGGCTACGACGTCGCCGACCACCGGGACGTCGACCCGCGCCTGGGCACCCTCGGCGACTTCGACGCGATGGTCACCGAGGCGCACCGCCTCGGTCTGAAGGTGATCGTCGACATCGTCCCCAACCACTCCTCGCACCGGCACCGCTGGTTCCAGGAGGCGCTGCGGGCCGGACCGGGCTCCGCCGCCCGCGCCCGGTACGTCTTCCGCGACGGGCGCGGCGCGCACGGTGAACTGCCGCCCACCGACTGGCAGTCCGTCTTCGGCGGCAGCGCCTGGCAACGCGTGCCCGACGGACAGTGGTACCTGCACCTGTTCGCGCCCGAGCAGCCGGACTTCGACTGGCGCGACGAGGAGGTCCGCGCCGACTTCCGCACCACTCTGCGGTTCTGGTCGGACCGGGGGGTGGACGGCTTCCGCGTCGACGTGGCGCACGCCCTGGTCAAGGACCTCGACGAGCCGCTGCGCGACGTCGGCGACATGGGGGCCACCGGCGAGGACGCGCTGCCGCACGTCGAGCCGGGCAGCCACCCGTACTGGGACCGCGACGAGGTCCACGAGATCTACCGCGACTGGCGCAAGATCTTCGACGCCTACACGCCGCCCCGCACTGCGGTCGCCGAGGCCTGGGTCCCCGACGCGCGGCGCGCGCTGTACGCCCGGCCCGACGAACTGGGCCAGGCCTTCAACTTCGAGTACCTCCAGGCCGGCTGGGACGCCGAGGAGCTGCGCCGCACCATCGCCGCGTCCCTGGCCACCGCGCGGGCCGCAGGTGCCTCGGCCACCTGGGTGCTGTCCAACCACGACGTGGTCCGGCACGCCTCCCGGCTGGTGCTCCCGCCGGGCACGGACGAGAACGCCTGGCTGCTGTCCGGCGGGCACGCGCCCGCCGTGGACGGCTCGGCCGGCCTGCGCCGGGCCCGCGCGGCGACCCTGCTGATGCTGGCCCTGCCCGGTTCGGCCTACCTCTACCAGGGCGAGGAGCTGGGCCTGCCCGAGGTGGCCGACCTGCCCACCGAGGTGCTCCAGGACCCGATCTGGGAGCAGACGGGCCACCTCCGCAAGGGCAGGGACGGCTGCCGGGTGCCGCTGCCGTGGACGACGACCGGACAGTCGTACGGCTTCGGTCCCGGCGGGGCCTGGCTGCCGCAGCCGACGGACTTCGGGGCGTACGCCGTCCAGGCGCAGGACGGGGTGGAGGGCTCGACGCTGGAGCTGTACCGCACGGCCCTGCGGCTGCGCCGCAAGCTGCTCGCGGGCGAGTCGCTGACCTGGGCGCAGGACACCCCGGCCGGGGTGCTGGCGTTCGCGCGCGGCGACGGCTGGCGGTGCGTCACCAACCTGTCCTCGCAGCCTGTTCCGCTGCCGCCGGGCGAGGTCCCGCTGAGCAGCGCTCCGCCGGCGGGCCGCCGGCTGGACCCGGACACCACCGTGTGGCTGTCCTAGCCACCGCTGCTCTCCTCACCCCACCGCCGGGGCGGGGGCCGGGCCCGGTTCGTCGCCGAGGGACAGCGGGTGGGACGTGGCGTTCGGCGGTGGGGTGAGGACGACGGCACCGGCCACGCACCTGGGGCTGTCCGCCGGAGGGGGGCGGCGGGGTCAGGTCGGAGGCGGGCGGTTCGGGCGGGGTGGCCTCCTGGAACAGCACCCGGTCGTAGTCGACCAGGCCGGTGTCCTCCATGACCGTGATGGGGTCGAGGACGGTGGCGTCGGCCTGGTCGGCGAGGGCGCGGGCCAGGCTGTTGCGCGTGGTGGACCGGATCTTGGCGATCGTGTCGAAGATCTGGCCGTGCGTCACCCGCAGGATGTTCGCCATGTCGCTGTCGAACCGCTTGCCGGTGTCGGCGCTGAGCGTGGTCGCGAAGCCCTGCTGCTGCGGGCCGGCCGCGTCGGGCAGGGTGACGCCGAGCATCGGGGCGATCCTGCGGCAGCTCGCGTCGAGGGCCGCGTGCCCGTCGATCAGGTGCTCGCCCGCGGTGACGACGGCCTTGCCGGTGCCCTTCCTCACGGCCATCTGCGCGGACGCGCCGCGAACCTCTCGGCTCGGTGAGGACTCAGGCGCGGCGGTGCGGTTCTCCGCGCCTGACGGAGCCCGGGGCACGCCCCGGATGCCGGCCCGCCCGGCTGGACGAGGTCAGCTGCCAGGGCACGCTGGTGACCATCACGCCGGGCGTGAACAGCAGCCGGCTCTTCAGCCAGAGGGCGGACTGGTTGTGCAGCAGGTTCTCCCACCAGTGGCCGACGACGTACTCCGGGATGAAGACGGCGACCAGGTCGCGCGGGCTCTCCCGGCGCATCGAGCGCACGTACTCCACCACCGGCCGCGCCACCTCCCGGTACGGCGAGTCGATGACCTTCAGCGGCACCTCGATGCCGTGCTCCTCCCACTGCCGGGCCAGGTCCGCCGCCTCCGTCCGGTCGACGGCGACCGTGAGCGCCTCCAGCTGGTCGGGGCGGAAGGCGCGGGCGTAGGCGAGCGCCCGCAGGGTGGGCCTGTGCAGACGGGAGACGAGGACCAGGGCCAGCACCCGGGAGGGCGGCACCAACTGGTCCCCGGCGTCCGTGACGGCCAGCTCCGCCGACGTGGTGTCGTAGTGCCGCCGGATGCCGCGCATGGTCGTCCACAGCACCGCCGCCGCCAGCACCGCGAGCCACGCGCCCTCGGTGAACTTGGTGACCAGCACGATCAGCAGCACCAGCCCGGTCACACACGCCCCGACCGCGTTCACCGCCCGCGCGGTGCGGTACCGCCGCACCGCCGCCGCGGCGCCCGGCCCGCCGCCGGCCCGCAGCTCCCGGTTCCAGTGCCGCACCATGCCCAGCTGGGAGAGGGTGAAGGAGGTGAACACGCCCAGGATGTACAGGTGGATCAGGCTGGTGACGCTCGCCCGGTAGCCCCACAGCAGCAGTCCGGCGACGACCGCGAGCGCCACGATGCCGTTGGAGAAGGCGAGCCGGTCGCCGCGGTTGTGCAACTGGCGGGGCAGGAAGCGGTGCTGGGCGAGGATCGAGGCGAGCAGCGGGAAGCCGTTGAAGGCGGTGTTGGCGGCGAGGACCAGCACCAGCGCGGTCGCCGTCTGCACGACGTACAGGCCCACGCTGTGCTCGCCGCCGAAGACGGCCGCGGCGAGCTGGGCGATCACGGTCCGCTGCGGGTAGTCGTGGCAGTCGCCGGGCAGGCCGGTCAGCCGGCACGGGTCGTCGGTGATGCGCACGCGCGCGATCAGGGCCAGCGCCGTCACCCCGGCGAACATGACGATCGCGGTGACCCCCATGGCCGCCAGCGTCGCCGCCGCGTTGCGCGCCTTGGGCCTGCGGAAGGCCGGCACGCCGTTGGAGACGGCCTCCACCCCGGTCAGCGCCGTGCAGCCGGAGGAGAAGGCGCGCAGCACCAGCATCAGCAGCGCCAGCCCGGTCAGCCCCGCGTCCCCCGGCGCCGGGACCACTCCGTACCCGGCGGTCGGGGCGAGCGGCCCGTGCCCGAGGGCGTGCTGGACGAGACCCGTGGCCACCATGACCAGCACCGAGGCGATGAACAGGTACGTCGGCGCCGCGAACGCCCGCCCCGACTCGCGCACCCCGCGCAGGTTCGTCGCGGTCAGCACGGCGACGAAGCCGAGCGCGAGCGGCACCCGGTGGGCGGCGAGCGAGGGCAGCGCGGAGATGACGTTGTCGACGCCGGAGGCGACCGAGACGGCGACCGTCATGACGTAGTCGACGAGCAGGGACGCGGCCACCACCAGCCCCGCCGAGGGCCCCAGGTTGACCGACACCACCTCGTAGGAGCCGCCCCCGCTCGGATAGGCGTGCACGACCTGCCGGTACGACAGCACCACCACCGCGAGCAGCGCCACCACGGCGAGCGCGATCCACGGCGCGAAACGCAGGTACGCGAGGCCGCCCAGGGTGAGCACGAGCAGGATCTCCTGGGTCGCGTACGCCACCGAGGACAGCGGGTCGGAGGCGAAGACCGGCAGGGCCAGCCGTTTGGGCAGGAGCGTCTCCTGCAACTCCTCGCTGCGCAGGGCCCGGCCGATGACCAGCCGCTTCACGAATCCGGGCAGATTGCGCACAGGCTGAGCCTAGGCCGGGCAGGCGCAGGGGCCGGGGAGGTGGGCGGGCACGGCGTCGCGGGGCGGACGGGAATCCGACGACCTAGGCTCGCGCTATCGACCAGGAAGGGGACGACATGAGCGACACCACCCGCACCGTCGGGGTGCTGGGCACCGGGATCATGGGCGCCGCGATGGCCCGCAACCTCGTGCGGGCCGGGCACGCCGTCCGGGTCTGGAACCGCACCCGCGCCAAGGCCGAGCCGCTGGCGGCCGACGGCGCGCGGGTCGCCGGCTCCGCCGCCGAGGCGGTCCGCGACGCCGACGTGGTCCTGACGATGCTGTACGACGGCGACACCGTGCTGGAGGTCATGCGCGAAGCCGCTCCGGCGGCGCGCGCGGGGGCCGCCTGGGTGCAGTCGACCACCGCCGGTGTGGAGTCCGTCGGCGCGCTCGCGGACCTGGCCCGCGCCCACGGCCTGATCTTCTACGACGCCCCCGTGCTCGGCACCCGGCAGCCCGCGGAAGCCGGCCGGCTGACCGTGCTGGCGGCCGGGCCCACCGAGGGCCGGCAGGCGGTGGAGCCGGTGTTCGAGGCGGTCGGCGCGCGCACGGTGTGGACCGGCGAGGACGGCGCGGCGGGCGGGGCGACCCGGCTGAAGCTGGTCGCCAACAGCTGGGTCATCGCGGCCACCGCGGCCACCGGCGAGGCGCTGGCGCTGGCCAAGGGACTCGGCGTGGACCCGCGGGGCTTCTTCGACCTGATCGCCGGCGGCCCGCTCGACATGGGGTACCTGCACGCCAAGGCCGGGCTCATCCTCGACGGCGCTCTGCTGCCGCCGAGCTTCGCCGTGACCACCGCGGAGAAGGACGCCCGCCTGATCGTCGAGGCGGGCGAGCGGCACGGCGTACGCCTCGACGTGGCCGCCGCGAGCGCCGAGCGCTTCGCCCGCGCCGCCGCCCAGGGGCACGGCGGCGAGGACATGGCCGCCGCGTACTTCGCCAGCTTCGACGAGCCGGGCCCGGCGGCCGGCTGACCGGTCGTCAGCCCAGGCAGAGCACCAGTAGGCACAGCTGCGGGGACGACGGGGACGACGGGGACGAGGGCGACGAGGGCGCGGACGGGTTCGTGGCGGCGTGGCCGGCCGGTGCGGAGCCGGTGGTACCGGAGGTGCCGTGGGGGGAGCCGGTGCCCGGCGAGGTGTGCTGCGCCGGCGCGTCCGGGGACGGCTGCGAGGCCGGGGTGCCGCCGGCGGAGGAGCCGGCGGAGGAGCCGGTGGAGTCTCCCGCGGCCGAGTGCCCGGACGTCTTCGCCGGGCCGTCGGCCGGATGCGTCGTCTCCGGGGCGGAGGGGGCCACCGGCACGGGCGGGAGGGCGGCGTCGGGGTGTACGCCCTGCCGGGTGGTGGAGGACCGGGCGGGGGCCGACCCGGTGGTGGGCGAGGAGTGCCGGACGTGGGCGGATCCGGTCCCGGTCCCGGTCCCGGTCTCTGTCGTGGTGCCGGTACCGGTCACCGGGGTGTCGTGCCGGGCCGGCCGCCAGTCCACGCTGTCCGGGTGCGGGGTGTCCGGCGCGGGGGCCGCCTGCGCGCGGTCGGCGGTGTGCCGGTCCATCGAGGCGACGGTCAGGCCGCCGCCGACCAGGGCCACCGCCGTGGCGACCAGGGCCCGGCGCTGGGTCTTCTTCCAGCGGGCCCGCTGCCGGCGCCGCGCCGCCCGTCCGGGCCGCTGTCGCATGGACGGCGCGTCCGCTGCCACCGGTGGCTCCAGGACGTCCGGGCCGCCCGGAAAAGCCGGGTCTTCCGGTCCGTCCGGAAAAGCCGGAACGTCCGCGGCCGTCGGCGCGCCGGGTGCCGTGAAGGGCTCGGGGGCCGGGTCCGCGGCGGGACCGGGGGCGAACGGGACCGCGGAGTCCGCGGTGGCGTTCGGGGCTATGTCCGGCGCGTACGCCCCGCAACCGGGGCAGACGAGAGCACCGTTGAGGTGCCGTCGGCACGTGGAGCAGTAGTCCATGCGGATCTTCCTGGGTCGGCTGCCGGGCGGCCAGTCACGGTAACAAGCGTCCCGGCGCCCTGTGTGGAGCCTGTGTGACGCTCCTGAGCGGATTCGGCACCCGGCCTCGTCCGCCGGAAGGATGTGGCGCCCCCTCGTGATCGTCAAGGATGACGGGGACATGTTCGGACCCGAGGGAAGGGAAGTCCCTTGCGCATCCGCCGGATCGCCGCCACCACCGTCGCCGCCACCGTCCTGTCACTGACCCCCGCCGCCGTCCCCGCGGCCTTCGCCGAAACCGCCTCCGCCACCCCGGCCGCCCCCGCCTCCGCCCTGGACCCGGCGGCCCTGGGCACCGCGCTCGGCGCCGTGCACGACGCGGGCATGTACGGCATCTACTCCTCCGTCCGCGACGGCGACCGGCGCTGGGCCGGCGCGTCCGGCGTCGCCGACGTGGCGACCGGCCGCCCGGCCCGGCCGGACATGCGGCACCGGGTGGGCAGCATCAGCAAGTCCTTCGCCGCCGTCGCCGTGCTCCAGCAGGTCGAACGCGGCCGGATCCGCCTGGACGCCCCGATCGGCGACTACCTCCCCGGCCTGATACCCGGCGAGCGCGGACGCCGGATCACCGTGCGCATGCTGCTGAACCACACCAGCGGCATCGGCGACTACGTCGTGGGCGCCTTCCCGTCCCTCGCCAAGGGCTCGACGGCCAGCCTGGACGAGGAGCGGTTCCGCTCCGTCCGCCCCGAGGAGCTGGTCCGCCTGGGACTCGCCGCGCCCGCCACCGGAGCGCCCGGCTCCCTGCCCGGCCACTACTCCAACACGAACTACGTCATCGCCGGACTGCTCCTGGCCGAGGTCACCGGCCAGGACCCCGAGGCGTACATCACCCGCCACGTCATCGACCGGGCCGGCCTGCACCACACCTCCTACCCGCGCACCCCCGCGATCCGGGGCCCGCACGCGCGGATGTACGAGAACTTCTACGGTCTGATCGACCCGCCCCGCGACTACAGCGTCTACGACATGTCGTGGGCGTACACGGCGGGCGCGGTGGTCTCCACCACGGACGACCTGAACCGCTTCTACCGCGCCCTGCTCACCGGCAGGCTGATCGGGCCGGCCGCGCTCGAGGAGATGCAGCGCACGGTCCCCGTGGACGGCATGGACTACGGCCTCGGCCTCTACGCCGTCGACATCCCCGGCTGCGGACGCTTCTGGGGCCACGACGGGGCCGTGTTCGGCGCCGGGACCATCGCGCTGTCCAGCCCGGACGGCCGACGGCAGGTGGCGGCCGGCTGGAACCTGATGAAGTACGAGCGCCTGAAGGCGGACGGCACCGGCTTCGAACCGAGCCCGGTCGACGACGCCCTCAACAGTTACGTCATCGGCGCCCTGTGCGGACCGTCGGCCCCCGCACCGCGGTTGCGGGCCGCCGCCCGCACCGTCGTCGACGGCGCCGACCTCTCCTCGCACGCCTGGGCTAGGGTGCTGGGCTGAACCGTACCCGGCCGATCCGCATCTGACTGGGCGGGCATGTGACGGAAGGACGGAACGTGCGGAACGGCGAGAGAGCGGCGGGCACGGCCGGGGACGGTGCGCGGTTCGGCCGTATCGGCCGCTACCCGCTGCGGTGGCACACCGCTCTGCTGACCGGGTGGACCATCCTGTGGTTCCTCGTGGCCGAACGGCACGGGGCCGTGTCCTGGCACTACCTGAGGAGCGGTGAGGAACTGCTGTTCAGCCAGGTGCCGGGCGGCGGCCTCGCGCTGTACGCCAACCACCCGGAACTCCAGATCGGCCCGGTCTCCTTCCTCGTCGCCGCGCTGTTCGGGCCGTTCCAGGCCGCCCTGGGCGAGAACCTGGCCGAGGCCTTCATGTCCGGCCTCGGCCTGTACATGCTGGTGCTGATCGGCCGGACCGCCGCCGAGCACGGCCTGGGCACCGGCACGAACCACAAGCGCCTCCAGCAGCGCGTCCTGGTCGCCGGCGCCGCCTTCATCCCCATGTGGGTGGAGGTCTCGGTGCGTTTCGCCCACCTCGACGACGTGCTGGCGCTGTTCTTCACCACCCTGGCGGTCCGCGCCCTGGTGCGCGGCAACGCCACCGCCGTCGGGGTGCTCCTCGCGCTGGCCGTGGACTCCAAGCCGTGGGCGGTGGGCTTCCTGCCGCTGCTGCTCGCCCTGCCCCGGTCCGACCGGCTGCGCGCGGCGGCCTGGACGGTCGGTCTGGTGGCCGCCGCCTGGCTGCCGTTCTACCTGACCCACCTGGAGACGTTCGCCGCCGCCCGCTTCACCATCCCCAACCAGCCCGCCTCCGCGCTGCGCTGGTTCGGGGTGAGCGACCCGGCCACCCCCTGGTGGGACCGGCCCGCGCAGATGTCCCTGGGGATCGCGCTGGGCGCGCTGGCGGTGCGCCGGGGCCGCTGGGCGGCCGTGGTGGTGCTGGCCGCCGACGCCCGCATCGTGCTGGACCCCAGCGTGTACACGTACTACAACGCCTCCGTGCTGCTCGGCACCCTCATCTGGGACTCCGTGGGGCAGCGGCGGCTGGTGCCCTGGGTGAGCTGGATAGCGCTGATCTCCCTGTACGGCAGCGCCCTGCTGGTGCCCTCGGACTCCGCGCAGGGCCTGATCCGGCTGGCGTTCGCGGTGGGCTCCGCGCTGTACGTGCTGTTCTGGCCGCAGCGTCCGCCGCGCAGCAGGCGCCGCGCGGCGGCCGGACCGGTGCGCCTGCCGGGGCAGCGGCGCGCGCCGGACGGCTCTCAGGCCAGGTCGGTCAGTTCCTCGGCGTAGACCTGGGAGAGCGGCTGCGGGCCCACGTACCGCTGGCAGTTGCACTGCCCCGGCTCGTAGCGCAGCGGTTTCCTGTTCTCGTCCCAGGCGGTGGGCACCTCCACGCGCTCGTGGCAGTGGCCGCTCTGGTCGTGCTTGGCCAGGTGGTGCGTGCACCCGCACACCGGCTCGGGCGGCTGGTCGGCGGCCTCCACGGCCAGCCGCCCGGCCTTCTGCGCCTCCATCAGCTCCAGCTTGCGCTGGTGCCGGTTGCGCAGCGCGGTGCGCACGGTGTCCGCGAACCAGGCGAAGCCGCCGGTCCAGAACAGGATGAGCACCCACCAGATCCAGTTCATCTCTTCCCCGCCCCTCCCCCGGCGCGGCCGCCCGGCACCCGGTCGCCGTGGAGCGCCGGTGCCGCGTCCGCGCACTGCAGCATGGGTTCAGGATATGCAACGGCGGCCCGTGGGACAGGGGGCGCGGCCGAGGCGGCGGCGGGGGCGCGGCGGGGCAGCCGCAGGCGGCGCCAGGCGCGTTCGTGGACCAGGGCCAGGACGATCGCGGCGGCCACGGCGATGAGGTGCTCGCGTCCGGCCAGGTTGGGTCTGACGATCGACTCGACGACCATCGAGCCGCCGGTGAGGAAGAAGACGACCGGAGCGCGGCGGACCACGGAGAGATAGGTGAACAGGCCCACGACGGCCGCCGACGGGCCGGTGTCGAGGACGTGCCCGATCTCCGGGGGCAGGCCGAGGCCCCACCGGCCCGGCCCGATCGCGAGCATCACGCGCACGGTGAAGGTGCCGGCCAGGGTGGCGGCGTAGGAGATGAACAGGGTGCGGGCGCGGCCCAGGGTGAGTTCGGCGAGGGCGAAGGCGAGGAAGAGCTGGGTGATGCCCGCCCAGACCGGCAGGTCCAGGGCGGGCACGTAGAGGGAGACGGGGGTGCGGGCCAGGGCCAGCCACAGCGGCAGGTCGGCCTGGACGCCGCCGACGGCCCGGACCACCGCCTCGCCGGCGGGGTGCTGGGCGACCGCGTGGAAGAAGATCACGCCGAAGGCGGCCACGAAGGCGAGCACCAGACCGGACAGGCCGCGGCGCAGCAACTGCCGTACCGGGTCGACGACCATGGCGTGCCACTCGCCGCGCAGGGTGCGTACGACGAACAGCGCGAGCCGGGGCACCGTGTCCCGCCCGCGCCGTCGGCCGTCCGGCCTGCCGGGTCTCACATCATCGCCCTGTCCGGCTCCACCGGTCTTCCGTTTCGTTGCACCACCGCTCGGCTCCTCGAAGCAGTTCCCACCCAAACGTGCGCACAACCGTATGGACCGGATTCCCGCCCGGCGCGTTGCCCCGCGCCGGGTGATGTGTCTCAGCGCACGGGTGCCCGGCGGGGGCCGCGCCCGGCCGGTGCGGGCCGCCCGGCCGCCCCGCCGCGGGAGCGGTAGACGACGTAGGGGCGGGTCAGGTAGCCGAGCGGAGCGGCGAAGGCGTGCACCAGGCGGCCGAACGGCCACAGCGCGAACAGGGCCATGGCCAGCAGCGCGTGGACCTTGTAGACGAGCGGGGCGTGGGCCATGGCGGTGACGTTCGGGTCGAGGGTGAACAGGCTGCGGAACCAGACGGCGACGCCGAGCCGGTAGTCGTAGGGGTTGGTCAGGGAGGAGGCGGTGGCGGTCAGGCCGGCGAGCAGCACGAGGGTCAGCAGCGGGTAGGTCAGGCGGTCGCTGCGGCTGGTGGCCTGCCGGACGGCGCTCACGCGCAGCCGCCGGTACAGCAGCAGGCCGAGGCCGGCCACGGCGGCGACGCCGGCGGCGCCGCCCATGGTCAGGGCGACGGCGTGGTACTGCTCCTCGCTGATCCGCAGCCGGCGGGTCAGGGACTCGGGGACGAGCAGGCCCATGACGTGGCCGCCGATGACGAGGAACAGGGCGTAGTGGAAGAGGGGCCCGCCGACCGCGAGCATGCGGGACTCGTGGAGCTGGCTGGAGCGGGTGGTGAAGCCGAAGCGGTCGTAGCGGTAGCGCCAGGCGGTCCCGGCGACCAGCACCACCAGCGCGAGGTAGGGCAGGACGCCCCACAGGGCGATGTTCAGGTGCTGCGCGTGCAGGTGGGGAGGTTTCATCAGCGGCGTACTCCTTCGTCGCCCGGCGCGTGCCGGACGGGGTACGGCACGGGGAGGGGCGGGGAGACGGGTGGGGGGAAGGGCAGCAGGTGCGGCTCGGCGGCGGGGTGCGCGGAGCGCGGTGGTGCGGGCGCGGTGGCGGGCAGGGTGGTCAGGACCGCGCGGACCACGTCGGCGTAGGGGCTGTGGTGGGTTTCCAGACCGTGGGCGAGCAGGGCGACGGACGGGCGGTGCTCGCGGAGGAGATCGGTGCCCGGGCCGGGGCAGCGGGCGGCGAACTCCAGCAGGGACGGCAGGTGGTCGGGGAGTTCGCCGGGGGGCGGTTCCCAGCCGTGCTCGCGGTAGCGGGCCTTGAGCGCGGCGAGGGCGGCGCCCCGGCGGCGGGTGTCGCCGTCGGTGTAGTGGGTCAGGTGCAGGGTGCGGCGGCGGGTGCGGTCGAAGGTGGTGACGTAGCCGGCGGCCAGCTCCATCGGGGCGGTGCCGGCCGCCCAGTCGCAGAAGCGCAGCAGCAGGGCCGGGGCCTCGCCGGGCAGCGGGCCGATCGCCTCGGCCACCGTCTCGCGCCGGCGCGCCCAGTCCTCGCCGGGGTGGTCCAGGAGCAGGGCGGCGGCCTGGTGGACCGCGCGGTGCAGGTTCATCCCTCGGCGCTCCCCGCCCCGGACCGGTCGGGGAAGAGGCCGCGCGGCCGGCCGCGCCCGTTCCAGTTGAGCAGGTTGACCCGGCCGCGCAGGGAGGACCGCTCGGCCGGGGCGGAGGCGGCCGGGACCGGTGAGGCGTGGAAGGCCTCGGCGCCGTCCGCGCCGTACATGCCGGGTCCGCCGTCGCCCTCCAGGCTGCACCCCGCGTCGTGGGCGCCGCCCGCGCCGCCGTCGGCGACGTACGTGGTGGGGATGACGTAGCGCTCCTCGTACTTGGCGAGGGCGAGCAGCCGGTACATGGCCTCCAGGCCGCGTTCGTCCATGCCGACGCCGCGGGCGATCGCCGGATCGCGCGGCTCGCCGAGGTTGATCCGGCGCATGTGGGCGCGCATCGCGGCCAGCCGGCACAGGGCGGCCTCCACGGGTGCGGTGTCGCCCGCGGTGAACAGCCCGGCCAGGTACTCCAGCGGGATGCGCAGGGCGTCGATGGCGCCGAACAGGGGCGCCGGGTGCTCGCCGTCGTGGCCGCTGCGGGTGAGCGCGTCGACCACGGGGGAGAGCGGCGGGACGTACCAGACCATGGGCATGGTGCGGTACTCCGGGTGCAGGGGCAGGGCGATGCGGTACGTCGTGATGAGGTCGCGGACGGGGGAGCGGCGGGCCGCGGTGATCCAGTCGTGCGGGATGCCGGAGTCCTCGGCGGCGCGCACCACCTCGGGGTCGTGCGGGTCGAGGAAGCAGCCGAGCTGGGCCTCGTACAGGTCCTTCTCGTCGGCGGTGGCGGCGGCCTCGCCGACCTTGTCGGCGTCGTACAGCATCACGCCGAGGTAGCGCAGCCTGCCGACGCAGGTCTCCGAGCAGACGGTGGGCTCGCCGGCCTCGATGCGCGGGTAGCAG
Organism: Streptomyces sp. NPDC021356; assembly: GCF_040641015.1. Classification (NCBI taxonomy): domain Bacteria; kingdom Bacillati; phylum Actinomycetota; class Actinomycetes; order Kitasatosporales; family Streptomycetaceae; genus Streptomyces; species Streptomyces sp. NPDC021356. Next base: position 57,178 of record NZ_JBFACU010000006.1, on the reverse strand, counting down.
AAGGTGCACTTCTCGGCCTTGCCGGTGGTGTGGTTGAAGTACACCTTCTTGTACGGGCAGCCGCTCACGCACATCCGCCAGCCGCGGCAGCGGTCCTGGTCGACGAGGACGATGCCGTCCTCGATGCGCTTGTACAGCGCCCCGGAGGGGCAGACGGCCACGCAGCTCGGGTTGAGGCAGTGCTCGCAGATGCGCGGCAGATGGAACATGAACGCCTGCTCGTACTCCAGCCTGACCCGCTCGTTCATCGACTTGAGCACGGGGTCGGCGGACAGGTACTCGGGGCCGCCGCCGAGGTCGTCGTCCCAGTTGGGGCCCCAGGTGACGTCGGTGGGGCGGCCGTCGATCAGGGAGCGGGGGCGGGCGGTGGGCAGGTCGTCGCCGAGCGGGGCGGAGATGAGGGTGTCGTAGTCGTAGGTCCAGGGCTCGTAGTAGTCCTTGAGGGAGGGGAGTTCGGGGTTGGCGAAGAGGCGGGCGAGGCGGCGGGCGCGGCCCCCGGAGCGCGGGACCAGCCGGCCCCGCCCGTCCAGGCGCCAGCCGCCCTTCCACCTGCCCTGGTCCTCGTGGCCGCGGGGGTAGCCCTGGCCGGGGCGGGTCTCGACGTTGTTGAACCAGGCGTACTCGGTGCCGGTGCGGTTGGTCCAGGTCTGTTTGCAGGTGACCGAGCAGGTGTGGCAGCCGATGCACTTGTCGAGGTTCATGACCATGGCGACCTGACTCAAGACGCGCATGTCAGTACTGCACCTCCTGGGCGCGGCGGCGGATGACGGTGCGGGCGTCGCGCTGGTTGCCGGTGGGCCCGTAGTAGTTGGGGGCGAAGGAGAGCTGGGCGTAGCCGCCGATGAGGTGGGTGGGTTTGACGAGGATGCGGGTCAGGGCGTTGTGCACCCCGCCGCGCCGCCCGGTGGCCTCCGAGCGCGGCACGTTCACCAGGCGTTCCTGCACGTGGTACATGAACACCGTGCCGGGCGGCATGCGGTGGGAGACGACGGCGCGGGCGACGACGACGCCGTTGGGGTTGACCGCCTCCACCCAGTCGTTGTCGGCGGCGCCGATGGCCTCGGCGTCGGCGACGCTCATCCAGATCACCGGGCCGCCGCGGGCCAGGGTCTGCATGAGCAGGTTCTCCTGGTACTCGGAGTGGATGGACCACTTGGAGTGCGGGGTGAGGTAGCGGACGCTGACCTCCCGCTCGCCGGCCACCGACTCGGCGCTCAGGTCCAGCGGCGGCCGGTAGACGGGCAGTTGCTCGCCCAGCTCGGCCATCCAGTCGTGGTCCAGGTAGAAGTGCTGGCGGCCGGTGAGGGTGTGCCAGGGCTTCTTGTGCTCGGTGTTGACGGTGAAGGGCGCGTAGCGCCGGTCGGGTGCCTCCTTGCCGGACCACTCGTAGCTGGTGCCGACCTGGACGGGCCGCTGCTGGGTGTCGGAGAAGACCACGCGCCGCTCGTGCACGGCCTCGGCGAGCGTCTCGAACCCGGCCTCGGGGCCGCAGCGTTCGGCGAGCCGCTCGAAGCCCTCGGCCGCGATCCTGCCGTTGGTGGTGCCGGACAGAGCGAGGATCGCCTCGCACAGCTTGACGTCGGTGTCGAGGAGGGGGCGGCCCTGGGCGGGTCCGGGGGCGGCGGCGGTGCCGCAGCGGGCGCCGAGCCAGCGCACCTCGGGTCCCGGCCGCACGGTGACGCCCTTGACGGTCACGCCCTGCTGCTCGCACAGCGGTCCGAGCGCGGCCAGCCGGTCGGCGACGGCGGTGTAGTCGCGTTCGACGACGGTGAACTGCGGCAGGTCACGGCCGGGCACGGGGGTGTGGCCGCTCTCCCGCCAGTCCCGCGCGGTGCCGCCGGGCTGGGCGGTCTCGCCCGGGGTGTCGTGCTGCTGCGGGGTGGCCACCAGGTCGTGGGCCACGTCGAGCCGGCCGGCGGCCAGTTCGCTGAACCTGCGGGCCAGCGCGTGGAAGATCTCGAAGTCGGTGCGGGCCTGCCAGGGCGGGCTGATCGCGGGCGAGAAGGCGTGCACGTAGGGGTGCATGTCCGTGCTGGACAGGTCGTGCTTCTCGTACCAGGTGGCGGCCGGCAGCACCAGGTCGGCCATGAGGGTGGTCGAGGTCATGCGGAAGTCGAGGGCGAGCAGCAGGTCGAGTTTGCCGCGCGGTGCCTCCTCGTGCCAGGTCAGGTCCCGGGGCCGGGCCTCGGGCGGGGCCTCGGCCGCGTGCGCGTTGTCGCTCGCGCCGAGCAGGTGGCGCAGGAAGAACTCGTTGCCCTTGGCGGAGGAGCCGATGAGGTTGGCCCGCCACACGGTGAGCACGCGCGGCCAGTTCTCGGGGGCGTCCGGGTCCTCGCAGGCGAAAGAGAGCTTCCCCGCAGCCAGTTGGGACGCCACCCATTCGCCGGGCTCGTGCCCGCTCTCGCGCACCGCGCGGCCCAGGTCGAGCGGGTTCGCGCAGAAGGCGGGCGCGGACGGCATCCAGCCCAGCCGCGCCGACTGCGCCACCAGGTCGGCGGTGTGCCGGCCGGCGAACAGGCCCTTTCCGGTGGACGCGGCGAGCGCGTCGGCGCCGTGGCCGTCGTAGCGCCACTGGTCGGTGTGCAGGTACCAGTACGGGGTGCCCGCGACCTGCCGGGACGGGCGGACCCAGTCGGCGGCGGACTGGAGCTGCTGCCAGCCGGCGTAGGGCCGCACCTTCTCCTGGCCGACGTAGTGCGCCCAGCCGCCGCCGTTGACGCCCTGGCAGCCGGTGAGCAGCAGCAGGGTGAGGAAGGAGCGGTAGATGGTGTCGGAGTGGAACCAGTGGTTGGTGCCCGCGCCCATGACGATCGTGCAGCGGCCCCTGGACTGCTCGGCCGTCCGCGCGAACTCCCGGGCCACCCGCACCACGGCGGCGGCCGGCACGGACGTGATGGCCTCCTGCCAGGCGGGCGTGTGCGGCTGGGAGGCGTCGTCGTAGCCGTCGGGCCACTCGCCGGGCAGTCCGTCGCGGGCGACGCCGTACTGGGCGAGGAGCAGGTCGAAGACGGTCGTCACCCGGCGTCCGCCCACCTCGCGCACCGGCACGCCGCGCGCCGAGCTGCCGCCGCCTTCTGGGCCGTCGAAGCGGGGCAGCAGCACGCGGGCGCTGTCGCCGGTGCCGTCCGGGCGGTGGAAGGTCAGTTCGGGCTCGACGTCCCCGAGGTCCAGGTTCCAGCGGCCCTCGCCCAGCTTGGACCAGCGGTCGCCCAGGGTGCCGTGCGGGACGACGGGCCGCCCGGAGACCGCGTCGAGGAGCACCGGCTTCCACCGGGCGTCCTCCCCCGACTCCTCGTCGAGGCCGAGCGTCGCCGCGGTGACGAACTTGCCCGGCACGTAGGACCCTTGCCGGCGCGGGTCCTCCTCCAGCTCGATCAGGAAGGGCAGGTCGGTGAAGCGGCGGACGTAGTCGGTGAAGTACGGCACCTGGCGGCGCACGAAGAACTCGGTGAGGATCACGTGCCCCATGGCCATCGCCAGCGCCCCGTCGGTGCCGGGGTGCGGGTGCAGCCACTCGTCGGCGAACTTGGTGGCGTCCGCGTAGTCCGGGGAGACCACGACGACCTTCTGGCCCCGGTAGCGGGCCTCGGTCATCCAATGCGCGTCCGGGGTCCGCGTCACCGGCACGTTGGACCCCCACAGCATCAGGTAGGCGGCGTCCCACCAGTCCCCGGACTCCGGTACGTCCGTCTGGTCGCCGAAGACCTGCGGGGAGGCGATCGGCAGGTCCGCGTACCAGTCGTAGAACGACACCATGGGCGCGCCGATCAGCGACATGAACCGGGCGCCGACCGCGTGCGAGGCCATCGACATCGCCGGGATCGGGGAGAACCCGGCCACCCGGTCGGGCCCGTGCTCGGCGATCGTGTGCACATGGGCGGCGGCGGCGATCTCCAGGGCCTCGTCCCAGTCGACGCGCACCAGGCCGCCCTTGCCGCGCGCCGCCTGGTAGCGGCGCCGTCTGGCGGGGTCCGAGGTGATCTCGGCCCAGGCGGCCACCGGGTCGCCCAGCCGCCGGCGCGCCTCGCGGTACATCTCCAGGAGCACGCCGCGCGCGTGCGGGTAGCGCACCCGGGTCGGCGAGTACGTGTACCAGGAGAACGAGGCGCCGCGCGGGCAGCCGCGCGGTTCGTACTCGGGCCGGTCGGGGCCGGTGGAGGGGTAGTCGGTCTCCTGGGTCTCCCAGGTGATCAGCCCGTCCTTGACGTACACCTTCCACGAGCAGGAGCCGGTGCAGTTCACGCCGTGCGTGGAGCGCACCACCTTGTCGTGCGCCCAGCGCTCCCGGTAGGGCGCGTCGTTGACCCCTTGGTCGGTGCGGAAGACCGCCCGGAGGTCGGGAGTGGTCACGGAGCGTCGCAGTATGCGCCCCGCCTGAAGCAGTTGATCGGCGGCCAGGGCCGCCATGCGTTCCGCTTCCTTTCGTGCCGCGCGCCGTCCCACTGCGCTCACATCCCCTATGAAGTCGGCGGCACACCGGCCGGGGGTGGTCATGCCCGGTCGGCCGGTGCTGGTGAGGCAAGCCTTACGCATCGGAACGGTGCGTTCCCATAGGACTACGCAGAGTTGAGGAGAGCTATACGGGCCTTTTCTTTGCGCTTTGCAATAATTGCACCCGACAAGGGTCCGGAAAGCTATGTTTCGAATCGCTTTTCGAGGGGCATACTTCGCCGCCCGTGGTGGCCGGGGCCGCGAGTGGTCATGGGGGCGGTCGTGGCGTGCGGGCGTCCGCGCGCCGGTGGGGTCAGGGCTCGACGAGTCCGGCGCGGATGGCGTACCGGGTGAGTTCCAGGCGGTCGCGCAGGCCGAGCTTGTGCAGCAGGTTGGCGCGGTGCCGCTGGACCGTCTTGACGCTGATGAAGAGGATCTCGGCGATCTCCTTGGACGAGTGCCCCTCCGCCACCAGCTTGAGGACCTCCTCCTCGCGGGGCGTCAGGACCTGGTCGGGGCTCTCCTCGCCGTGCCGGACCCGGTCCAGGTAGTTGCGGATCAGCGCGGTCACCGCGCCCGGGTAGAGGAAGGGCTCGTCGCGCATCGCGGCCCGGCAGGCGGCGACCAGGTCCTGGTCGGCGACGGACTTCAGCACGTAACCGCAGGCACCGGCCTTCAGCGCCTGGAAGAAGTACTGCTCGTTGTCGTGCATCGTGAGCATGAGGATGCGCAGGTCCGGCTTGAGGGAGGCCAGTTCGCGGGTGGCCTGGAGGCCGGTCAGCCGGGGCATGGCGATGTCGAGGACCGCCAGGTCGACCTCGTGGGTGCGGGCCATCTCGATGGCCTCCGCCCCGTCGCCCGCCTCCGCGACGACCTCCAGGTCCGGTTCCTGGTCGAGGATGAGCCGTACGCCGCGCCGGACCAGCGCGTGGTCGTCGGCGAGCAGGATGCGGACGGGGGCCGGGGCGCGGCCGGCGGGGGCGGGGCGCTGCGGGAAACGGTCGTCGGGCATGGTCACGGTCGCTTTCCGGGGACGGGCGCGGTGAGCCGGACCCGGGTGCCGGGGGCGGCCAGGGGGCCGGGGGTGCTTTCGGGGCGGGCGGCATCGTCGGGGGCGGTGGTGCTCTCGGCTCTTGGGTTGCCGAGGCCGATGGCGTCGGCGGGGCTTGTGGAGCCCGCGGGACCGGCAGAGCCCGCGGGACCCGCAGAGCGCGGGGGACCGGCAGAGCGCGCGAGACCGGCAGAGCGCGCGGGAGCCGGGTGGACCGCCGGGGCGGTGGCGCCCGCCGGACCCATGGAGCCCGCCGGGCCCCTCGCGTCGGCGATGTCCAGGGCGGCCCCGATGAGCAGGGCCCGTTCGCGCATCCCGCGGATGCCGGCCCCCTCGCAGGCCGCCCTGATGCCGCGGCCGTCGTCGGTGATGGCCAGCACCACGGCACCCTCGGTGCGGGTGAGGCCCACCTCGATCCGTTCGGCCTCCGCGTGGCGGGCGGCGTTGGTCAGGCTCTCCTGGGCGACCCGGTAGAGGACCAGCTCCGTCTCGGGCTCCAGGGCGGGCAGGTCGGCGTCGAAGCGGCGTACGACCTTCAGGCCGGTGTGGGTGGCGAAGTCGGAGGTGAGCGAGGTCAGGGCGCTGACCAGGCCGAGGTCGTCCAGGACGCCGGGGCGCAGCCGGCGGACCAGCCGCCGCACCTCGTCCAGGCTCTCCCGGGTGATCTCCCGGGCCTGGTGCAGCTCGTCGCGCAGCGGCGGCTCGGCCTCGTCGGCCGCCCGCTTGAGGGCCAGCAGGGTCGCGGTCATGCTCTGTCCCACCTCGTCGTGCAGTTCCTGCGCGATACGGCGCCGTTCGGCCTCCTGGGCGAGCAGGACCCGGGCGCTGCTGGTGGCGCGCTCGTGCTCCAGCCGGTCGAGCATGGCGTTGAACGTGCGGATCAGCTCGGCCACCTCGCCGCCGCCCGCGGCCGGCAGCCGCTGGCCCGGCCGGAGCAGGTCGACGGTGGTCATCAGCTTCGTCAGCCGGTCCAGCGGGGCCAGACCCCAGCGCAGCAGCGCCGCGTTGGCGACGAGCATGACGACGAGGCCGCCGACCAGGATGACGGCCTCGGTCAGCACGACCGGCACGGAGACGGTCACCGGGGCCCACAGCAGCAGCGCGGTGGCCGAGCCGAGCACCACGGCGTTGAGCCCGAAGATCCGCCAGAACAGGGACACCGGGGTCGTTCCTCCTCACCTGACGCGGCCTGCGCACATGACCCGGCCGACGTGGCCCGTATGCCTCCACTGTCGGTCATCGCACGTCGCGGACGGGCCGCGGGCCCTGTCCCGGTCGTCCTGTTCCTGCCGTACGCCTGTGACCCACGCTCTCGGTCGGGGCGTACGCCGTCGAGCCTGCCCCCTCCCGGGCGGGCGCGTCGATGGGTCCTGGCGCCCATTCCAGGGTGAGCGCCCCACCCATGCCCGCCCGGCACCACGTCCGTTCGGCCGCCCCCTCGTTGTGCATCCCGCTACCCGGCGCAAATGGGCTCTGGGACCGATGGGCCCGGAGCGCGGAACGAGCCAGGCTGATGAGTGCACGCCCCCGTCCCCACCCCGCCCTCCTTCGCAGAGAGGACCCGCCATGCCCTCCGACGCCGCCCGGACCGCTCCCCGCCTCGAACGTCTGACCGCCGAGGAGGCCCGGCGGCGGCTCGAACACGCCCGCGGGACCCGGCTGGTCCAGTTGCGGGCGCTGACCGAGACCGGGCAGAGCGCGGACGACCATCTGATGTCCGCGCAGCGGGACGCCATCGGACGGGTGCTCAAGGAGATCGACGAGGCCTTCGCCCGCGTCGAGGACGGCACCTACGGCACCTGCGTGGCCTGCGCCGCCCCGGTCCCCGCGGAGCGCCTGGAGATCCTCCCCTACACGAGCCACTGCGTCGCCTGCCGACGCGGATCGCTCTGACCGCCCGCCTTCACGCCACTTGTCTCCCGCCCTGCCCGAGGGGTGAACCGGTGAACCATCAGAGCATCGCCGACCACGGCGCACGACCGGTGCGTGAGGCCTCGCCCTGCGGCGCGCTGACCGTCGAGGACCTCGCCGCGCTCCGCGAGAACCTGCACGAGCAGCGCCTGTTCCGGCGGGAGCAGTTGCAGCAGATCGCGGCCAGTGCGACCTCGCGCGAGGACGCCCTGCTCCAGCAGCGGGCCGCGGCCCAGGTCGAGGTCCGCGTCCAGCTCGCCGCGTCCGCCCGGATGGTCCTGGCCGACGTGGAGGCGGCCCTCGCGCGCATGGCCGACGGCAGTTACGGCGCCTGCCACCTGTGCCGGGGGCCCATCGCGCGCGAACGCCTGGAGATAGTGCCGCAGGCCCGCTACTGCGCCCGCTGCCAGCAGGTCAGGGAGGCGGAGCGGTGACGGTGGTCCGCAGGCCCTGGCCGGCGCGCCGCCCGTGGCCGATGCGCGGCCCGTGCGTCGGCGTCGCCCTCGACCTGGGCAGCGCGCGCACCCGCGCGTGGGTGGCCGGCCGGGGCCTGGTCCTGGACGTGCCGACGGTGACGTTCCCCGGCGCCGGTGCCGCGTACCCGATCCAGCGGGGCACGATCGTCGACACCCCGGGCACCGCCCGGATGCTGGCCCGCCTGCTCGTCCACCGGCTGCCCCGCTTCGGCCGCCCGCTGGTCGTGCTCACCGCCCCCGTGCTGGACGGTGTCGCCTTCCGCGCCGAGGCCCGTACGGCCGTCCAGGTGCTGCGCCCGCGCGGCGTCCTGACCCTCCCCGGGGCCCGCGCGGTCGCCCTCGGCGCGGGCGCCGACCTGTCCCGGCCGCTGCTCGTCGTCGACGTCGGCGCCCAGCTCACCGAGGTGGTGCTGCTGGCGGACGGCGCGGTCGTCGACGCGCGCCGCACCGCACTCGGCACCGGCGACCTGGACACGGTCGCCCCGACGGAGATCAGCGAGGCGGTGGTCGGCATGGTGAGCGCGATGGAGCGCCAGGACCGTACGACGCTCACCGCCGACGCCCTGCGCCGGGGTGCCCTGCTGGCGGGCGGCGGCGCGCTGCGCCCCGAGATCGTGTACCGCCTCACCGGCCGCCTGCACACCCCTCTCGTACCCGTGGCGGCCCCGCACACGGCGGCCGTCCGGGGCGCCGCCACCCTCCTGCACGCCGCCCACGCCCACCCGTCGGCGGGCGGCCCGGCCCGCTCGACCTCCGGCTCCGGCGGAACAGCCGTTGAAGGTGACTCCGGCGAGTCCCGTTGACACCCGTTGAAAGGTGAAAGGAGGCCAGGCTCCCGTGTCGCCCGGAGGCATCCCCCACGCCCAGCCCCCACCTCCCCCTCCGCCTCCCGGGGAGCTGCCCCGCGTCCGGTTCTGGCGGCTGCGCCGTAACCCGCTGCGCCGCACCGCCGACCTGCTCCAGGCGTGGCTCGGCGTGGGCCTGTTGTTGGCCGTGCTGGCCGCCGCGCCCGCCGCGATGTTCCTGGCCGGGGACATGGCCCACCGCCACTACCGGGACACGGCCGAACGGCAGGAGAACGCCCGCCGCAAGACGCCCGCCGTCCTCGTCCACGGCTCCGCCCGTCACCCCGAACCCGGCTCACCCGAGGCGAGAGGAACCCGCTACCCGGCCGAGGTCCGCTACATGGCCCCCGGCGGACAGGCACGCGCGGCCCGCACCGACGTGCCGCCGGGCCTGCCCGCGGGCAGCACGGTCGAGATCTGGACGGACGCCCACGGCCGTATCACCGCCCCGCCGCTCACCCCCGGCCAGATCCGCAGCAAGTGCATGGGCTGGTCCCTCCTCGCCGCCCTCACGGTCGCGTCACTCGGCGCCCTCGCGTACGCCACCACGGCCCACCTCCTGTGCCACCGCAACCTGACCGCCTGGGAGACGGCCTGGTCGGGCACGGGGCCGTGGTGGAGGGCGTCGCGGTGACCGGCCCCGCCCCCGGTCGCTCGGCAGCCTCGGTGGTCTCGGTGGTCAGGACGGCTGGACGCGGTCGAAGAGGGCGAGGGCCTCGGCGGGGTCCGGGCTCACCAGGCGCTCCAGACCGGCCGCGGTAATCCTCGCCCACTTGCCAGCCCGTGCCCACATCGACACCGCCCTGCGCGCGGTGGAGACCGTCAGCGCTGTATGCCACCGGGGCGATCAGACGCGAGATCGCGAACGTACGCGCCGAGCGCACCACAGGCCTGTCCAAGCGCGACTGGCAGCGCGCCCGTGGCCCCCACGTGACGACCATGCCGGCCACAGGCCGCTTCCCGGCCCTGACCAAGGCCGTCCACGACGGCACGCACGTGGACGCCGAGACGTCTTTCGCGACCGGCTTGGACTGAGTCCTGGACGCGGTGGCGGCCAGGCTCACCCGGCCGCCGGGGTGACACTCACTCCTCGCAGGCGTACGGGCGGCACTCCGCGCAGAACCACTCGTCGTCGGCCGGCCGGAAAAGGCGTGGCTGGACGTGGTCGCCCGCGCACTCCCGGGTCCCAGTCAGCCGGGCCGAGAGGCGGGGAGCGGCTGGAAGGGAGAGGTCGGGTACGGGCACGGGGACAGGGGCCGACCGCTCTTCGAGGGGCGGGACCTCGCGGAGCAAGTAGCGCACCAGACCGCCCGGGCGGTGGACCGGTGCGCCGTCGTCGGGGAGGCCACGCAGGATGTGGGTGCGGATGGCGGCGGGGCTGTGACCGGCCGCGAGCCAGCGGGCGGTGAGCTGGGTCAGCTCGTCGTGCATGCCCCGGGGGATACGGCGGAGATCGGCAGAGAGCCGGGGGAGCGCGGCGACGAAGGCGCGGGCCTGTTCGGTGACGATCGTGCGCGGACCCGAGGGACGGTGGGAGGTGTTTTCTCCCGGGTCTTTCTTCGGATGACCGTCGGTGGACCAACGGGTCGGAGCACCGACGGCCGGATTCGGGGCACTCGGTGCAACCGGCGGCGACGAGGCCTCCGGGGCGGAGGTTGGTGCGGGTGCGGGTGCGGGTGCGGGCTGGGGTGCGGGTGCGGCCTGTACGGGGCCCGTCGTGCCCGTCGTGCCGATCGGCGTCCTCCCGAGCAGCTTGGCCGCCTCGCCGGCGCTCAACGGCACGTTGGAGACCAACTGTTGGGTGACCCAGAGCCCGCCGGGCCCCTGTACCCGGCGTTCGTGCACGAAGCCCTCTTCCTTGAGCTGTCGCTTGGCCCGGTTGAAGGCGGTTGCCCCGATCCGGGCACGTTCGGCGGTGCGCGACAGAGATTCACGCGCCCCCTGAGGGAGGGAGAGCTGCCAGGTCAGCAGGCGTACGGCGTCCGACGACAGCCGGGGATGCCGGATGATGTCGTGCGAGAACTGGGAGAAGGCGCGCGGCGGCGCGATATGGTGCCGGTACATCACGGTGGAAAGCTCGATTCCATCAGTGGTTCAGGCCCTCGCGAACGGGTTGCAGCCGTTGCGGGGGCCGCCTTCTTGCGCCGGTATCGGCACGTCGAAGACCGCGTTGTCGAGGTGACCGTACCGCACGGAGCGTGCGCATATGGACGCGTTGAGTGAAGAAAGCATTCGCTGCGCGACGCCCAGCAGTTCAGCCTTGGCCGCCGCGACCTCCCAGATACGGCCGGAAAGGCTGCGCACCGCACGCGCCTTGGCGTACGGCGCCAAGTCGGTGCGCATCGTCGCGTGGCGCAATCCGACCTCGTTCGGAGTCGGAGTCGGAGCCGGTCACCGCGCTTGCCGGCCCCGCAGGTTTCTTCGCGAGGGTTTACTGGACCAGCTCGATGTGGGGTGGGATGGGTCGGCCGGGCAGGCGTGGAGCTGGGGGTTGTAGCCGCCGACGATGTCGATCAAGGTGAAGTTGCCGTCCCGGGCGCCCAGGGGAGGCGGGGACCAGTTCGCCGGCTCCTCCTCGGAGATCCAGGACTCGCCGATGCCGCCCCATTCCGAGGAGGCGATGGTGAGGAGCGGGACCTCCTCGGTATCGCACTCGGGGCAGGGCCGGCCGACGGGGTCGATCTCGCCCCAGCTGGTCCAGCCGCCGGTTGTACTGCCCGCCGGAGATCCAGTGCTGGGCAGACGGAGCCGTGTGACACAGCACCTGTACGGCTGTTGGGTGCTGTGTCAGTGGCTCCGCAAACACGGGACGGAGTGCGATCCGTGACTATCCGGGGAAGCCAAGGTCCTTGAGGTAGGCGAGTCGCGCGTTTATTGCGGCAGAGAAGTGGCGCCAGTCGAGCTTGCCGACGGGCTCGTGCGGCGTTGGGTCACCGGCCGAAGAGGTGATGTAGCAGGCAGCGTTGTAGAGCCGCTCGGACAGAAGTCTCTGACAGAAGACGCCGAAGCGCTCTTGGTAGGACATTCCCTGCCAGATGCCCTCCACCGGCAAGGCACCCTTGGCTGGCTTGATCGGCCTGCGAGATCCTGCCTCGTCCTGCATGATGAAGAAATATCCGAGCCAGGGTTCCTCTCCCGGATACAGCTCAGCCAGGGCTGCATGGCGCAGGTCAATAGCACTGCCGAGCGCTTCCTCGACTCGGTTGTTGTAGTTGTTGCCGAACGACGGCCCGCCGAGGGCCTTCAGTTCGAAGGCAGCCACCAGGGTGTTCCGATGAACGACGACCAAGTCCCACTGCTTCTGCGGGCGGTAGTAGCCAGGCAGCTCGAGCCCCTGTGACTTGGTGACACGGATGCTCTCTGGCGGATACCCAGCGTCAAGGAAGAACTTCGACAGCAGGACGGCGATGGCATCGAAGTGTTTGCCTCCACGTACGGAACCTGCTGTGCCTGCCCCCACAGCGGCCTTGATCGCCGACTGCTCTCTCTGTAGTTCCTTGGCACCCCAGTACGCCGCGATGGCGTCTTCGAAGTCTTGGCGGGTAACCGTCAAGATCCGTTCCTCCTAGTCAGGCAGCTTGGCGAGTCCGTAGACACGCAAAGCGGCCTCGGTGGCAGCCTCCACATCTCGCTTGCCGAAGGCTTCGGCGAGAGCGGCCTGGTCGCTCTCGCCGATCGCCGCCGGGTCCGGGACGCGGATCTTCCGGAGGTACTGCGCCTGGAATCGGAGGGTGCCCCCTCGCATCTTGACCGCGTACGCCTCCACGAATGCCTCCGCGACCTTGGACAGCAACAGGCCACCGAGTACGCGCATGTCCCAGACGTCCGAGACGATGAAGTACAGGTTGTGGTGAGGGTACAGGCCACCTTCATCGAGGACCGGATGAATCCTCAACTTCATGTCCGGAAACAGCAGCTTCTGGCGACGGGTGAGCTGGTGATCGACCTTGTCGATGGTCTTGTACCAGCGATGAGGCTGCTTGACCGCGACGTAGCGCTTGCGCAGGGCCCCACCGTGCTTCTCGAAGTAAGAGGCGAGACGCGGATACGCGTCGAGGTCGACCAGGTCGCCATCGGCTGTCCAGGGGTTGACCAGGTGTGTGCCGTCCCAGTCGATCGTGCCGCTGGTGGTGTCGCGCACCATGGCCATGGGGAGCAAACGGTCTTCCTCGACGAGATCGGGGTCCTTGGTTAGGAAGATCTTGTCTGCGCCGGTAGCGATGCCGATCCCCACCTTCGTTCCGGTCTTGGTGTCCTCCAAGAGCCGGAAGCGTTCTGTAAGTTCCTCAAGGACCGCGAGCCTGGCTGGCGAAGCAGCTGGCCACGAATCCTCCTCGGGGAACCAATGAGGCATGCGGGCAGCTTGGTACGAAGCCGTGGAGATCGTTGGCGGTTCGCCCTTCAGGTACCAGTCGGTGAAGGCCCGTGCCTGTTGCGCTCCAAAGGAACGATTCGTGTCTGCGGCAACCGCCGCGCCCTGGGGTTTGTTCGAGATGAGGGTGATCGCGGGATAGGCCGAAACCTGTTCGTCGAAGGCGTCGACATCGTGCATCACGAGAGCGAGGTCCATGCTGAAGCGCTCGGTCACCAACTGCCGAAGCCGTCGCCCGTACTGGTTCCGCATCCAGCGGTCAGCGCAGATGAAGCCCAACTGGCCGCCTTGATTGAGGCTGCGCAAGGCCACCTCGTAGAAGCCGATGTAGATGTCGGCTCGGCCTCCCATAGTGGGGCAGGACTGGCGGTAAGCGGTCATCCGGTCATCGGGAACGACTTCGAGACGGATATACGGAGGGTTACCGACGACGTAGTCGGCGCGATGATCGGCGTCCGACTGGAGTAGATAGTCGTCCCGCTTCACCCATGCTTTGGCGACCTTCCTTGCGTCCTCGGAACCCCAGCCCTCCCCCTGCAGCGTTTCCGCGATCAGCGTCCGGCTCTGCTCGACATTCCGGTCCAGCAGGTCGAAGGCGCGGACGGCGGCGATCGCATCTGTGATGGGGCGCTGGTGCGCCTGGCAAGACGCGCTGACTCTGGAGGCGACGACAGTCAAAAATGCGCCGCCGCCGCAAGCAGGTTCCACGAGCTTCAGGTCGCAGAGGCTCTTGTCTGCCGTGTATCCCAGAAGGTCCAGGACGAGCTCGACCACCCATGCACGCGTGAACACCTCTCCGTGCTCCACGGCCTCCTGCAGAGACTCGGGAAGGGAGAGGTCGTCAGTGCTGAACAGCGCGATAGTTGCCACGCAAGGACAGTACCGCCCGCGTCCTTCGGGGCTTCACCTCTATCCACAGTGCGTAGTCATTCAATAGCAGGAATGCGGGATGGGGCGGCAGCGTTTGCCGGGTGCTGGTAGAGGGCCCGGCGCAGCCCCCTCCGAGCAAGATTCAGGGCGGCCGAAAAGCCTTGCTACAGGAGACGGCGGAATGGCTGGGACGGGTGGCAGGCGTCGGTACCCTGGAGCGCATGTCTACTGCCCCGGTTCGCGTTCGTTTCGCCCCGTCCCCGACCGGCATGTTCCATGTCGGTGGTGCACGGTCCGCTCTCTACAACTGGGCGGTGGCGCGACAGTCCGGCGGCAGGTTCGTCCTGCGGATCGAGGACACCGACGCGGCCCGGAACAAGCCGGAGTGGACCGAGGGCATCATCAGCGCGCTCGCGGCGATCGGCATCCATGGCGAGGACCCGGCCTTCGAGGGGCCGTACTTCCAGTCGCACAACGCCGACCGGCACCGGGAAGCGGCTCAGCAGCTCTTCACGGCCGGCCGGGCGTACTACTGCGACTGCACCCGGGAGCAGCTGAAGGAGCGCACGGGGTCGGAGCACCTCGGGTACGACGGGTTCTGCCGGGACCGGGGGCTGGCTTTCGAGGAGGGGCGGGCGCTGCGGTTCCGGACGCCGGACGAGGGTGAGACCGTCGTGGTCGACTTGGTCCGCGGGGAGCCGGCGTTCCCGAACAGCGCGATCGAGGACTTCGTGATCGCCCGTGGCGACGGGTCCCCGGTATTCCTGATCGCCAACGTCGTGGATGACCTGGATGAGGGAATCACGCAGGTCATTCGTGGCGAGGAGCACCTGTCGAACACGCCGAAGCAGCAGCTGCTGTGGGAGGCGCTCGGAGCCAAGCCGCCCGTGTGGGCGCACCTGCCGGTGATCGTGAACGAGAAGCGGCAGAAGCTGTCGAAGCGCCGGGACAAGGTGGCGCTGGAGGACTACCTCGCCGAGGGCTTCCTGCCCGAGGCGATGGTGAACTACCTCATGCTGCTCGGCTGGGGCCCGGGTGACGACCGGGAGATCAGGCCGTACGAGGAGCTGGAGCAGCTCTTCCGGATCGAGGACGTGAACACCGCGCCGGCTTTCTTCGACGTGAAGAAGCTGACGGCGTTCAACGGCGAGTACATCCGCGCCCTGTCGCCGGAGCAGTTCGCCGCCGCCTGCGCGCCGTGGCTCGTCGCCCCGTACGCGCCGTGGCGGCCGGAGGCGTTCGACAAGGACGTCTTCGAGGCGGCGGCTTCCCTTGCACAGACCCGGCTGGCGCTGCTTTCCGAGATCACCAGCTATGTGGACTTCCTGTTCCTCGACGAGCCGGTCGAGGACGAGGCGTCGTGGAACAAGGCGATGAAGGCGGGCGCCGGCGACATCCTGTCGGACGCCCGCGCCGAGCTGGCCGACGTCGCGGACTGGAAGGCGGACGACCTGAAGGCCGTCCTGCTCGCCGTCGGGGAGAAGCACGGGCTGAAGCTGGGCAAGGCCCAGGCGCCCATCCGGGTCGCGGTCACCGGCCGGACGATCGGACTCCCGCTGTTCGAGTCCATGGAGCTGCTCGGCCGGGACCGCGTGCTGGCCCGTCTGGACGCTGCCAGCAAGAAGCTGGCCGCGCAGGCTTAGCCGCTGGTCAGGCGACCTGCGCCAGGAGGTTGCCCCACGCGTCGCCGAAGTAGTTCAGGTCGAACCGGACCAGGGCCTCGTACGCGGCCTTGGCCTCGGTGTGGCGTGCCGCCGCGCGCTGCCGGATCTGTGCCGGGAGGCGGCGGAGGTCCGGGGCCGGCTGGCCAGCCAGCGCGGCGAGGTCGCCCAGGCCGGCCACCGGGCGGATGAGGCAGGGCAGGCCGAGGAGTAAAGCCTCGGCGGCGCAGCGGCTCCAGCCCTCCCGCATCCGCGGGAGGAAGACACCGACGTCACAGGCGCGCAGCAGACGCAGGTACCGCTCGCGCTCGACGTCGTAGTGCGCGCTGTCGAGGCCGATGGTGTTGCTGCCGCTGGTGATCACCCGCAGTCCGGGAACGCCAGCCAGGGCTGCCAAGACCTCCTCGGTCCCCTTCCAGTGCACGGCCTTGCCCGCGTAGACGCCGATCACGTCAGGTGGCAGGCCGAACTCGGCGCGGCACTCGGCCCGGTCGTAACCGCGTGCCTGCTCTACTTCGGCCATGTCGAAGGCGTTGTAGATCACCCGTACGTTGCGGACGCCTCGGGCGCGAAGCTGGTCGGCCCAGTACGGGGCGACGCATACCACGGCGGCGCACTGCGGCAGAACGCGGAACAGCCTCTCCCAGAGTACGGCCTCGATGGGGGCGGAGTCGTGTTGGAGCGGTTCGTAGTGGTGCAGGAGGAACACCGTGCGGGCGCGCATCTCGGGTGTGAACAGCAGCAGGCTCAGGTCGTCCCACACGAAGGTGCCGGTGGTGCCGTGCAGCGCCCGTATGGAAGGGGCCAGGCGGGCGAGGTGGCGGAGCTTGCGCCAGCGGCGGACCCGGTAGGTCCGCTTGTGGTCCGGGACGGTGCGCCATTCCACGTCGTCGGCCGTCACCTCGTGGAGCATCCGTAGGTAGACCCGGCCGCCGGTCCGGCCGACCGGCTCCATCGAGTAGACGACCCGTTTCACGGACGTACCTCCTGTATGTGGTGGACGTACTCGGCGTGCAGTCGCGCGTGCATGGTCTCCAGATGGGGGCCGAGGTCGCGGGCGGCGTCGGCGAGGGGGAGGTGGAAATCGCCCAGGGTCTGGAGGAACCGTCGGTGCCGGTCGAGGTTCGGGGACGCGGCGAGGTCGCGCAAGTTGTGCAGGCGGTCGGCGAGCCGGACAAGGAGGTCTTCGGGCGGGAGCGCGGCCTGCTTCGCGCGCCAGCGGGTCTCGTCGCCGACGGACTTCGTGCGCTGTTCGAGGCGGTGGTCGGCCGTCATGGCACGCAGGCGGGCGGTGAACGGGCCGCCGAGGTGATGGACGAGCAGTGCCTCCGACTCAGGGGCCACCTCCAAGGCGTCATGAAGGAGGGCGAGGAGGAGGGTCAGCGGGCGGCGGACGCCGATCTCCGTTCGCAGGAGCCTGACGACGGCCAGCGGGTGCTCCAGGTATGGCGTGCCCTGGTCGCGGGTGTGGCCGTCGTAGACCGTGAGCGCGAGGCCAGCGGCCACGCGGGCGCGGGGCTGCCCGTCCGGGCTCCACGCGGCGGCACCGAGCACGGTCAGGACGTGGCCGAGGTCGATGGGGTCCATCCGCCTCACCTCGTACGAAGGGACGCGGCACGGGGATCGGGGACGTGATCGGCGAGCAGCAGGGTGTCCCCGACGGCGAGGGCGTCGAGGCGCAGGTCCACCGCCGCTGCCACGGCTTGCTCAGCGGTCCGCAGGATCGGGGTGCCTTTGCGGTTGAAGGATGTGTTCAGCAGCAGCGGCAGTCCGGTGAGGTCGTGGAACTGCTCAAGGAGGTCGCGCAGGCCCTGGTGGTCGGCGGCGACGGACTGGACGCGGGCGGTGCCGTCGTGGTGGGTGACCGCCGCGACGCGGTCGGCTCGGCACCGTCGTACGGTGGCGACACGGTTCATGAAAGGGTCGCCCGCCGACATGAACCATTCCGTGGCGTGCTCGGCGAGGACGGCTGGCGCGAACGGGCGGTACGCGGCTCGCTTCTTGATCGTGTTGAGTCGGTCCCTCGTGGCGGCGTGACCGGGGTGGGCGAGGATCGAGCGATGGCCGAGGGCACGCGGCCCGAATTCGAGCTGTCCCCGCACCCAGCCGACGATGCGGTGCTCGGCGAGCAGCGCCGCCACTGTGGGTGCCAGTCCGAGCCCGAGGTGGGGCAAGGCGTGGTAGCCGGACGGCACCGTCGTCGTGGGCAGCGCGCCCGGATCGGGGCCCCAGGCCGCGTCGGTCGGCACCGGAACGTGCTCCTGCCCGAGCTGGTAGTGCCAGCCGTAGAGCGCGGCGCCCACGGCTGTGCCGGCGTCGTGCGGGGCCGGTGCGACGAAGAGGGTGTCAAAGCCGCTGTCGACGGCCAGCTGGCCGTTGAGGTGGGAGTTCAGGGCGCATCCGCCCGAAAACACCAACGCTGAGGCCCGAGTGAGTCGTTGCAGGTGGCGGGCGATGTGGACGACCGATTCGGCGAAGACCTCCTGGACGGCGGCGGCCAGGTCGGCACGCTTGTGCTCCGGCTGTTCCGCGACGTTGTCGGCGGTCCAAGCCCGGCCATCGAGCAGCAGCGGTGTGCTGCCGTCCGCCGAACCCCACGGGTGGTCGATGCGGACCTCGCCCTCGTCGCCGAGCCGGACCAGTTCGCGGATGTGTGTTCCGTAGCGCTGGGGATCGCCGAAGGCCGCGAGCGCCATCATGCTGCCCTCGGGCTCGTCGCCGGGCGGGATCACCCGCCGGGCGAGGTTCCGGTAGAAGTGCCCGAGGGAGGAGTGGACGCGCCGGGGCCCGACCGGGCCCGGCACGACGGCCGGCATGCCCTGGTGGAGGCGGTCGATGCGATCAGGCCACAGGTCGTACCCGGTGATGCGCTCCCGGCCCGGGCCGAAGTCGGAACCCAGTGAGGAGCCGCCGGCGTCGATGACGAGGCCCGCGGCGTGCTCGTGCCCGGAGAGGAGATAGCCGGAGAGCACGTGGGCCGTGTGGTGGGAGAGGAGGCGGAGGTGTTCGCCGAGCGGGGCGGGCAGGAGGGCGGCGAGTTCCTCCCGCTCCTCGGCCAGCCACCAGCCGGCCGCAGGGTTGGGACGCATGGAGGCGGCCCAGACGGCGTCCACGTCCTCCGGTTCGATGCCGGCGGCCTCCAGGCACCACTGGAGCGCGCAGGTCGGGGCTGTGAGCGTGCCCTTGCGGCTGGGGTGGTTGTGCTTGACGCCGCTCCAGCGCTCCTCTTCGGCCGCGTAGAGGCGGCCGTCGACGACTAACGCGGCGGCCGTGTCGTGGTGGAAGTTCAGTCCGAGGACTGCGGGCATGGTGGTGTACCTCCCGGTCAGACGGTTAGGGCGGGGACGAGTGCGGCGCCGGAGTCGGTGTACTCGTGGCAGCGCAGGCAGAACCGGAAGTGGTGTCTGCGGGGCGCGAACACCTTGGCCGCGAAGTGCTCGTCCCAGATGCTGAACTCGCTGTCGTCCTTCGCCATGGCGTTGAAGCAGCGGTAGCAGGACCCGTCCATCTCGATCATCAGGTGCTGGTCGAGGTAGCGGTCGCAGAGGCCGCGCAGCTCGTTCGCGGGTTGGCCGACGTCGACGTGGTGCACGTGGTTGGTGACATGGATGGCGCCGTACTTCTCGCACAGCGTCCCGAGCTGTGTGAGCCGGGTGGAACTGATGCCTTCCAGGACGCTGTTGACGACCACGGTCTTGCCGGCTTCGCGGAGGCGGGGCACGACGGCGTGCACCTCGTCGTAGTTCCCGTGTTCGTCGTCGCAGCCGATGAGGATCTGGTCGTAGGAGCGGAGGGTCGCCTCCATGATCGGCTTGTTGCGGGCCAGGGTGATGGCGTTCGTGCCCAGGACCATGACCCTGTCCGCCAACCGCGTGCGGGCGGCGTCGCTGAGTGCCGGGAAGTCCCGGTGCACGGTGGGTTCGCCGCCGTTGATGTGCAGCTGCTGGAAGGGGATGGTCTCCAGCCGGGTCAGGATGGTGGAGAACAGCGACAGGGACATGTTCTCGCCCTGGGCGCCGTCGGCGAAGATGCAGAAGTCGCAGTGCCGGTTGCACTTCGTGGTGATCTTGACCTTGGCCGTTTTGAGGGTGCGGGGCACCGGCGCACGCGGGGTCATTGGCGAGACTCCTTGGGTCAGAGGTGGACGTCGTCGGGTGTGAGGCTGAGGAAGTCCTGGACGGTGGTTTTCTGCTGCTGCCAGCGAGTGAGGGTTGCGCGGAGGGTGTCGGCGGTGGTCGGTCCGGTGGGGATCAGCGCCGCCATTCGGGCGGCCAGCCGCTGGGCGGCAGTCGCCTCGTCTGCCGCGAGCACGGTCAGGGTTTGCGCGGCGGAGCGGAGTTCCTTCGCCTCCCGCCGGATCAGGTACTCGGTCGCCACGCCGGGGGGCGGATCGAGGTAGTACAGCCAGCGGGCGACGCGTACACGGAGCATGCCGGCCGTCATCACCCAGTCAGTACGAGCGTGCTCATGCCCTTGGCCGTCTGGGCGGCCCCCGTCAGGAACGCGGCGCATGGCCGCCTCCAGAGCTACATGGGCCGCGCGGAGCAGGTGGCGCGGACTCCGCGGTCGGAAATCGGAGCGGTTCTCTGAGTGTCGGAGGAACAGCTCGGCGTATCCGTCCAGTCCCTCCGGCCGCCACTGGGTGAGGGCCGCCGTCTTTCCGGGGCAGCGGGTACGGGTGGCGAGTGCGGCGGCAGCGAACCAGCACGGGGCGAGGTAGTGCCACGCCACGCAGTGGCGTCGGTACGCGGCGATGTTCTCCACCACGTTGTCCGTGCTGTCTGCGGCCAGCTGGTATCGGCCGCCCATCCGAGCCTGGAGGATTCCCCGGTAGAACCGTTCATCGACCTCGCACCAGGGCGCCATCTGCGCCCGTGACTTCCAGCGCTGGAAGTCCCGCGCGCTGCCGCTGATCAGTGACCAGGTCGCGAGTTCGGGCGCGGAGACGAGTCTCCCGTCCGCCTCCGTCATGGTGAACGCGAAGCCGGGTGGGTGCTCCAGGAGACGTTGGTGGCAGACCTCTCGGCCGACCGCAGTGGCGTGTGCGGCGGCCAGGCGGTGGTTCCACTCTTCCCAGTCCGCAGGTGCCTGGCGCAGGATGACGCGTACGTCGATGTCGGAGTGCGGAGCCAGCAGGTCGGCCGGCTGCCACTTGTGAGTGAGCATCACGGCCCCGACGCCGTGAGCGTCCAGCTCGCCTTCGTACAGAGCGCCGAGCTCCTGGTAGAGAGGCGGAGCGTCGACCACAACCATCACCGCTCCGCGGTGGAGGCGCGGGAGCAGGCGGGGCCAGCTGCCCCCGTGGGGAGGACGGGCAGCAGGGGCACGACCGGGGTGCCTTCCGGGCGCTCCATCCGGTCCCAGCGTAGGTCGTAGTCGACGTAGTGGAAGCCCTGCCAGGCGTCGTTGGTGTTGCGGTCGAGCATGGCCTGGAAGAGGTGAGCGAAGGCGTCGCCGAGGGTGCCGTCGGCGAGGTGGGGCTTCAGGGGGATGTCGCGGTTGTGCAGGATGCAGGGTCGCGCCACTCCGGTGGGCGTGATCTTGATCCGGTTGGCGTCGGAGCAGGTGGCGCAGCTGGAGTTGGAGATGAAGCCGATCGACCCTGCCCAGCCGTCGGGACGGAGGTACTGACCGGGGCTGCGGACGCCCAGCTGGTCCCGGGGGACTTCGCCGGCGTCCGCGAACCACTCGTGGAGACGGTCGCGGACCTCTGCCTCGGTGATGAACTCGGTGTCGAAGAGCGCCTGGGCGGGGCCGATGTTCTGGAGTTCGATCAGGCGGACGGCGACGGGCAGGTAGCGGGCGAGTTGGGCCACGGCGAAGGCGTCGTCCAGGTAGGTGCGCTGAAGGACGCAGTTGATCTTCACTCGCAGGCCGAGGGAGAGGGCGGCGTCGAGGGTGCTCCGGGCGGTGCGCGGGTCGCCGCCGCCCATGATCGCGGCGGACCGCGCCGGGTCGAGGCTGTGGAGGCTGAGGTTGAGGTAGGTCAGGCCGGCGTCGTGGAGCTGTTCGACCTTCAGCCCCCGACGCAGGTTGCCGTGGCTGGTCATGCCGATCGCGGCGTCGGGCCCGAGGCCGTCGGCGAGGCCCGCGATGACGTCGAGGATGTCGGCTCGGAGGGTCGGTTCACCGCCGGAGCAGTGCGCCTTCCTGATCTCCCAGGCCCCGGCCTCGGTGGCGATGGCCGCGTAGTCGGAGGCGGTCAGGGGCCGGTCCTTGTGCCCGTAGTCCGGCATGCACCGGGGCTTGCAGAACACGCAGTCCAGGTTGCACAGCGAGTTCAGGGTGAAGGCCAGATAGGGGTGGTTGCGGCCTGCGGCGGCGAATGCGGCGGCCAGGGCGTCGTGGTCTGCGGTGGGCATTGGTCAGCCTCCTACGAGCGGAGAGCGGGTGGCGGGCGCCTCGGCCAGGCCGTTGAGGGGCTGGCCCGAGAGGTAGCGGTGCAGGTTGTCGGCGAAGAACGCCACCGCCGCGTCCATGTACGCGCGGCAGAACACCGAGCTTTTCGGGGTGAGTACGACCCGGGGGTGGAGCCGCAGCGGATGGCGGGCGGGCAGCGGTTTCGGATCGAACACGTCCAGGGCCGCGCCGCGCAGGTGGCCGGTGTCGAGGGAGGCCAGGAGGGCCGACTGGTCGACGGTTGCCGAGCGGCCGAGGTTGAGGAAGAGAGAGCGGGGCTTGCACGCCGAGAAGAGGTTGTGGTCGAAGTAGCGACCCGTCGCCGAGGTTGCGGGCAGCAGATTGACCACTACGTCGGCGACGGACACCGCCTGGTGCACCGCCGTCGTGTGCACCCACGTGATCCCGCCCTCGGAAGCCGCAGGTGGTGTCCGGCGCACTCCGATGACGTTCATGCCGAAGGCCCGAGCGGCCTGGGCGAGGTGGCGTCCGACGCTGCCGCAGCCGACGATGGTCATCGTCGCCCCCGCCAGGTCGAAGAACTCCTCGGCCAGGTCGTCCTTCCACCAGCCACGGTTCCGCTGGACACGCTCGCTGATGAACAGCCCGCGGGAGAAGCCCAGGACCAGGCCCATGGCGTGCTCGGCCATGGGCCTGCCGTGGAAGCCGTAGGAGCGGGTCAGGACCACCCCGACGGAGCGCGCCTCGGCGACCGGCAGATGGTCGGTGCCGGCGGCCGGGGAAGCGATCCACTTCAGATGTGGCGCGGCGAACAGCCACGAGGGGGCGAATCGCCACCCGAAGTAGACGTGTGCGTCGGCCAGCTGGTGCGGCACGGACTCATCGGTCGCCCTGCGGAACTCGACGCCGGGGAAGGCGGCGGACAGCGCACGCTCGTGCTCGGAGGACAGCCGCCAGAAGGAGTGCGGGGACTCCAGGTTGATCAGCACCACCGGCCGGCTCATCGCGCGCGGCCCTCCACGGTGGCTGACCGCGCCAGCGCCCAAGGGGCGATGCGGTCCATGACGGAACCGACGCTGGCCTCGTAGTCGTGGCGGGAGCGCACCAGGGCCGCCCCGGCGCTCCGGAGCCGATCGCGTTCTCGGGGCAGGACGGTCAGGGCCCGGTGCAGGGCGGACGCCAGGGACCTGGGGTCCTGCGGTGCGGCCGTGAAGCCGGTCTCGCCGTCGATGACGGTCTGAGCCAGGCCGCCGCCCGTGGTCGCGACCACCGGGCCCGCACCGGCTGCGAACGCCTCCAGGGGTATCCGGCCGAAGGGCTCCTCGCGAGAGGGAACGATGACCGCACGCAGGGCCGGGCTGTGCAGCCAGGCACGGATCGCGGGGGTGAAGCGAGTGATCAGAGTCGCGTCCAGATCGTGCGCGCGGATGTGGGCCGCCAGGTCCTGCTGGTACGAGGTGAGATGCTGGTGCTCTTCCGAGGTCACGGCAGCCAGCACCAGGTGAGGAACGGGGACACCGCGTTCCTTCAGCAGGCGCAACGCCTCCAGGAGGTCTTCGAAGCCTTTCGTCGGGACTGCGCGGCCCATGGCGAGAAGGAATCCGGCGCGGGCCTTGAAAGGCAGCGGCAGAGCCGTGGCCGGCCTGACCATCTCCTCACGGATCAACCCGTTCGGGATGCTCACGATGCTCGACCGAGGGACGGCGTAGTTGACGACGAGGTGGCCTCGCATGTGGGAGGAGATAGCCCCGACGCGCGCACCTCGGAGTGTCGCCGCTCGCAGGGCGTCCCGCTCCCAGCGGACGCGGGAGACGTCCTTGGGCCGCGTCAGCGCGGTGGTGGAGCGGGGTATGAGCAGCAGGTCCGTGGTCGGCGACGTGTAGGGCGCGAGCCCGAGGAACGGGATGTCGAGGCCGATGAGGAGGCACCGGCTCGCGTGCGCGGCGATGCGCATGGCCGCCTCGCCCGCCAGGTCGCACAGCTGAACCGAGCCGCGGACCGAGTCCGGCGGCGTGTTGACCTTGGGGATCGTGATGACCTCGGCTGCGGCCTGTCGCAGCATCTGCCGCACCTCGCTGGCCCACCGCTGATCGTGCGCTCCCGCGGTCTCGGGCACGTGCGGGGTGATCACTGAGAGGCGGCCTGTCGGCAGGAGCCGGGCCAGTGTCGTGAGGAAGGCGCGGTTGCTGAAGCCGGAGCCCGACTCCGCGCCGTAGAAGCCCTCGTGGAGAGCGACGACGACCCTGGGCCGATGAGCGGCCTCCGGCACAGCCGTGAGTGAGGGTGGGGAAGTCGCATGGTCGATGCGCACTGTGTGGTGCCTCCTTGGAGGACGGGTTTGGGCAGGCGTGGACATCAGGCGCCGGCGGACGAAGAGCACGGCCTGTGGGCGAGTCGGCACCAGGCACGAGAGCCGTGGGTGCCAGTGGTCAGCGACCAGGCGTCGGCCAAGGCATCGACGATGACCAGTCCCCGTCCTGATTCGGCCTGCTCCTCGGGAGCGGCAGGAGAAGCGGGTGCGGGTCGGGAACAGCCGCCGTCGGTGACGGTGATCTCGACCTCCAGGCCGCCGCTGGCCAGACTCCTGCGGTCGACGCACAGAACCAACGGAGGACTGCCCGAGACGAAGGCGTTCGTCGCGAGCTCCGATCCGATCAGGCGGGCATCGGCAAGTACGTCCGTCTCCGCGCCGCGCAGCGCCAGCGTCACGGCGCACCGGGCGACTTCGGCCGCTTCCGGTCCGTACGGCAGATCCGTGATCAGGGTGGTCGTGCCGTCTCCAGCGACAAGCTTGCGTCCGGGGGCGGAGGTTGGTCGTCCGGCGTCACGGTCCAGAACACCGCCCGGTCGACCTGGGGAGGTGCTCGTGTGCTGTCTCAAGGCCCACCTCTTTCTCCGTCGGCTCGGAAGACGGGCGCCTCCGCCGGGATCCAAGAACACAGGAGAGGGACGGTCAGACAGGACCCGATCAGTGGGTCAACTCGGTCAACTTCCGTGCGGCGGTGGTGAATCGTCCGTCCAGGGGCATCACCATGGGGCCCGCGAAGTGATGGACGAACCACTGGAGCGAAGGGTGGTCGCACGTGGCACCGCAGACAGGCGAGCCCAATGTCGTACTGGCGGGGTGCCTCGACGAACTCGGGTGGAGCCCGAAGGCGCTCGCCCGCAAGCTCAACCGGGTCTTCGGCGCGGGGACGGTGGCCGAGTCGGCGCCGTACCACTGGCGGGACGCCGGCTCCCTGCCGCGCTCGCCATTGCCGATGATGGCCGCCTACGTGCTCTCCCAGGAGCTGGGTAGAAATGTCTCGGTGGCCGAACTCTGGCAGGGCCGTGTGGGCGACTCGTCAGCGCTGGTCCCCGCGGACACGGATCTCGCGCGGCCTTGGACCGCGCAGGGCATGGAGGCGATCGTGGAGGACTGGGTGATGGGAGGGCTCGTCGACCGTCGCCGGTTCCTCGCGATCTCGGGCGCGGGACTCCTTGCGATCGTCGCCCAGTACCTCGACGGCACCGCGGGACGCGGTCAGTACACGCCCCGAATGACGTCGTCGCTCGGCACCGATCCGCTCGTGGACCAGGTCGAGCAGCACCTCCCCATGCTCCAGTTGCTCGATGACGAGCACGGAGGGGCACGTCATCTGCCCTACGTCGGAGCACAGTTCCGGGCCGTCGGGCTGCTGATTCGCGAAGGCGGCCACTCTCCGGCTGCCGCGAGCCGTCTGATCCGCGCGCTCGCGGAGATCGGCCAGCTGGCCGGCTGGATGGCCTTCGACGCGGCCGATCACGGACTGGCGCAGCGCTACTTCGTCACGGCGCTCCGGGCCGCGCATCAGGTCAATGATCTTCCCCTGTGCGCCCACATCCTGGGCGACCTCTCCTTCCAGGCGGCGAGTCGAGGACACCCAGCTGACGCCATCGCCCTCGGTGAGGCCGCCCGCCGTGCGAGTGACGCCGCCCCGCTGGCTGTCCGAGCGTCCGTCCTGTCCCGGCTCGCCTACGCGTACGCCGCCGCCGTCCGTGACAACGACTTCGCTCACACTCGTGGCGCTGCCCGCGAACTGATCGCAAGCCGGGACGGCCGCCAAGAAGAGCCCCGCTGGATGTACTTCCTCACCGACAACCACCTGGACTGCCAGGCTGGTTACGGCCTCATCCAGATGGGTCGTGCACAGCAGAAGGCGGAGAGCGGAAAGAAGAGTCGCCGCTTCCTCGCCCAGGGGACCGAGATGCTCAGGTCCGGGGCGTACGACGTGCCGCGCGGCGACCCAAGCCAGCGCCGAGCCATGTTCGAGGGAGCCTGGCTGGCCCTGGGACACAGCGCGCATGGAGACCTGGAGGCAGCCTGCGAGATCGGCCAGATCGCCGCCGACCGCCTTGATGCCGTCCGCTCGCCTCGCAGCGCGGCGCTGCTCCACCAGCTTGCCGCCGACCTCCGCCGCCGACAGCGCAACCCCCACGTGCACGCCTTCCTGCCAGCCTTGGAGGATGCCCTCGCCCGACACGCCCCATCGACGCAACCCGGCCGTTAGGGTCGGGTCATGACCGCAGGGGAGCGCGTTGTCGTTGTCGGGGCTGGGGTGGCTGGGCTCACCACAGCCGTCGTTCTCGCCGAGACCGGGGCTTCGGTGCACGTTATCGCCGAGCAGGTGCCGGGGGCCACGTCGCTGGCGGCCGGGGCGATGTGGGGGCCCTACCTGGTCGAGCCGAAGGACAAGGTCGACCAGTGGGGGCAACGGTCTCTGGAGGTCTTTCAGGGGTTGGCCGATGACCTGGCCACGGGCGTCCGGCTGACCAGCGGCATCGAGGCGTCCCGCACGGCCGAGGCCGCGCCGGACTGGGCCACCACTTTGCCGGGTTTCCGACCGTGCGAGCGGGCCGAACTTCCGGCCGGGTTCACGGCGGGTTACCGGTTCACCGTGCCACTGATCGACATGCCCACCTACCTCGACTACCTCCTGCGCCGACTGCACGAAGCCGGTGGAGTGGTCGAGCAGCGGTGGCTCGCCTCGCTCGCGGAGGCCGGCACGGCCTCGGCGATCGTCAACTGCGCGGGAGTCGGCGCACGCCACCTGGTCCCGGACTCTGAGCTGCGCCCCATCCGCGGCCAGCATGTCGTCGTCGCCAACCCGGGGCTCACCGAGTTCTTCTCCGAGGACACCGGCCTCTCGCCCGACCTGCTGTGCTTCTACCCGCACGGCGACACCGTCGTCCTGGGCGGGACAGCGATCGACGGTGAGGGCGACCTGGCCCCCGACCATACGGCGGCGGCCGGCATCCTCGCGCGATGTACCGAGGTCGAACCGCGGCTGGCTGAGGCTCGCGTCCTGGAACACCGGATCGGCACCCGACCGACCCGCGCCACGGTCCGTGTCGAGCGGGACCTGCGGAAGGACGGCACCTTGGTCGTGCACAACTACGGGCACGGGGGCGCCGGTGTCACGTTGTCGTGGGGCTGCGCCGAAACTGTCGCAGCCGTCCTAGTCCGGGCCGCGCAAGGCTCGTAAGGCCGCGTCAAGGAATATGCCGAACCTTGGCACCTCCTTGACGCGAACATGGGTAGCACACCGGCACTGAGGCAGGGGCGAACACTGCCGGGGACCGGCAATGCGCTCCGTGCGCGGGTGCGGGCATCATGACGCCAGGGGAGCACTACGGACGGTTTCCGGTGCCGGGCCCCGGCAGTTGCCGGGCCGGGCCCGGGGACCGTACGGGGGAGAGGGGGAACCACGTCAGCGGCCGCACGGCCCGCCGGTGCGCACCGCACGGAACGATCCGCGCGCACCGCACGGGAACGATCCGCGCGCACCGCACCTCGAACAACCCGCCGGCGCCCGACACCTGACACCCGTCCGGGGACGTTCCATGCCGGAACGTTTCCGTGCCGGGTGGTGGATGCCAGGCACCGGGACCGGGACCGGTGGCCGTACGCAAGAGCGGGCGCCGGACCGGCGATGCGGGCGGGGCGCGGTGGGCGGCCGCGAAGAGCGGCGAGCGGACCCGGAACCGGGGATCGGCGAGCGGGCGTCAGAGCTGACACCCGGACGCCGGATCCGCCTCCGAGGGCCGGTGTCGCCGCCCGCACGCCACAACTTCGTTACTCCAGGGGACGTTTGCCATGGTTGTCATCGGCGCGCTCGTCGCGGCCTGTCTGATCCTCGTTCTGCTCGTGCTGTTCGTCTTCTCCCAGCTGTTCCGCAAGGTGGAGCAGGGCAAGGCGCTCATCGTCTCCAAGACCCGCAAGGTCGACGTCACCTTCACCGGGCAGGTCGTGCTGCCGGTGCTGCACAAGGCCGAGGTGATGGACATCTCGGTGAAGGCCATCGAGATCACCCGCTCGGGGCGTGACGGCCTCATCTGCCGGGACAACATCCGGGCCGACATCCGCATCTCGTTCTTCGTGAAGGTCAACAAGTCCGCCGCGGACGTCATCAAGGTCGCCCAGTCCGTCGGCACGGCGCGCGCCAGTCACCAGGACACGCTCCAGGAGCTGTTCCACGCGAAGTTCTCCGAGGCGCTGAAGACCGTCGGCAAGCAGATGGACTTCACCGACCTCTACACCAAGCGCGAAGAACTCCGCTACCACATCATCGAGTTGATCGGCGTCGACCTCAACGGGTACCACCTGGAGGACGCGGCGATCGACTACCTGGAGCAGACGCCGCTGTCCCAGCTGGACCCGGCCAATGTCCTCGACGCGCAGGGCATCCGGAAGATCACCGAGCTGACGGCCGTGGAGCACGTGCGCACCAACGAGGCGCAGCGCACCGAGGAGAAGGAGATCACCCGGCAGAACGTCGACGCGCGCGAGGCCATCCTGGAGCTGGAGCGCCGGCAGGTGGACGCCGAGATCAAGCAGAAGCGGGAGATCGAGACCTCCCGGGCCCGCGAGGAGGCCGAGACCGCCCGGGTCGTGGAGGAGGAGCGGCTGCGTGCGCAGAGCGCCTTCCTGCGCACCGAGGAACAGCTCGGCGTGCAGCGGGAGAACCAGGCCCGCGAGGTCGCCGTCGCCGCGAAGAACCGCGAGCGGGTCATCGCCGTCGAGAACGAGCGCATCGAGAAGGACCGGATGCTGGAGGTCATCGCCCGGGAGCGGGAGACCCAGCTGACGAAGATCTCCGCCGACAAGGAGGTCGAGGCGGAGAAGCGGGAGATCGCCGAGGTCGTGCGCGAGCGGGTGGCGGTGGACCGTACGGTCGCCGAGCAGGAGGAGTCGATCAAGAAGCTGCGCGCCGTGGAGGAGGCGGAGCGCGAGCGGCAGGCCGTCATCATCGCCGCCGAGGCGGAGGCCCAGGAGAAGCTGGTCAAGGACATCAAGGCCGCGGAGGCCGCCGAGCAGGCCGCGACCCACCGCGCCGCCGAGTCGCTGACCCTGGCCGAGGCCAAGCTGAAGTCCGCCGACCTGGAGGCCCGCGCCAAGCTGCGGATGGCCGAGGGCGTCCAGGCGGAGGCCGCCGCCGAGGGACTGGCCGCCGTGCAGGTCCGCGACAAGGAGGCCGAGGTCATCGAGAAGGCCGGCCGTGCGGAGGCCGAGGCCACCCAGGCCCGGATGCTCGCGGAGGCCGAGGGCACCCAGGCGCGGATGCGGGCGGAGGCCCAGGGCACCGAGGCGCGGCTGCGGGCCGAGGCCGAGGGAGCGCAGGCCAAGGCGCTCGCCGAGGCGACCGCGATCGGCGAGAAGCTGAAGGCGGAGGCGGCGGGCCTGACCGAGAAGGCGGCGGCGATGGCCGCCCTGGACGAGGCCTCGCGCGGCCACGAGGAGTACCGGCTGCGCCTCCAGGCGGAGAAGGAGATCCGGCTCGCCGGGCTCGACGTGCAGCGCCAGGTCGCCGAGGCGCAGGCCACCGTGCTGGCGACCGGCCTGGAGCACGCCGACATCGACATCGTGGGCGGCGAGTCGGTCTTCTTCGACCGGCTGGTGAACGCGATCTCGCTCGGCAAGGGCGTCGACGGGTTCGTCGAGCACTCCGCGACCGCGCAGGCGCTGGCCCGGCCCTACCTGGACGGTTCGGCGAGCCTCGCCGACGACCTGGGCCGGATCCTCGGCTCGGTGTCCACCGCCGACGTGCAGAACCTGACCGTGTCCGCGCTGCTGATGAAGCTGATGAACTCCGGCGGCAGCCACGCCGGCCAGTTCCAGCAGCTCCTGGACCGCGCGGGCGAGCTGGGCCTGGCCGACACCCCGGTCACCGCCCTCGCCGTCAACGGCACCGCCCGGGTCTGACGGACCAGGGGGCCCGCGCAGCCGCCGTACGGGGGTCGGCGGCTGCGCGGGCCCCCGCCCACGCTCCACACCACTTGGAAGCCTGCGAAGGGACGCACGTCCATGGCAACCGCCCAGCAGACGGGTTCGTACGGCGCCGTGGACAGCGGCACCTACGAGGTGCTGCGCGACCGGCTGGCCGCCCAGGCCGCGGAGCTGGCCCGCGGTGCCGAACAGCTCAACGCCCGCCGGGCCGGGGAGTTCGGCGCCACCCGGCTCGACCTGACCGGCACCGGGCGGCTGCGCACCGAGCACCCCAGCGTCCCGCGGGACGTCGTCGCCGTCGGCGACCGGCTGCTGTTCGGGTACAACGGCGCGCACGCGAGGCCGGACGACGGCACCCGGCCCGAGCCGCGGATCGGCGACGTCCTCGCCCTGTACGACCGGGACCTGGAGCCGCTGCCCGAGGACGCCGTCCCCGGCCTGCTCGACGATGCGGCGTTCGTCCGGGAGTTCGCGGCCCTGCACCGCTACTACCGGCAGGCCCGGCTGCTGCGCTTGCACCGGGTGGAGGGCCGGCTGCTGGCCGTCTTCCGCACCGGGGAGAAGGCCGACGACATCCGCGTCCTGCGCTGGAACCTGGCCGACGACGGACGGGCCGCCTTCCTCGACGCGCGCGGCGAACGCGACCACGTGCTGCCGCCCGCGCACGACTTCACCTGGACCGCGGCGACGCGCGAGGACCACCGCCTGGGCCGCCACCCGCACGTCTCGGTCGCCGGGGAGATCTACGTCTCCACCGTCGGCGGCACCCTCACCGTCAAGACCGAGGACGACACCGAGACCGGCGAGGGCATCCACAGCGAGCCGGTGGACGAGCCGCTGCAGGCCCTCGCCGACGCCGACATCGCGCACGCGCGCGTGGGCGCGCTGATCCTGCTGCGCGTCCGCCCCTACAAGGAGGACACCCACCGCCACCTGGTCTTCAACACCCTCACCCGCTCGGTCGTCCGCCTCGACGGCATCGGGCAGGCGTGCCGCCGCCTGCCCGAGGACCAGGGCATCGTCTTCCCCGGCGGCTACTGCCTGGCCACGGGGGCGTACAAGACGTACGAACTGGACACCAGCGGCCTGGAGTTCGAGCGCGAGGTGCGCTCGCCCTACGGCGAGGACGTGCTGTACGCCTTCCACGCGCGCGCCGAGGGACGCGGTCTGCTGCTGTCGTACAACACCATCCGCGAGGAGGTCGCGACCCCGCTGACCTGCCACGGCTGGGCGCTGTTCGAGGACGGCGCGCTGCCGGCGCTGCGCGCGGACCCGGCGGGCACGGCCGCGGAACCGGCCCGGGTGCATCCGATCCAGCTGTGGGCCTCCCCGTACGTCTCCGACACGCACGCCGCCGCCACGGCCGGCACCGGTCCGCTGGCCCGCGTCGGCAACGCCGACCTGGTGCGCGGCATCTCCGACCTGCTGTCCATCAGCCGCGCCGTCGCCGAGACCACGCCGACCGTGGAGGTGTACGAGGCGCTGGCCGCCGCCTGCGTGCGGGCCGCCGACACCCACCACTGGCTGGGCGAGGCCGACCTCGGTGACCTGCGGACCCCGCTGGAGGCCGTACGGGCCACCGCCGAGCAGGTGCTGACCGAGTTCCGCACCGTACGGACCCTCACCCTGCGGGCCGAACAGGCGCTGGAGGAGGCCGGCGGACGGCTCGCCGCCGTGGTGCGGCGGCTGCGCGGCGAGGCACCGCGCTCCGCCGCCGCCTGGGTGAGCGGCCTGACCGAACTGCGCCGGGCCCAGGGGCACCTGCTCACCCTGAAGGAGATGCGGTACGCCGACACCGTCCGCATCGACGAACTCGCCGCCGGGGCCGGGAGCGACCTCGCCGTCTTCGGCAAGCGGGCCGTGACCTTCCTCGCCCGCGAGGACGCCTTCGCCGGCCACCACCAGGACGTCGAACGGCTCGCCGCGGACGCCGAGGCGATCGAGTCCGTGGCCGGCGCGGAACCCGTCGCCGCCCGGCTCGACGAACTGGCCGGCACGCTGCGCACGGTCACCGAGGTCGTCGCGGGCCTCGACATCGGCGACGCCACCGTGCGCACCTCCGTCCTGGAGCGCATCGCCGAGGTGCTCGGCGGCGTCAACCGGGCCCGCGCCCTCCTCGACGCTCGCCGCCGCGAGCTGGGCGAGCGGGAGGGCCGCGCCGAGTTCGCCGCCGAGTTCGCCCTGCTCGGGCAGGCGGTCACCGGCGCGCTGGCCGCCGCCGACAGCCCCGAGGCGTGCGACGAGCAGCTCTCGGGCACGCTGGTGCGGCTGGAGGACCTGGAGTCCCGCTTCGCCGAGTTCGACGACTTCCTCGGCGAGCTGACCGCCAAGCGCACCGAGGTCCACGACGCCTTCTCCGCCCGCAAGCAGGCCCTCCTGGACGCCCGCGCCCGCCGCGCCGGGCAGCTGGCGGCAGCAGCCGACCGCATCCTTCAGACCGTGTCCCGGCGTGCGGGCACGCTCGCCGACGCCGACGCGGTCAGCACCTACTTCGCCTCCGACCCGATGGTCGCCAAGGTCCGCCGCACCGCCGGCGAACTGCGCGAACTCGGTGACCCGGTACGGGCGGAGGAACTGGACGGCCGGCTGAAGGCCGCCCGCCAGGAGGCCGGCCGCGCCCTGCGCGACCGCACCGACCTGTACGCCGACGGCGGCCGGACCGTCCGCCTGGGCACCCACCGCTTCGCCGTCACCACCCAGCCCCTGGACCTCACCCTGGTCCCGGACGGCGACGGCCTCGCCTTCGCGCTGACCGGCACCGACTACCGCGCCCCGGTCACCGACCCGTACGTCGCCGCGACCCGCGCCCACGGCGACCGGCAGCTGCCCTCGGAGTCGCCGGAGGTCTACCGCGGCGAGTACCTGGCCGCCCGGCTGCTGCGCGAGCACGGCCCGGCCGCGCTCGCGGCCGCCGACGACCTGCCTGGACTGGTCCGCCGCGCCGCCGGGGAGGCGTACGACGAGGGGTACGAGCGGGGCGTCCACGACCACGACGCCACGGTCGTCCTCACGGCTCTCCTGCCGGTGTACGAGCGGGTGGGCGTACTGCGCCACGAGCCCGCGGCCCGCGCCGCCGCCCAGTTGTTCTGGGCCCACGGCACCACACCGGACGCCCGCTCCGCCTGGACCCGGCGGGCCCTTTCCCTGGCCCGCGCCCGCGACACGTTCGGCCCGGCGGCGGCGAGCGCCGTGAGCGAACTGGAGGAGGAACTCGCGGAGGCGATCGGGGGGTGGACGGCGGGGACCGGGGCCGCCCGGGGGGCCGCGTACGGCGCCGGGGCCGCCCACGGGATCCCTGGTTCCGGCGCGGGCGGTACCGGCGGTCCGGCCGGTGCGGCGGCGGGGCCGGACGGCCGGGCAGGGGCGGCCGGCACGGCCCGGGAGCCGGGGACGGCCGGGCTTCCTGGCGGCCCGGGGGCGTTCGGCGGTGGTGTGCTCGGGGCGGCGGGGGCCGCCGGAGGGCGACTCACCGCGTACCCCGCCGGGGGCGGTGGGGCCGGACGCGTCGGCGGGGCCGGGCTTGTGCAGGCGGCCGGTCCGGCGCCGGGGGCGTTCGGCGGGGGCGGGCCGGGGAATGCCCGGGGGCGGTCGGACGCGCACCCCGCCGGGGACGCGGACGGTGCGCGGACGGCGGCGCGTGCCGCCGCCGCGTACCTCTTCGAGGAGCTGACCACCGGCCCCGACGGCTTCGTCCTCGCCGCCGCCACCCGCACCCTGCTGGACAAGTTCCGCCGGACGGTGGGCGGTTCGGCCTACGACGAGGACCTGGCCGCGCTCGGCGACCTCGCCGCCCGCCGCCAGCTCGCCGGGGCGTGGCTGTCGGCGTACGCCGACTCCACCGGCGCGGAGGCCGTGGCCGGGGACCTGGCCGAGGCGGTGGCCGCCGAGCTCTGCCCGGACCTGCCCCGCTACGAGTCGGACGTCTCCCCGGTGACCGTGGCCGAGGGCCTGCTCGGCACCCACCCGCGCATCACCGGGCGCGCCCTCCCCCTGCGGATCGACGAGTTCCTGGCCCGTACGGAGCGCTTCGCGCTGAGCGACGTACCCGCCTTCCGGGCGCACCAGCGCCGGCGGGCCGAGCTGGTGGCGGCCGAGCGCGTCCGGCTCCGGCTGGCGGAGCACCGCCCGCGCTCCATGGCGGCCTTCGTCCGCAACCGGCTCATCGACGAGGTCTACCTGCCGCTCGTCGGTGACAGCCTGGCCCGCCAGATCGGCACCGCGGGGGAGGAGAAGCGGACCGACACCGGCGGTCTGCTGCTGCTCGTCTCCCCGCCCGGCTACGGCAAGACGACGCTGATGGAGTACGTCGCCGAACGCCTGGGTCTGATGATGGTGCGGGTCAGCGGCCCGGCCCTGGGCCACGCGGTCACCTCGCTCGACCCGGACCAGGCCCCGAACGCCACCGCCCGCCAGGAGGTCGAGAAGATCAACTTCGCGCTGGCGGCCGGCAACAACACCCTGCTGCACCTGGACGACATCCAGCACACCTCACCGGAGCTGCTGCAGAAGTTCATCCCGCTGTGCGACGCCACCCGACGCGTCGACGGCGTGTGGAACGGCGAGCCGCGCACCTACGACCTGCGGGGCAAGCGCTTCGCGGTGTGCATGACCGGAAACCCGTACACCGAGTCCGGCGAGCGCTTCCGCGTCCCCGACATGCTCGCCAACCGCGCCGACGTGTGGAACCTCGGTGACGTCCTCACCGGCAAGGAGGACGTGTTCGCGCTGAGCTTCGTGGAGAACGCGCTCACCGCGAACCCGGTCCTGGCCCCGCTGGCCGGCCGCGACCGCCAGGACCTGGAACTGCTGGTCCGGCTGGCCCGCGAGGACCCGGCGGCCCGCGCGGACCGGCTCACGCACCCCTATGCCCCGGCCGAGCTGGAGCAGATCACGGGCGTGCTGCGCCACCTGCTCGCCGCGCGCGAGACGGTCCTCGCGGTGAACGCCGCGTACATCGCCTCCGCCGCCCGGTCGCAGGACACGCGCACCGAGCCGCCGTTCCGGCTCCAGGGGTCCTACCGCACCATGAACAAGATCGCCCAGCGGCTCAGGCCCGTCATGAACGAGGCCGAGGCCGCCGCCGTCGTCGACGACCACTTCACGGCCGAGGCGCAGACCCTCACCTCCGGGGCCGAGGCCAACCTGCTGAAACTGGCCGAGCTGCGCGGCACGCTCACCCCGGAGCAGGCCGGCCGCTGGGCCGAGCTGAAGGCCGCCGACGCCCGCACCCGGGCGCTGGGCGGCCCCGCCGAGGACCCGCTCGTACGGGCGACGGCCGCCCTCGCCCTGCTGGCCGACCGGATGGCCGCCATCGAGGCGGCCCTCACGGGCGGGGCGGCCCGGCCCGGGCATGCGGCGGCCCCGGCCGCGGGGGCCGGGGCCGAGTCCGGAGCCGAGCCCGGGGCCGGGGGCGCCGCTCAGGGCGTCTGAGCGGCGAGCAGCGGGCGCAGCGCCCCCGCCCGCAGGCGCTGGACCAGCGGGGTGCAGAACCGGAAGGCCAGCAGGATGACGAGGACCGAGACGAGGCTGCCGACCACCGCGCCGACGGCGACGTCGTGCGGGTAGTGCGCGCCGACGTAGACCCGGGAGACGCCCATCGCCACGGCGGCCAGCAGCGCGACGGAGCCCAGCCGGCGGCTGACGATCAGCAGCGCGACCGCGAAGGCGAAGGCGACCGTGGTGTGGTTGCTGGGGAAGGCGTAGTCGTCCACCGGGGGGCACGCCTCGATGAGGAAGTCGTGGGGCAGGGCCCGGCAGGGGCGGGGCTCCTCGAAGACGTCCTTGATGCCGGTGTTGGCGACGTAGGCGATGACGACGGCGAACGGTGTCGCCAGGACGGCTGCCATCACCGAGTTCCCCTGCCGCCGGGCGCCCCACCAGGCCGCCAGCAGCAGGAGCACGAACACGCCCATGCCGATGGAGGAGTAGGCGGCGGCGGTCCCGTTCAGCCAGTGCGTGTGGCGGGCGAAGTCGGTGACGTCGGTGTAGAGGCCGCCGTCGATGGACGCGCCGTCGAGCGCAAGGGCGGTCGGGGAGGAAGTCGTCATCAGGTGGATCTCCGGGCCGGGTTCTCGAGTGCGGGAGCGCCGCGGGGAACGCTCGTGGGTGCAGGAGTGGAATCCTCGTGAAGTCGGGTTGTCCGACAGATGAACGTCTACAGGTTGGTAGACGTTAGCAGCCGGAGGTGTGGTTGCCCGGACGGACGGCTTCCCGCTGCCGGGCGAGGACGGCGTCGACGTACACGGCGATGGCGTCCCGGCTGCGCACCAGGCACTCGATGCGCTGGGTCATCCGGTCCCGTTCGCCCTCCAGTGTGGCGATCGTCTCCGGGGTGGCGTCGGCGACGTGGATGGACCGGGGCTTCTTGAGGCAGGGCAGGATCTGCTTGATGACGCGGGTGGGCAGCCCGGAGTCCAGCAGCCCCCTGATCTGGAGCACGCGGTCCACGCTGCGCTCGTCGTAGTCGCGGTAGCCGTTGGGGGAGCGGTCGGACGTCAGCAGCCCCTGCTCCTCGTAGTAGCGCAGCATCCGGCGCGGGGTTCCCGTACGGTCGGACAGCTCCCCGATGCGCATGTGACCCACCTCATACGATGCCGCGTTGACCCTCACATAGATGTGAAGGCTGAACCCTAACAGGCATGTCAATGTCGCAGATGTCGCAGACCGGCCGACCGACGGACGTGCCCCCGACGGACACACCTCGGAGGGAAACGCACGCGACCGCGCGGCCGCGCGGGAAGCTCCCCCTGTCCCCGCTGCTCGCCCTGGCCACGGCGGCCTTCATGGCCATCCTCACCGAGGCCCTGCCCGCCGGGGTCCTGCCCGAGATGGCCCGGGACCTGTCCGTGGGCGAGTCCGCCGCCGGACAGACGCTCACGGTCTACGCGATCGCCACGGGCCTGACGGCGCTCCCCGTCGTCGCGGCCACGGCCGCCTGGCGCCGCAAGCGGCTGGTGCTGGCGGCCGTCGTGACCTTCGCGGTGGCCAACACGGTCACCGCGCTCTCCTCCGACTACCCGCTGACCATGGTGTTCCGCGCCGCCGCCGGGGTGGCCGCCGCCGTGTTGTGGGCCGAACTCGTCGGATACGCCCGCCGCCTCGCGCCCCCGCACCTGGTCGGCCGGGCCATCGCGATCACCATGGCCGGGGTCCCGCTGGCGCTCTCCCTGGGCATTCCCCTCGGCACCCTCCTCGGCGGACTCGTCGGCTGGCGGGCGACGTTCGCCCTGGTGAGCGTGGTCTCGCTGGGGCTGGCGGTGTGGATCGCGGTGTCGGTGCCCGACCACCCCGGCCGGCGGCCCGGGGCCAGGGAGCCGGTGCTGGGGGCGCTCAGGCTGCCCGGGGTCGTCCCGGTGCTGTTCGTCGTCGCCGCCTACGTCCTGGCGCACAACATCCTCTACACCTACGTCGCCGCGTTCCTGGACGCGCGCGGCATGGGCGGCGCGCGGGACACGGTCCTGCTGGTGCTCGGCGTCGCGTCCGTGGTGGGCATCGCCGTCACCGGTGCCCTGGTCGACCGGCGGCTGCGCGCCCTGACGATCGCGAGCACCGCCGTCTTCCTGGTGGCCGCCGCGCTGCTGACGGCACCCGGCGGCGGCGCGGCCCTGGTGTACCCGGCCGTGGTGCTGTGGGGCCTCGGCTGGGGCGGGGTGTCCACCCTCCTGCAGACCGCGGTGGCCGGGGCGGGCGGCGACCGGGCGCAGCCCCTGCTGGTGACCACCTGGAACTCGTTCATGGCCGTCGGCGGAGCGGCGGGCGGGGTCCTGCTCGACGCGGCCGGGCCGGGGTCCTTCCCGTGGACGGTGCTGGCCCTGCTGGTGCCGGCGCTGCTCGTCGTGGCCGGCGCGCGCACGCACGGCTTCCCCGCCACGCGCGCCCGCGAACAGTGACGGGAACGCGGTGAGCGGGTGCGGGGAGAGGAACCGTCGCTCCTCTCCCCGCACCCGCTCGGGCGGCCCTGGGGCCGCGGGGCTCAGCGCAGGCGCAGCGCCTCGCGCACGGTGGTGAACAGGTCGGTCTGGTCGGTGACGCCGAGGACCCGGTAGGCCTGCGGGCCCTGGGCGGCGATACGGACCTCGGTGCCGGTGTGCTCCTGGGACTGACCCGGCGTGTTGGTCGAGTAGTTGACCTTCAGCTGCCGGCCCTCGTCGGTGACCAGCGTGGCGGACAGGCCGGGCGGGGTGGCGTCCACCGGGACGATCTGGCTGCTGTGGCCGTGGTCGGCGGTGGTCACCACGAGGGTGTCGGGGTGCTCGGCGGCGTAGTCACGGGCCACCTGGACCGCGCGGTCGAACGCGGCGGTCTCGCCGATCTGGCCGCACGGGTCGGCCGCGTGGTCCTGCTTGTCGATCGAGGCGCCCTCGATCTGGAGGAAGAAGCCCTGCTCGGAGCGGCCGTGCTTCTGCTTGGCCTCCAGGAGCTGGATCGCCTTGGTGGCGGAGTCGGCCAGGCTCGGGGTGGCCGAGGGGCGATCGGGGTTGGAGGTCACGCACCGCTGGGGGGCGGTGCCGCCGACGGCGGCTGCCTTGCCGGTCCACTCCACCGGCACGTTGCCCTGGGCGAACAGGCCGAGGACCGGCTTGCCCGCCTTCGCGGCCTTCATCGAGGCGGCGTCGGTGACGACCTGGTAGCCGAGCTTCTGCGCCTGCTGGGTGACGGTCAGGCCCTTGTACCTCCCGTCGGTGACCTTCTGGTCGAAGCGCTGCTTGCCGCCGCCGAAGAGGACGTCCACCTTGTGGTTGACGGACTGCTCGGCGATGGAGCCGGGGCCGCCGGCCTTCAGGGTGTCCCCGGCGCACTTGGCCATGTCGGCCGGGCCCTGGCAGGAACGGTCGGTGACGTGCGAGGCGAGCACCGCCGGGGTGGCGTCGGTGAGTTCCGCCGTGGTGACGCTGCCGGTCGCGTAGCCGTTGCGCTGCGCCAGCTCCAGGATCGTCGGGACGGCCTTGTCCGTGCCCGGCGTCTTGGAGATGCGGCCGTTGACCGTCTTGTGTCCGGTGGCCCAGCCGGTGCCGCTCGCGGCGGAGTCGGTGACGTAGTCGGGGGTGCCGTCGGCGTGCACCGCGTACGTCGTGTAGGCGCCGGTTAGCGGGAACCGGTCCATGTTCAGGCGGCCGGCCGCGCCCACCGTGTAGTCCCGGGCGAGGGTGATCTCGGAGTCCCCCATGCCGTCGCCGATCAGCAGGATGACGTTCTTCGCCTTGCCGCTCTGGACGGCGTGCCGGGCGTGCTGCGCGCCGTCCGAGGCGCCGGCCACCGTGGTGGCCGTCAGGGCGGCGGCGGTGGTGGCGGCCAGCGCGCCGGCGATCGTGAGCCGGCGACGGGTGGGTCTGTGCATGGGAGCGACTCCTTGGAATGTCCGTACGACGGGCAGGGCGTACGGGTGCCTTACGGCTGCCGATGGAGTGCAGCCCACCAGCCGCTGGTGAACCACGGGGAAAGAATTGACCCGGCCTTGGTTGCGCGGGCATGACAGGCGACCGGGGCGAGTGCGGCCGGTTCAGTCCGTACGGTCCGCTCCGGCCGGTGCCGCCAGGACGAGCTGGGTCAGCGGGGTGTCGTCGCCCGAGTCGAGCGTGACCCGGTAGAGCCCCGGCGCCGGAACGGTGACGCGGCCCGCGACGACGTCCTCGCCGCGGTCCCCGGCACCGCCGGCCTCCTCGGTGTACGGGTCGTACTCGGCGTACAGGGCGGTGCTCGCGCGAAAGCCCGCCGGTGCGCCGACCTCCTCGACCGTGCACTCCAGGCCCGCCGGGTCGTCCGCGCCGTGCACCCGCACCGTCCAGTGCGTGCCGGGCGCGACGAGGTCGGGCACCCCGAGCCCCAGCCCGGCCGCGGCCTGCGGCGGGCCGAGGTGCTCGTCCTCCTCCAGGAACGAGGTGACCGCGTCCAGGGCGGCCTGCCCCTTGGCCAGCGCCCCGTGCTGGAGGGCCAGCGGCACCGTGACCCGGGTGAGGGCGGCGGACTCCCGGTGCACGGTGCCGTCGCCCGCGACGTCGAACCGGCGGGGCGCGCCGTCCGCGTCCCGCATCAGCTCCCCGTCGCCGTGGTGCCGGTAGGAGTGCTCGAACGGCTCCACCACGCCCTGGCGCAGCGCCAGCGACTGCACCGTGCGCTGGCTGATGCCGACCACCGCCCGGTGCCCGGGCAGCGTCCGGCCGCGCAACCGGTCGTGGAAGGCCTGCGCCTGCTCGGCGAGGTCCTTGTCCCCGCCGAGGTCGGCGACGTCGACCGCGGTGAGCCGCCGTACGGTCATGCCCTCGTCCAGGCAGGGGAACGTGGGCAGCAGGTCGTGCAGGCCCGGCAGGGTCGCCGCGAGGTCGCGCAGCCGCCGGTGCGGCAGCGGCACCGGCGTGCCCCGGCCCGTGTTGAGGATCAGCGCGGCGGCGGCCGACCCCTGGAAGGGCGTGCCGAGCGTGAGCACGCCCCGGGTGTCCGCCGCGAGGTCGCCGTCCGGGCCGTCGGTGAGCGCGGCCAGCGTGAGCAGCCCGCCCATGGAGTGGGCGACGAACACCAGACGGCCCTCGCGCTCGTCGACGCGGTGCCTGCGGGCCGCCGCGTGCGCCGGGTGCGCGCGCCACCGTTCCAGGTGCGCCCGCGCCGCCCCGGCGAGCAGCCGCGCGTTCACGGCCACCGGCAGCCGCCAGTCGTACGGGAACTCCAGGACCGCCGCCGGGTCGGCCACGCTCCGCGTGACGGTCGCGACCAGGTCGGTGTACGGCTCCACCCCGCGCAGCACGGGACTCCAGGCGGGCGTCGCCAGCAGCCTGCGGGCGACGACGCGGCCGAGGCGCCCCTCGCGCTCCTGCGGCGTCAGGTGCAGCGGGCGCAGCCCCCCGGGGGCGGTCCAGGCCCGCAGCAGCCAGCCGGAGTTCGCGAGCCCCCACACCACCGTGTCCCGCTCGGTGTCGTACAGCTCGCTGCCCATGATGCCCGGGACGACGACCACGGCGTCCTGCGTCGTGTTCGGGGACAGACCGGGCGTGCGGTAGGACCGGTGGGGTGCCGGATACGGGTGCGGCGGTTGGCTCATGAGGGAAGAATAGGGAGCATGCAGCGGGGGGCGGGCGCACTTGCCGGAAGCGGGGACACGTCGTCCGGGGCGCTGCCGGCGGGCGAGCGGGAGCACGGCCCGGACGGTGAACGGGCCGCCGAGCGGCTGCTGGTGACGGTCGCCGTGCGCGACTACGAGGACGACGGCGGCGAGTTCGCCGACGGCATCGACGAACAGCTCTCCGTCCTCGACGAGTGGTG
Organism: Streptomyces sp. NPDC021356; assembly: GCF_040641015.1. Classification (NCBI taxonomy): domain Bacteria; kingdom Bacillati; phylum Actinomycetota; class Actinomycetes; order Kitasatosporales; family Streptomycetaceae; genus Streptomyces; species Streptomyces sp. NPDC021356. Next base: position 15,703 of record NZ_JBFACU010000006.1, on the reverse strand, counting down.
GTGCCCGCCCGGCGCCGGGGAGCCGTTTCGCAAGGTGCCCCAGCCGGAACTGCGCGAACGCCACGACGTGGAACGGTTCCTGCACGAGGCGGGCGTACGCGAGACCCGCGCGAAGGCCCTGGTCCTCTTCGTCACCGGCCACGGGAAACTGGGCGCCTCCGGGACGCACTTCCTGCAACTGCCGGCGACGCAGCCCCGGCGGCAGCTGGCGACGGCCGTGCGCACCAGCGAGATCGTCGCCGCCGCCCTCGACTCCCACGCCGAGCACGTCCTGGTCATCGTCAACACCTGCTACGCCCGGGGCGTCGCCGACGAACTCGTGCGGCTGTACCGGGAGATCGGCCCGAAGCGGCGGCACGGCGGCACCCTGGAGGTGATCGCCACCTGCGACCACGACCAGCTGGTCCACGTACGGCGCTTCCCCTCCGTGCTGCGCCGCGTCCTGGACCGGCTGCGCACCACCGCCCAGATCACCAGCCCGTGGCTGAGCGTCGCCCACCTGATGACCGAGTTCGAGAACGAACTGGGCTCCGACGTCGAGCGGCGCAAGCACCGGCTGCACCGGGTCGTCGAGGGCGCCGGCCAGACGACCCCCACACCGTGCCTGCCCAACCCCGGGTACCGGCCCCCGCGCGAGGTGGTCGCCCCCGCGCGCCGCCAGGTCGCCACGCCCGCGGACGACATCGACGTGTGGCTGGCGCGGGCCAGCGGGAGACCCCAGGAGGACGACCCCGGCTGGTACTTCAGCGGGCGGCGCCGGCTCAACCGGGAGCTGACCGACTTCCTCGGGCGGCCGGGCGGCGTCCTGCTGCTGACCGGTACGGCGGGCAGCGGGAAGTCGGCGGTGCTGGGGCGGGCCGTGACGCTCAGCGACCCGCAGTTCTGCGCCCATCCCCGCTACCGCGACGCCGTCGGCTCGGCCCCGCCCGGGACCGTCCCCGCGGCGGAAGCGGTGACCGTCGCCGTCCTCGCCCGGCAGCACTCCGCCCCCGGCGTGCTCAGGGAACTGCTCCTGGGGCTCGGCATCGAGCCGAGCCCGCCCGGCCCGACGGACGACCCGGTGGAGCGGTGGACCGCCCTCCTCGACGCCCACCTCAGCGAGCCGGGGGACCCGGTGACCGTGGTGCTGGACGGGCTCGACGAGGCGGTCGAGCCGTTCCGGATCGTGCACGGCGTCCTCGCCCCGCTCAAGGCCCACTGCGCGCCCCCGCCCGCCGCCCCCCTCCCGGGCCCCCGCCGCGCCGGCCCCGACCGGCGCCGCCTCAGCCTGGTCATCGGCGTACGCAGCAGCCGCCCACCCGCCGGGCAGGACCCGGCCACGGCGGAACCGAAGGGTGAGGGGCCGGAGGGCGACGGGCCGGAGTGTCACGGACCGGAGGGCGACGGGCCGAACGGTGACGGGCCGAACGGTGACGGGCCGGTAGAGGGCGCCGGTCCGGTGGACGAACGGGATGCCGGTCGGGCGGCCGAAGGGCAACGGGCCGGGAGCCGGGACCCAGGGCTGCTCTCCGCGCTCCGCGCGGTCTTCCCCTCGGCGACGGTGCTGCGGACGGACGGCCCCGGCAGCCGTGACGACATCGCCGACTACGTGGAGGCGCTCATCGGCCCGGACCGCGCCGACCCCGCGGCCGTGCGCAAGGCCGCCGAGACGGTCGCCGACGAGATCTGGCCGTCGTTCCTCGACGCCCGGCTGGCGGGCGAGCAACTGCGGGCCGCCGCGGACCCGGCCGAACTGGTCGCCAGTCCCCAGTGGCGGGACCTGCTGCACGCGGGGACCACCGGGCTGCTCCGCCGCGACCTGCTCCTGGCGGGGGAGGAGGGGCTGCCGCCGGACGTGGCCCTGGCACTCCTGCGGTCCGGCGCGTTCGCCCTCGGGGCGGGAATCCCCTGGTCGAACGTGTGGCCGACGGTGGCCGGTGCGCTGCTGGGCCGGCCGATCGACGACCCGGACCGCATGATCGGCACCCTGCTGAGCGGCGGTCTCGCCGGCTACCTGGCCCACGACCACGAGGACGATCGCCTGGTCTACCGCCCGGCCCACGAACGCCTGGCCGAAATCCTCCGCGACCCCCGGCAGGACCTCCTTCCCGACCCCTCGGAGGAACCCGTCCCGCCGTACGACCCCGCCGCGCGGTACGCATCCGCCCCGCCGCACGGCACCGAGCCACCGGCAGGCGCCGCCCAGCCCCCCGGCCCCCGCCCCCCGGCCGACCCCGGCCTGCCCGACCCCGGCCTGCCCGGCCCCGGCCTGCCCGGGCCCGCCGGCTCCCCGGAGGTGCGCGATGAGTGAGGCCGACGCCGGGGCGGGGAGCGGGGCGTGGGCCGTGGCGGGGGAGGCGCACCGGCTCATCGCCAAGGCGCTCGCCAAGCTCGTCGCCGAGGACCCGGCCGTTCCGCCGCACCCGTACCTGAGCCGGCACCTCGCCGACCACGCCGCACGGGGCGACGTGCTCGACGACGCGCACGTGCCGCTCGCCGTGCTGCCCTGGGAGACCAGCAGGAAGGTCCGCACACTGCTGCGGCGGGCGGGCGACGCCGGGCAGCGACAGGAGTGGCTGGAGGCCTGGGCCGGTATCGAGCCCTTCCTCGGCGACGCCGGCCCGGAGGCCCGGCTCACGAGCCTGCACCTCGCGCACCACGCCGCGACCCGCCGCCGTACGCCGCTGTCGGCCCTGCCCGCGACGGCGCGGCGCCTGGCGGGTTCGCGCCTCACCCCGCTGTGGAGCGACTGGACCGCCGCGGACAACGTCCTCGCCGTCACCGGCACCGTCATCGAGTCCCTGGCCCACACGACGACGCCGGACGGCCGGCACCTGCTGATCACCGGCGACAGCCACGGCACGCTGCGCAGGTGGGAGACGTACGGTGCTCCGGTCGGCGCCCCCGCGCACACCCACGGCGGTGCCATCCAGCACCTGCTGCCCCTCCCGGACGAGCTGCTGGTGTCCGGCGGTACGGACGGGACCGTACGGGTGTGGCACAGCACCCGCGGCCAGCTGCTCGCCGACGCCGTCCACCGCCCCCGCACCTGGGTCAGCGGCCTCACGCTCCTCGCCCCGGCGGACGGACCGCCCCGCATCCTCGTCGCCCACAGCGACGGTCACCTCACGGCGCTGGACCCCGGCACCTTCCACGTCGTGGACACGATCGCCCCCGCCGGCCGGCTCCCGAGCCTCGATGCCGCGCCGGCGATCCTGACCGGGGTGGGTCTGGAGCGGGCGCGGGGCATGGCACTCGCCGTCGTACAGGGCCGCCGCGTGCGCGTGTGGCAGCCGGGGCAGGACCTCGTCCAGCTCGGCGAGCACGCGGACGAAGTACGGGCCGTCGTGGACCTGCCCGCCCCGAACAAGTTCGTGACCTGCGACGACGCCGGGAACCTCGGGTTCTGGGACGTGTCGGCAGCGGGCGGCACGCTGGTGGCGCCGCCGTCCCCCGCCCGGTCGGTCACGGCGCTGGTGGCCGTGCCGGTGGACGGCGAGCCGGCCGTGGTCTCCGCCGGTGCCGACCACGTGCTCCGGGTGTGGAGCCCGCACGCCCTGCGCACCGTCGGCGGCCCGCTCGAAGGGCACACGGCCGCGCCGCTGGCGCTGACCGCCCTGCCGGGGGAGGCGCCGCTCGTCGTCTCCGCGGGCGCGGACCGGACGCTGCGCCGCTGGAGACTCACGGGCCACGGCAGCCGTACGGCGCCGCAGGTCCGCCGGTCGGTCGTCGCCGCCGCCCTGCCCGACGGGCCCGCGAGCGCCGCACCGCTCCTCGTCGCCGTGGCCGACGAGGAGGAGACCACGCTGTGGAACGCGGAGACCGGCGCCCACGTGACCCTGCCCCTGGGCGACGCCACGGTGACGGCCTTCGCGTGGACCACGGCCTGGGACGGCCCCCTGCTGGTCACCGCCCACAGCGACGCGAGCGTCCAGATGTGGTCGGTCGGCCCGCGCGCCGGCCTCGATCTCGCCGGGGCGCCGGCGCGCCGCGGCACCCTGCTGAGCCACAGCCTGCCCGTGCAGACCATGGTGGCCTTCCCGGACGGCGGCGGACGGACCCTGCTGGCCACCGGCGGCGCGGACGGCACCCTGAGCCTGTGGGACCTCGAACGCCAGAGCCGGCTCGCGTGCTGGGACGACCACATGCTGAGCGTCCGGGACCTCGCCGTGGTCCGCACCGGCCCCCGGCCGGTGGTCGTCTCGGCCGGTGCGGACGGCACCCTCCGGCGGTGGGACCCGGTCACCGGACCGGCGGGCGCGCCCGTCCACTGCGGCCAGCAGGGCGTCCACGCCGTGGCCGCCGTACCGGCCGCGCCCGGCGAGCACGCGCTCGTCGCGTCGGGCGGCGAGGACGGGACCGTACGCCTGTGGGACGCCGAGACGCTGCGGCCGGACGGAGACGCGCTGGACGCCGCCGACGGCCCCGTCACGGCCCTCGCCTGCTTCACCACCCCCGCCGGGCGCCCGTACGTGGCGGCCACCGGGCCCAGCGGCACCGTCCACCTGTGGGACGTCACCGCCCGGACCCGGCTGACGCGCATCGTGACCGGCAGCCCCCTCGGCGTGCTCCAGGCACGGCAGGCGGACGGCGCCGAGCCGCAGGCGCATCCGCAGACGTATCCGCAGGGCCGACCGCACGGGAACCCCGTTCTCCTGGCGGCCGGCAGAGCGGGACTGCACCTGTTCGGAATCGACCTGGAGCCCTTCTGAGCCACCGCACATCACCGCGTCACCCCGTGACCGGCCCGCCACAGACGGCCCGACGGTGGCACCCGGCCCAGGCGCCCCGAGACGGACGTGCGCCCTCCGGATGCCTCCGCGCCTCCCCCGCGCGCCCCCGTGTGCGGGCCGAAAACCGCCCCTGCGGAGTGCTGTTGCGGGACAATGATCGCTCGAATGTCCCGTCGGCACATGCACCGCGGCCTCCGGCGGAACACGGGTGGAACACACGGGGCACGTACTTCGCCGGCGGGCGCCCCGGGCAGCCGGCGGTGCGGTCCGACGGCGATCAGCGGCCCAGCAGCGAGGGTGTATGAACGGCACTTCCCAGGCGGCGACCGCCGCCCCTCAGGCGTTCCCTCCCGCAGGCCGCGGCCCCGCCGGCCGTAGCGCGTCCGCCGCCGTGGGGAGGGCCCGCGCGTGATGCAGCAGGCCGACGAACCCCCCGTGACGCTGGTCGCCGGGCCGGAGCGGGGGATGTGGCGGCTGGGCAAGAGGAAGCAGCCGCTGGCCTACAACAGGCTGGAGCCCGAGACGAGCCAGGGTTCCAGCGCCGGCCGTTTCAGCCTGGCCACCTACGGGATGCTCTACTGCGCCACCGACCTGGCCGGATGCTACGCCGAGGCGCTGGCGCACTTCCGGGTCCACCCGAGGATGCGCCGCCTCATCGGCAACGACTGGGACCGCAGGCACAGCACCATGCGGCTGGGGCACCTGGCCTCCGGCTGGCGCGAGGACCACGTCCTCGTCCGGGTCGTCCCGCCCAAGGACGCCCGCTTCCTCGACGTCGACGCGACGGCGACCCGCGAGGTCCTCATGAAGGAGCTGCACGGCGAGCTGAGCGAGTGGGGCGTGGAGAACCGGCTCACCGACGAGCACATCCACGGCGGTGACCGCCGGATCGCCCGCCAGATCGCCGCGTGGACGGTGGCCCAGCGCAACCGCACCGGGCACAGGCTGGCCCAGGGCATCGCGTACCGCTCCGGCTACGGCGGCCGCCAGTGCTGGGCCGTCCTGGAGGACGTCGACCTGGAGGACGCGGAGCGCCGCCCCGTCCGCCTGGAGGACCCGGCGCTCCAGGAGGTCGCGACGGAGTACGGCCTGAGGCTGTTCTGAGGCACGCGCTCTGCTCTGAGGCTGTTCTGAAGCCCACGCTCCGAGGCTGTTCTGAAGCACGCGCTTCCCTGACGCACGAGCCTCTCTGGCGTACGCCCCTCCTGACGGATGCCCGCCGTGACGCCCGGGCCCCTCCTGACGCACGGACCCCTCTGGGCGTCCGCCTCTCCTGGCGTACGCCCTGACGCGCCCTCTCCCGACCTGTCCGACGTGCGTCGCCCGGCCACCCGGCCGTCGCCCGAAGGAGTGGCGCGGCCCGCGCCCGGCCCCGCCCGCGACATCCGGGCCCCTTCCCCGCGGCGACCAGCCGAAACCCCTGGTCACCCTCGCTGCCGCCCGCCCCACGGGGCCTCTCGCGGCCGGTCCCGACCAGGCACGTGGTGGGATTTCCGGGGGGTTCTCGGGGGGAAAGCGGTGGAGTAGCCGACGGGGCGAAGGGTAGACTTCCCTCAAGACACCCAGGGGGGAGCGATGTTGACCAGGCGTCCGTTACCCACCGACGCGCCGCGGCCGACCGTCGAACGGCCGGTCCGTGTGCCCGCGTCCGCGTCCGCCGTCACCTCCTCCCGCTCACGTGTGTCCCCGCGCACCGCCGCACCGCGGCGCACATCCGCGCGTCCTGAGACAGCGTCACTCACCACCCTCCGCCGCGGTGTCCGGAACACCGGGCCGGTGTGCCGAGGAATCGAGGAGATCATGGACACCCTGACCGACCGGGAGAGCCGGACCGACCAGGAGACCGAGGCCACCGCCCACGCCGGGACGGTGCAGGCCTCCACCGCGGACATCGCGCGCTTCCTCCAGGACAATTTCGGCCAGCGGCTGACGGCCTTCATCGCGGGCATCGAGGACCCCAAGCAGGTCGGCAAGTGGTGCAGTGGACAGAACAGTCCCCGCATCGACTCCGAACTGCGCCTGCGCGCGGCCCACCAGGTCTTCCGGATGATCGACCTCGCGGAGAACTGCCACACGGCAAGGGCCTGGATGATCGGGATGAACCCGCAGCTGGAGGACGACTCCCCGATCCAGGCCATCGCCGAGGACCGGCACAAGGACGCCATGGCGGCCGCGCGCTCCTACCTCAAGGGCGACCTCTGAAGGCGCACCGGCCGCCGTTTCGACCGGCCCGGCCGCCGGCGGGACCGCGAGGGCGGACAGGCCCTCGCGGTCCCGCCCCGCGCGCTCAGAGAGCCGGCGCCTCTTCCGCCCCCTTCTCACCGGCCGCACCGGTCTCACCGGCGGCCGTCTCACCCGCGTTCCCGTCCTCACCCGTCACGATGCGACGGATCGTCCCCAGCGGCAGCTTGGGCGTGCCGTCGGTGAAGAGCAGCCCGTTGGTCTCCTGCGCCGTGTCCATGAACTGCGTGTAGCAGAAGCCCGTGACGACGGCGCTGGAGCGCAGCGCGCCGAACAGGCCGCCCAGCAGCTCGGCGTACTGGGTGTCGGAGCTGGTCCGGGTGTAGGAGAAGTCGTCGTTGTCGGCGCGCACCGAGAGCCCGCCGAACTCGGTGATCATCAGCGGCGCGTCCCCGGCGGCGTACCGCTCGACCTGGTGCGCGGTGACCGCCAGCACCCGCCCCTGCGGACCGGGACCGGCCAGCACGGCGTCGACGGCGGCGGCGTCACCGTAGCGCGCGGTGAGTTCCGCGGGGTCGCCGGAGTAGTCGTGCACGCCGAGGATGTCGCTGTCGGTGTGCTCCCACCCCTCGTTGGACAGCACGGGCCGGGTCGGGTCGAGGGCCCGGGTGAGGTTCGCCAGCGCGATGGAGTAGTGCCGCTGCGCGGGATCGTGCGGGATGTCCGAGGCGCCCCAGCTCTCGTTGATCGGCACCCAGGTGACGAGCGACGGGTGGCTGCGGTCGCGCCGCACCAGATCCAGCCACTCCCGGGTGAGCAGTTCCACGGCCTCGGTCCCGAACTCGTACGCGGCCCCCGTCTCGCCCCACACCAGCAGACCGAGCCGGTCGGCCCAGTAGAGGAAGCGCGGGTCCTCGGCCTTCTGGTGGATCCGCACCGCGTTGAAGCCCATCGCCTTGATCAGCTCCACCTCGCGGCGCAGCTCGGCGGTCCCGGAGTTCGCGATCAGGGTGTCCGGGCGGTAGCCCTGGTTCAGGACCGAACGCACGTAGTAAGGGCGGTCGTTGAGCAGGAAGGCGCCGCGGCCGACACCGGCGCTTCGCAGGCCCACGTAGCTGTCCACCGTGTCGAGGACCGCCGAGGTCCCGGCGTCGCGCACGGTCACCCGGGCGTCGATCAGGGTGGGCCGCTCGGGGCTCCACAGCAGGTCCTCGCGGTCGATGCCGTTGCGCAGCGCGGGGACCACCAGGTCGATCCGGCTGCGCGGGGTGCGGACCGCGGTGGTGCTCTCGGCCAGCACCTCGCCGTCGCGGCTCAGTACGATCTCGACGGCCAGCGGGGCGGCGGGGGGCGAGGCCAGGGTGACCTCGGCGAGGACGCCGCGCGCGGGGTCCGGGAGCCAGGCCAGGTCGGTGACGCGCTGGGCGGGCACCGTCTCCGTCCACACGGTCTGCCAGATGCCGGTGGTCCGGTCGTACCAGACCGCGTGCGGCCGGTCCTGCCAGTCCTGCTTGCCGCGCGGCTGCGCGAGATCGGCCGGGTCGTCCTCGGCGCGCACGACGAGCACGTGTTCGTCGGCACCGGGCCGCAGCGCGCCGGTCACGTCGGCGGTGAACGGCGTCTGCCCGCCCACGTGTTCGGCGACCAGGCGGCCGTCCAGCCAGACCTTCGCACGGTGGTCGACGGCTCCGAAGTGCACCAGCGTCCGCTCGCCGACGCCGGCCGCGAGGACCTCGTGCGCCACGCGGCGGCGGTACCAGACCACCCGGTGCGGCGCCCTCTCGCCGATACCGGAGGCGGGAGCCTCGGGCGGGTACGGGACGGTGATCTCCCGGTCGAAGGCGCCGGCCCCGTCCTCGGCGAACCACGCGTCGCGCTCGCCCACGTCGCCGTCGTCGTACCCGAAGTCCCAGACGCCGTCGAGGCTGTGCCACCGCTCCCGCTGCAGGATCGGCCTCGGATACGTTCCGTCCTGCTCGCTCGCCCTCACGACTCCTCCTTCTGCCTTTTCGGCATGCCGCCGCCTTTTCCGGCGGCACCGGTGTCGGCGTTCTCAGCGTTCCTATAATCGAAGCCCTGCCATCATGAGTGATCGTTTGCATCGATGCAAGGGCGGTCGGAGTGCGGCGGCACGGCGCCGCCCCCGGGTGCGGCAGACTCGGGGCCGACTCGACGGGAAGGAGCCCCTCCAGTGGCCAGAGTGCGGATGCGGGACGTGGCCGAACACGCCGGAGTGTCCGTGCGGACGGTGTCGAACGTGGTCAGCGGCTATCCGCACGTGAGTCCGGAGACCCGGGCCAAGGTGCAGCGCTCGCTCGACGAACTCGGCTACCGCATGGACTACATGGCCCGCGGCCTGCGCTCGGGCCGCACCGGGTTCATCGCCCTGGCCGTGCCCTACCTCGCCGAGCCCTATTTCGCCGAGCTGGCCCAGGCCGTCATCCGGGCCGCCGGCCGGCGCGGGATCACCGTGCTGGTCGAGGCGACCGCCGGCGACAGCGAGGTGGAGCGGCGGATCCTGGAGGGCGGACTGACCAACGTCGCCGACGGCGTGCTGCTGAGCGCCCTGACGCTGCCCGCCACCGACGGCGCGGCGGCGCGACCCGACTTCCCGCTGGTCATGCTGGGCGAGCACAGCGTCGGCGACCAGTTCCCGCGGGTCGGCATCGACAACGTGGCAGCCGCCCGCACCGCCGTGGAGCACCTGCTGGAGCAGGGCTGCCGCAGGATCGTCGCGCTCGGCCGCAACGGCAGCGAGAACGGCCGCCAGCGCACCGAGGGCTACCAGCAGGCGATGTCGGCGGCCCGGGTGCGGCGGGTGAACTGGCTGGTCGCGCCGGTCGACGACTGGACCAGGGAGCAGGGCTGCGCCGCCGTGGGGGAACTGCTGGAGGGCGACGGCCCGCTGCCCGACGCGATCTTCGCCTTCAACGACGCGCTGGCCGTCGGAGCGCTGCGGGCCCTGGACGCCTCCGGCGTGCGCGTGCCCGAGGACGTCGCGGTGGCCGGCATCGACGACATCCAGGAGTCGGCCTACACCCACCCGCCGCTCACCTCCATCGCCCCCGATCTGGACGTCATCGCCGAGCGTGCGCTCACCCTCCTGGAGGAACAGACCCAGCGACGCACGGGCCCGCAGGACCCCGTCCGGCCCGGCGCCGAAGGCCCCGCGGGCGCCGAAGATCCCGGTACGGAACCCGCCACGGCGAGGCGGGAGGCGACCCCCTTCCGGCTGGTGGTCCGCGAGTCCTCCCTGCGGCGGCCCGCATCGGCATGAGCGCCGGCCGCCGTCGCCCCGGGCGCTCCCGGCGGCCCGCCCCGTTCCGCGAGCCGGGGGCCCGGGGCCGGTGGGCGGCCGTTTCCGGGAAAGCCGCTGGATCCTCGGGCGCACCCCCCTTACCGTGGCGCCATGAGCGATCACCCGGAAGCGCCTGTCGCACCCGTCGAGGTCCCCGAACCGCCCTACTACGTCGCTGTCTTCACCTCGGTGCGCACCCAGGACCAGAGCGGCTACCGCGAGACCAACGCACGCATGGAAGAGCTGGTGAAGGAGATCCCCGGGTACCTGGGGATGGACCACGCGCAGACTCCCGGCGGTCTGGGCATCACCGTCGGGTACTTCCGCGACGCCGAGGCACTCACGAAGTGGCGGTCCGACGCCGAGCACCGCGCGGCGCAGAAGCGCGGGCGGGACCAGTGGTACCAGAGCTACACGCTGCACGTGGCGAAGGTGGAGCGGAGCTACGGGTTCACACGAGCGCAGAGCCCGCAGAGTTCGTAGAGCCGGTGGGGCCGCAGAGCCGGCAGGGCCCGCAGAGCCCGTAGGGCCCGTGGGGGCCGTGGGGGCCGTAGGGCCGTAGAGCCGGCAGGGCCCGTGGAGCCCTTGGAGTCCGTGGAGCCCGTAGAGCCCGCAGGCCCCGTCGGGGTCGCAAGCCACGCAGAGCCCGCGGGCTCCCTCGGCGCCACGAGCCCGCGCCCCCAGGCTCCGCAGTGTCCGACAGCGGGCTGACCGACCGGAGACGCCCCGGCGGCCGTCCGCCGCCGCAGCGGTCGCCCGCCGCCGCCCGTCGTCCCAGAGGCCGCGCCACCCGTCGCCGGTACTCCGCCCCTGGTGGCCGAACCCGTGCGCAAGGCTACTTTCCGCCGATCTATTGCATCGTTGCAAAACGTGTGCCAAGGTCTGCGCCATCGAGTTCACATCGAGGTGACGAGGTGGATACCCCTATGAGCGGAGCGTTGGCGCGCCGGCGGTTCCTGGCCCTCGGCGGCGGCCTTGCCCTGACCGGAGGGCTCGCGGCGTGCTCCTCCCCGCTCGCGTCCGGCCTGACGGGTTCGCAGCCGAACACCGCGGACGTCATCTTCTGGAACCTCTTCACCGGCGGTGACGGCGCCAACATGGTGCTGATGGAGGACGCCTTCCGGAAGACCCACCCCGGCACCTCGGTCGAGGCGACCATCCTGGGCTGGGGCAACCCGTACTACACGAAGCTGGCCCTGGCCACGGCGAGCGGCACGCCCCCGGACGTAGGCATCGCCCATCTGTCGCGGCTGCCCTTGCTGGCCGCCGCCGGCCTGCTGGAGCCCGTCGAGCGGACCGGGGTCGCGGAGCTGGGCGTCACCGCGGACCGCTTCACGCCCGCCGCCTGGAAGAAGGCGACCGTGGACGGGACGGCGTACGCCGTCCCCCTGGACACGCACCCCTTCGTGCTCTTCTACAACGTGGACCTGGCCCGCAAGGCCGGCCTCCTGAACGCCGCCGGCGACGGCCTCATCCCGCTCAAGGGCAAGGAGGACTTCCTGACCGCCGTGAAGGCGATGAAGGAGGAGGGCGGCGCCCAGTACGGGGCGGTGATGTCGATCACCGCCGACCCGTCCACCGCGTGGCGGTACTTCAGCATGATCTACTCCGGTCTCGCCGGGCCGATCGTCACCGACTCCGGCACCCGGATCAGCATGGACGAGGAGGCGATGCGGGAGACGTTCGCCTTCATGCAGAGCCTCACCGAGGGCGGCCTGATGCCCAGGAGCCTCAACGGCTCCGGCGCGAACGCCCTGTTCAGCACCGGCAAGGCCGGCTTCCTCTTCGACGGCGAGTGGCAGATCCCCTCGTACCGGCTGGTCAAGGGCTTCCGCTTCGACGTCGTGCCCTTCCCGGCGCTGCTCGGCCCCAAGCCGGTGGCGTACGCCGACTCGCACGCGCTGGTCGTCCCGCGCAACGCCGCCCGCTCCGCGGCCCGCACCCGCGACGCGGCCCGGTTCATCAAGAGCCTGCTGGACAACAGCGCCGTGTGGGCGCAGGGCGGCCACATCCCCGCGTGGCTGCCGACCCAGCGCAGCAAGGCGTTCCTCGACCAGTCCCCGCAGCGCAACTACGTGCGGGCCGCCTTCGACGCCCAGTACGACCCCGCCGCCTGGTACACCGGCGCGGGCTCGGACTTCCAGAGCACCGTGGGCTCGACGATCATCGACGTCCTCTCCGGGCGGACCAGCCCCAAGGGCGCGGTCGCCGGCATGCGCGCCGACCTGAAGCGCTACACCACGGCCCGACCGCCGGTCACGATGAAGTAGGAGGCAGCCACCATGACGACCGCCGTCCCGACGCGACCGGCACCCACGGCACCCGCGCTCACCCCGGCGCGCGAGCGTCCGCCCCGCTCCGAACGCCGGGCCGGTGCGCTGCTGAGCGCCCCCTTCCTCGTGATCTACCTGCTGTTCCTGGTCGGCCCGCTGCTCGTGGGCGTGGTCCTCAGCTTCTTCAACACCACCACCGTCAAGGACGGCCTGGGCGACTGGGTCGGCCTGTCGAACTACTCCGAGGTGGTCGGCGACCCGCTGTTCTGGGACGCCATGTGGCACTCGGTGCTCTTCACCCTGCTGACCACCCCGCCGCTGGTCGTCCTCGCGCTGGCCTTCGCCATCCTCGCCGCCCGCATGCCGCGCGGCCGGACCTTCTACCGTCTGGCCTTCTTCGCGCCGTACGTGGTGCCCTCGTCCGTGGTCGCGCTGATCTTCCTGTGGATGTACACCCCGCAGATCGGGCTGCTGCCCAAGCTCTTCGGCGCCGTGGGGCTGCCGGTGCCCGACTTCATCGGCAGCACCGCGGGCGGCTGGACCGCGGTGACGCTGATGACGCTGTGGTGGACGTTCGGCTTCAACTTCGTCCTCTACACCGCCGCGATCCAGGACGTCCCGCCGGACGTCTACGAGGCGGCCGCCATCGACGGCGCGGGGCCCTGGCAGCAGATCCGGCACATCACGGTGCCGCTGCTCGGCCGGACCACGAGCCTGGTGCTGATCCTGCAGATCCTCGCCTCGCTCAAGGTCTTCGACCAGATCTACCTGCTGCTGACCGGCGGCCCGAACCAATCCACCCGGCCGGTCATCGAGTACATCTACGACACCGGCTTCACCTCCTACCGGGGTGGCTACGGCGCTGCCGCCACCATGGTCTATTTCGTCATCATCGTCGCGGTATCAGCGGCCTGGTACGGGCTGCGGCGCCGGCGCGCGGCCGGCTCCGCGGCCTGAGTGGAGGACACCTTGACCACCGTCACCCAGCCGCGGCCCACCACGGGGTCCGCCTCGCCCGCGCTCGACCGCACGAAGCTCTTCAACCGGCTCTGCGCCGTCTGCCTGACCCTGTTCGCCCTGATCTGGCTGGTGCCGTTCGCCTGGGCGCTGATCACCTCGCTGCGCTCCGACGGGTCGATCACCCAGAACCCGACCTCGCCGTTCGCCGGCGGCTGGTCCCTGCACGCGTACTCCTACGCGTGGGACAACTACCCCATCGGCAGCTGGTACCTGAACAGCCTGGTCATCTCGACGCTCGCCGTGCTCTTCACGGTGGTCTTCTGCTCGATGGCGGGCTTCGCGCTGGCGATGCTGCGCTTCCGCGGCCGGACCGCCGTGCTGGCCCTGGTGGGGGCCGGGCTGATGCTGCCGAGCGAGGCGCTGGTGCTGCCGCAGTTCATCGAGTACCGGTCACTGCACCTGCTCGGCACCTTCTGGGCCCTCATCCTGCCCTCGGTCGCGGCCCCGGTGTCCGTCTTCGTCTTCCAGGCGTTCTTCCGCGGCATCCCCCGCGCCCTGATCGAGGCGGCCCGCCTGGACGGGGCGAGCTGGTGGCGGGTCTACGCCACGGTCTGCATGCCCCTGTGCCGCCCGGCCGCCTCCACGGTCGCCATCCTCACCTTCATCACCTCGTGGAACTCCTTCCTCTGGCCGCTGCTCGTCCTCAACCAGACCAAGTCGCAGACCATCCCGGTCGGCCTGGCCTCCCTGGTCAACAACAGCAACATCCAGTACGCCGAGGTCATGGCCTCCTCGGTCCTCGGGTTCCTGCCCCTCATCGCGGTCTTCCTGGTCTTCCAGCGGCAGATCGTCCAGGGCATCGCGACGACGGGCATCAAGTGAGGGCCCGCGCGGGGCGGACGACGGCTCGATCCCGTGCGGGGGCGGGGCGGCCCGCTGCATAGAATCGCCTCCATGCCGAACGCTGATGAGCTGCTCACCGCCGTCGCAGCGATGGTGGAGTCGGAACCGAGCAATCAGATGCCGCTGACAGTGGTCGTCGACGGTGCCGTCATCACCGGCCGACTGGCTCCCGAGAGCATGTGGCGCGAGCGCGTCTCGGAGGTCCTGAGGACGTCGGAGCGGCTGGGCCCGTTCTCCGACGTCTTCACCGGCCACCGGAGTACGGCGCGGTCCGGGCCCGGCGGGATGCCCACGCACCTGCACTTCCACCTCGCGCGGATCGTGCAGGGCACCGTCGGCATCCCGGAGACGGGCGGGATGTACCGGGTGGCGATCAAGGACGTCAGCGCCTGGACCGTGGGCGACCTCAGCTATTCGGAGCAGTGAGGCGCCGGTCCGGCCGGGTGGTGTCCCCGCCCGCCTGTGTGAGGGGGCGGGGGGAGTGCCTCAGGGGCGCCGGCCCGGGCCCGCGGCGGTCTGTCGCCGCGCACCGCGGCGCGGCGCCTCCTCCGCGGGACGGCCCTTGCCCCCGCCACCGCCGTTGCCGCTCCCGCTGCTCCGGCCACCGCCGTTGCCGGTCCCGCTGCTCCGGCCGGCTCCGTTGCTGCTCCCGCTGCTCCGGCCGGCTCCGTTGCCGCTCCTGCCGCCACCGCCCGCGCCGCCGCTGCCGCTTCGGCGACCGCGTCCGCGGGCCGAGGACGGCGCGGCGCGGCGCGGGGCGGGTTCCGCGGGCGGATCCACGATGACGACGGGGACTCCCGACGGCTCCTGGGCGCCCGTGATCCGGCTCAGTTCGCTGTCACCGGCCCGTACCGGCGTGATCTGCGGGCGGATGCCGGCCGCGGCCATCAGCCGGCTCACGTCGCGGCGCTGGTCAGGCGTGACCAGGGTGACGACGCTGCCGGAGGCGCCGGCGCGGGCCGTGCGGCCGCCGCGGTGCAGGTAGTCCTTGTGGTCGCTGGGCGGATCCACGTTGACGACCAGGTCGAGGTGGTCGATGTGGATGCCGCGCGCGGCGACGTTGGTGGCCACCAGCACCGTCACCCGCCCGTCCTTGAACCGGTCCAGGGTCCGGGTGCGCTGGGGCTGGGACTTGCCGCCGTGCAGGGCCGCCGCGCGCACGCCGCTGTTCAGCAGGTGCTTGGTCAGCCGGTCCGCCGCGTGCTTGGTGTCCAGGAACATGATCACCTGGCCGTCGCGCGCCGCGATCTCCGTCGTGGTCCGGCGCTTGTCCGTGTCGTCCACGTGGAGCACGTGGTGCTCCATGGTGGTGACGGCCCCGGCCGACGGGTCGACGGAGTGGACCACGGGGTCGGACAGGTAACGGCGGACCAGCA